>NZ_JBEZXR010000052.1:0-61304 GCF_040638135.1 Streptomyces sp. NPDC026673 | reverse complement strand
GGGCGAGGGCCCGCCCCGGGACACGGCCCGTCAGGCCTTCGCCGGCTCCTCGGGCGCGGCCGCCGCGGCGGCCGCGCCGTCCCCGTCGCCGTCGGAGTTGATCCGCGCCAGGAGCGCGTCCCGCTCCGGGGTGTCCTCGGGCTTCACGAAGCCGATGAGCACGTAGAGCACGAGCGAGGTCGCCAGCGGCGTCACGATCTGGATCTGCAGCTGCACGCCGTCCAGGCCGTAGTTGGTGAGCCAGAAGGCGAACAGGCCCGCCGCCCAGGAGACCAGTGCGGCCGTGGGGCCGGACTTCCGGAACGGACGCAGCAGCCCGAGCATGAACGGGATGGCGATCGGGCCCATCAGACCGGCCACCCACTTGATGACGACCGTGATGATGTCCTTGAAGGTCGGCGAGTTGACCTGGGTGGCCACCGCCATCGACAGGGCGAGGAAGGCCACGGTGGTGAGCCGCGCCGCCAGCAGTCCGGCCCGCGCGTTCCAGTCGCGCGCCGCCTTGGACAGCACGGGCGCGATGTCCCGGGTGAAGACGGCGGCGATGGCGTTGGCGTCCGAGGAGCACATGGCCATGGTGTGCGAGAAGAAGCCGACGACGACCAGACCCAGCAGGCCGTGCGGCAGCAGCTGCTCGGTCAGCAGGGCGTACGAGTCGGAGGCGTCCGGCTTCTGCGCCTTCACCAGCAGCGGCGCGACCCACATCGGGAAGAAGAGGATCAGCGGCCAGACGAACCACAGCACGGACGACAGCCGCGCCGAGCGGGTGGCCTCGCGGGCGTTGCTCGTGGCCATGTAGCGCTGGGCCTGGTTCCACATGCCGCCGTTGTACTCGAACGTCTTGATGAACAGGTACGCCAGCAGGAAGGTCAGGGTGTAGGGCCCGGCGGTCGGCGCGGTGTGGTTGTCCGGCAGCTTGTCCCAGACCGTCCACAGCCCGCTGATCCCGCCGATCTCGCCCAGGACCGCCACCAGCATGGCCAGGCCGGCCAGCAGCTGGATGACGAACTGGCCCAGTTCGGTGAGGGCGTCCGCCCACAGCCCGCCGACCGTGCAGTAGACGGCGGTGACGGCGCCGGTGATGAGGATGCCCTGGTTGAGGGAGACCCCGGTGAAGACCGACAGAAGGGTGGCGATCGCCGCCCACTTGGCACCCACGTCCACGATCTTGAGCAGCACGCCGGAGACGGCGAGTGCCTGCTGGGTCGGGACGTTGTAGCGGTTCTTCAGATACTCCAGCGGCGAGGCCACGTGCAGCCGGGAGCGCAGCCGGTTGAGCCGGGGCGCGAAGAGGTTGGCGCCGATGGCGATGCCGATGGCGATCGGGAAGGACCAGGTGACGTACGAGGTGACGCCGTAGGTGTAGGCGATGCCGGCGTAGCCGGTGAACATCACCGCGCTGTAGCCGGACATGTGGTGCGAGATGCCGGACAGCCACCAGGGCATGCGGCCGCCCGCGGTGAAGAAGTCGCTGACGTCGTCGACGCGTTTGTGGGACCACAGGCCGATGGCGACCATCACGCCGAAGTAGCCGACGAGTACGGCCCAGTCGAGACTGTTCATGCGTTGTGCCCCTTCCAGGGGTCCGCCTTGTGAACGGGAGCGCACTTCGCCGGTACGTCCGTCGCGGGGCGGCGCCCCAGATTGAACCGCCTGGAAAGGGCATGGTCAAGACCATCGGCGTTCAAGGACATGAACACCGATCAGCGAGTAGAACGATTTTACTTGTTCTTGACCTTACTTGACGTTGTTGTGACCGCATGCGGCGCCCCACCATGAGCGGGTACTTCGCCGGAACGACCGCACGCCGGACGGGGCCCCGCCGGGCTCCGCCCCCCTGTCAGCGCATCAGTTCGCCCGCGTTCACCAGCAGCGACTGGCCGGTGATCGCGCGCGCCCGGTCGGAGGCCAGGAAGACCGCGGCCTCCGCGACGTCACCGTCCGTGGCCAGCTCCGGCAGCGCCATCCGGTCGGCGAGCCGGAGCAGCACCTCGTCCTCGGGTACGCCCTCGGTGTGCGCGGTGAAGCTCACGAAGGCCTGGACCGGAGGGCCCCACATCCAGCCCGGGAGAACCGTGTTGACCCGGATCCGGTCGGGGCCGAGTTCGCGGGCGAGCGAGTACATCGCCGAGGTCAGCGCGCCCTTGGAGGACGCGTACGCCGCCTGCCGGACCTGGGACGGGGCGGCCACGGCGGACTGGGTGCCGATGAAGACCACCGAGCCGCCGCCGCGCCCGCGCAGCGCGGGCAGGCAGGCCCTGGTCATCCGCAGCGTGCCGAGCAGGTTGACGTCCAGCACGGTCTTCCAGGTCTCGAAGTCGGCGTCCGCCAGGCCGCCGGAGTAGCCGTCCATGGCGGCCACGTGGACGACCGCGTCGATCCCGCCGAAGCGCTCCTCGGCGAGCGCGGCCAGCGCCTCGCACTGCCCGGCGTCCTTGATGTCGGTCGAGCGCCAGGCGACATGGGTGCCGCCGGGGTCGATCTCGTCCGCCGCCTTGGCGAGATGCGCCTCGGTGCGGGCGCCGAGCACCGCGTTCCCGCCGTCGCGGACGACGGCCTGGGCGACCCGCTGCCCGAGGCCGGCTCCGACCCCGGACACCACCACGGTCTTGTCGCGCAGCAGCACGGCCCACCACCCCCACCCGGACGGATGAACTGACGGACCGTCAGAATAGGCTCACGAGCCCGCGATGGCCAGGGCCTTGGCGAGCCGGCGCAGCCCCTCCCCGATCTCGCCGGGGGTGTGCGTGACGAAGGAGAGCCGCAGTGCCGCCCGGTCGGGCTCGCCCGCGTAGAAGGGCGCGCCCGGCACATAGGCCACGTCGTGGGCGACCGCCCGGGGCAGCAGCTCCGTCGCGTCGTGTCCGGCGGGCAGCCGCGCCCAGACGAACATGCCGCCCTCGGGCCGGTTCCAGGAACTGCCGTGCGGCAGCACGCCGGGCAGCCCGGCCAGCAGTGCGTCCCGCCGTTCCCGGTAGGCGGCACGGACCCGGGCCAGATGGGCGTCGAGGTCGGAGTCGGTCAGATAGCGGGCGGCGGCGGCCTGGTCCACGGTCGAGGTGTGCAGGTCGGCCGATTGCTTGGCCACCACGCATGCCCGGCGCAGCGCCGCGGGCGCGCGCAGCCAGCCGAGCCGCATCCCGGGCGCCATGATCTTGGAGAGGCTGCCGAGCAGGACGGTCCGGTCGGCGGCCGCCTCGTGGGAGGCGATCCACGGCGCCGCCTCGCCGTCGTAGCGCAGCTCCCCGTACGGGTCGTCCTCCGCGATCCACACGCCGTGCCGCCCGGCGATCCGGGCGACCGCCTGCCGGCGCTCGGCGGTCATGGTGCGGCCGGTGGGGTTCTGGAAGGTGGGCACGAGGTAGAGCAGCTTGGGCTTCTCGCGGACGACGGCCGGTTCCAGGGACATCGGGTCGATGCCGTCGGCGTCGGAGGGGACGGGCACGACGCGGGCGCCCGCGAAGGCGAAGCACTGCAGGGCCGCGAGGTAGCCGGGGTCCTCGACGAGGACGACGTCCCCGGGTTCCAGCAGGGCGGTGGAGACCAGGGTGAGGGCCTGCTGGGAGCCGCCGGTGACGAGCAGGTCGTCGGAGCCGGTGGGCAGTCCCGCGCGGGTGAGCCGGCCGGCGATCGCCCCGCGCAGCGCGGGATCGCCCTCGGTGGTGGAGTACTGCAGCACCCGCTCGGGCGCCTCGGCGAGGACCCGGTCGTACGCCGCCCGGATCGCCGCGGCGTCGAAGAGTTCCGGGGCGGGCAGTCCGCCGGCGAAGGAGATCACCTCCGGGCGGGCGGTCAGCGCGAGGATCTCCCGTACCGGCGAGCCGCCGACGGAGGTGGCACGGGTGGCGAGGCCGGGGACGGCGGCGCGCATGGCGGGCTCCTTCACGGTGGCGGGCGATTTCGTGGACCGTACACAGATGTGCCCGGTGCCGCCATGGGGTTCCGTATCTGACGGCAAGTCAGCTAAACCGTAGGCATGACCGAAGAAGACACCCGCAGCGAGCTCTACGCCGAACTGGCCTCCGTCGGCCCCTACGGCCCCGGTCTCGGCCACGCGCTCATCACCATGGTCGAGCCGCACCCCGGCCACGAGTACGCCTACAACCGCTGGTACGAGGACGACCACTTCATCGCCGGCGCCATGGCCATGCCCTGGATGTACGCCGGGCGCCGCTGGGTGGCCACCCACGACCTTCAGCGCCTGCGCTATCCCGAGAAGTCCGCGGTCGCCCAACCGGTCACCGCGGGCTGCTACATCACCGTGTACTGGATCACGGCCGGGCGCTACGCGGACCACATGAAGTGGACCGTCGCCATCAACCGCCGCCTCAACCGCGACGCCCGGGTCCACCACGACCGCACCCATGTCTTCACCGCCTTCCAGGACCACGCCGCCACGGTCTACCGCGACGGCCCGGCCGGGCCCCGGGACTTCCACGCACTCGACCACCCCTACGCGGGTCTGGTGGTCCAGGTGGTCGACTCCGAGACCCCGCGGCAGTGCGACGCCCTGCTGGACCGGCTGCGCGACCGCCTTCTGCCGGACCGGCTGGCCGGCTCGCCCTCGGCGATGGTGACCGTCTTCCGTCCGACGCCGCTGCCGCTGGAGCGGATGTCCTATGTGAAGCAGGTCGAGGGGGTCGGCACCCGGCTGACCCTGCTGTGGTTCCTGCAGCGGGACCCGCGCGAGGTGTGGGAGGAGCACTTCACGGGCCTGGACGCCGAGGTGGACGGCTCCGGGCTGGGCCGGGTCGAACTGGTCGCGCCCTTCATCCCCACGGTCCCGGGGACCGACCTGCATGTCGACCGGTTGCGCGGATGAGGGGATCCCGGACGGCAGTGAGCCCCCTCGGCCAGGACGGCGTGCCGGTCGAGAGGGCCCGTACGGATACTGCGGTGGTGCTCAGTCGAGGTCGTACGTCCCACGGCTGACGTCCGTGACGAACGCCGACCAGGCCTCCGGGGAGAAGGCGAGCGTGGGGCCGTCGGGGTCCTTGGAGTCGCGGACGTCGACGGCGGACGCTGTGGGGGAGGCGACCTCGACGCAGGCGCCATTTCCCTGGGAACGGGTGGACTTGGTCCACGCCCTGGTGTTTCCGAGCTGAATAGCCATGATCGCTCCGAGCTTTCTTTTTGTGCAGCTCTGACGTGATCGAAGCTACTCGCCAACATCACTGCCCACAGCGGCTATTACCTCCAACGAGTGGCATATTCCAGGAGGTCTTCCGACTCGCGGGGCTCAGGTGTACTCTGCGGGACTCATTATGCGGAGGGTCAGCGGGCGTACTCCTTCGCGGCGTCCGCGATGAACTGGCGACTCTGCTCGGCGCTGAGCGCCTGGGCCCGCAGGTGCTCGTACATCACGCTGTAGCCGTGCACGTCGGTCGGCTTCTCCAGGTACAGGTCGCTCGTGACGCCCTCGATGTAGACGACGCTGGAGTCGGTCGCATCGGCGAACTCCAGGATCGCGAAGTTGCCGGACATGCCGGGGTGCGCCCCGGCGTCGTACGGCAGGACCTGGACCGTGACGTGCGCCTGGGCGCTCATCTGGGCCAGGTACTCCAGCTGTTCGCGCATCACGTCCTTGCTGCCGACGACGCGGCGCAGCGCGGACTCGTCCATCACCACCCAGAAGCGCAGGGGCGAGTCCGGGTCGGTGACGCGCTCCTGGCGGCGGAGCCGGATCTCGATCCGCTTCTCGATCTGCTCGGCCGTGGCCTCGGGGAGCGTCCCCTCGATGACCGCCGAGGCGTAGTTGCGGGTCTGCAGCAGCCCCGGCACCACCAGGGAGTCGTAGACGCGCAGCGACTCGGCCTCGGTCTCCAGGCCGATGTAGACGCTGTAGGGGACGTCGCCGAAGGCGTGCCACCAGCCCTGCTGCCGGGACTCCCGCGCCATGTTCATCAGGGAGTCGACGAGGCGGCTGTCCTCGACCCCGTACACGCTGCACAGGTCGCGCACGTCGCGCTGGCTGATGCTGCGGCGTCCGTTCTCCAGCCGGCTGATCTTCGACTGGGAGACCAGCAGCCGGGAGGCGACCTCCTCCGCGGTCATTCCCTTCTGCTCGCGCAGCTTGCGCAGTTCCGAGCCGAGTCGGCGTCGCCTGACGGTGGGATTGACGTTGGCGGCCACGGGATGTGCACCTCCGAATTCCGGACTGGTCCGTGTTCTCTGCAGATGTGTACTGCTGGTCAGCAGAGTGCCACTATCGGTCATCCCGCCGCTGGGAATTGGTCATATGCTGCGCTCTTCCAAAGAGCGGACAAACGGCCGCGCGCGGGGCGACGGCCGGCCTGTGCCGGTCGTCGCCCCGCGCGCGGCGGTTGCGCTCTGGTCGCGGTCGTCGCGGTGTCCGGGCCCTGCCCGCCGGACACCCGGTCAGCGGACGCCGGCGCGGACCATCCCGTGGCCCGTCGCCCTCGCCGCCGCCGTACGCCCCTGGGCAGGGGCGCGCTTCGGCTGCGCGGCGGCACCGTTCTGCACGTCCATCACGGCGTGCGCGACGAGGCCGCCCATGGGGTCGTACCTGATCAGGTCACGGAGTCGCGATCGGGACGACCGGCCCTCGTTGCCCGGGTACAGGTGCTTGCCGAGCCCCACGGCATGGGCGATCGCGGCGAGCGCGGCGGTCCGCGGGTCCGGTGGCACCCCGGTGCGGATCGCACTGTCCAGCCGGGCCCTGATCTCCCGGCTGACCTCGCTGTCGGTCGCCTGATAGCGCGTGGTCGGCAGCACCCCGCACATCTGTCCCGGCACGGCGTGCACCATGCCGCACCGTTCCAGATGCACGAGATACGTCTGGCGCAGCCCCAGGCGGGGCCCGCCGATCCAGTGGACGGCGCGCACGGGGCTGCCGCGGCGGCGCAGCAGTTCGAGCGCGGAGTCCAGGGTCGGATCTCCTGTCGGCCGTGGGTGCACCACGGCGATACGATCCCCGTCAGGGGCTATCCGTCCTGCGAGGGCCAGCTCCACTAGCTGTGCCCCGGCAAGACCGAGGTCGAGCGACTGCGGCTGCGCCGTGGTACCCGTGGCCGGGTCCAGGGCGAGAAGCAGTAGCTCCTCCGGAAGTGTTCTGCGGCTCCTGCCCATCCATGCCTCCCCGCGTGGATGAATGACAGGGTGACGCCTCTCACACCGGCCTGTCGAGAGCGCCTTGCCCGTTCGTGCGGGAACCGACTCATATGTCGTTCTCGTCTAGCACCGCGGGCGGCCGTGTCTCGCGAGGGGCCGGGGCGTCCCACGGCGGGTCTCACGGTGGCTTCACGGCAGGGGCCTGGAAACTGGTGTAAGGGTGAGCGGTGCGCCGCGGCGGCGTACCGCGCGATGTGTGGAGGAGGTCTGGTGGCGGGCGAGTCCCCCGGCAGGGCGGAGCAGCAGGAGTCGTCGGGGGAGGCGACCGGAGGCGGGGTGGTGGATCCGAGGATCGCGGTCTTCCGCGGGGTCGCGGAGGCGTCCCGTGAGACACCGGAACCGGCCACCGGAGAGCCGGAGTTCGCGCCGGAGCCGCCCGAGGCGGAGGGTGCGGCGGAGCCCGATCGGCGTATTTCCGGTACGCCCGACGGCGTAGCGGAAGTGGACGGCGGGGCGCGGGGCGCTACGCCGGACGCGGAGGAAGCCCCTCCGGCCGACGGCGCGGGGGACGACGCGGAATCCCGTACGGACGACGCAGCCGCGGACGGCGCCGGCGACGGCGCGGAGGAGTCCGGGACGACCGCGGACGCCTCCGCGGCCGGGTCGCGGGACCCGTCCGGGGACGACGAGGAGCCCGCCGCCGAGGAGGCGTCGGCCCAAGAGGCCGAGGAGCCGGAGGAGTCCGGGAAGCCCGAGGGCGAACGGGAGGAGGCCCCCGCCGCCGGGGACGCCGGCCGCGAGGACGAGTCGTCCGAGTCGTCCGCGGAGGCCGAGGGAGGCACCGGGGCGGACGCCGAGGCCGAGCCCGACGACACCCCCGACGGCCCCGACGGCCGCGGCGTGGTCGACGGCACCCCGGAGGACGCCTCCGAGGATGCCGTGGAGGACGCCACCGAGGGCGAGCCCGGGACCGACGCCACCGAGGGCCCCTCAGAGGGCCCCGGAGCCGTCAAGGGCGGATCCGGAGCGCATGAGGCGCCCGGGGGCGGACGCGGCGCTCCCAAGGCCGGGGAAGGCACCCTGACGCTGCGTGCGCCCCGCACGGACGCCCCCGCCGCACCGGTCCGGGACCGCACGCTGACCCTGCGCGCGCCCTCCGCCCCCACGGCCCCCGTGCCGTCCGCGTCGGCGCCTTCGGCTCCCGCGCCGTCCGCTTCCGCGCCTTCGGCTCCCGCGCCCGTCGCCCCCACGGCCCCCGCGCCGTCCGCTTCCGCGCCCGTCGCCACGCCCGCCCGGCGAAGCGGAACGTTTGTCCCGCTGAGGACGGACGACCGCCCCGCGGTGCGCCCCGAGCCCCCGGCCGCCCCGGGCCCGACGGCCGCGGAGGCCGGCGGCTCGCGGACGAAGCAGATGCCGCTGCCGCCGGACCCGGACGAGGCGCTGAAGCTGCTGGCGGAGCTGACGAACACTCCGCCGCCGCCGGAGACGCCGCTGCGCACCACCGTGCGCCGGATCAAGATCTGGACCCCGTTGGTCCTGCTGCTGGTCGTGGCCTTCTGCGTGGCGCAGGCGCTGCGTCCGCTGCCCGAGCCCGAACTGGTGACAACGGCCGAGACCTCGTTCACCTTCGAGGGCGAGGACCTCGACCTCCCCTGGCCCAGCGAGGGCCAGGCCGTCATGGAGGCCGAGGGTCTCGGCCGGATGGGCGAGTTCGGCGAGCAGAAGCCGACCCCGATCGCGAGCGTCGCCAAGGTGATGACGACCTACGTCATCCTCCGCGACCACCCGATCAAGAAGGGGTCGGAGGGCGAGACCCTCAAGGTCGACCAGAAGGCCGAGGACCAGTTCCACAGCGGCAGCGCGGAGAACGAGTCCGTGGTCTCCGTCGACGCCGGGCAGAAGCTCAGCGTGTACGAGGCGCTGGAGGCGGTCATGCTGCCCTCGGCCAACAACATCGCCCGTCTGCTCGCCCGTTGGGACGCCGGATCGGAGGAGGCGTTCGTGGAGAAGATGAACGCCGCCGCGAAGGAACTCGGCATGGACGACACCACGTACACCGACCCCAGCGGCCTGGAGGCGACCACCGTCAGCACCGCGAGCGACCAGGTCAAGCTGGGGCACGCGGCGATGGAGAACCCGGTCTTCGCGGAGATCGCCGGGAAGATCGAGTACACCGACAGCCACGGCACGGTCTGGAAGAACTACAACCGGCTGTCCGGCTACAACGGCATCGTCGGCATCAAGACCGGCACCAGCACCAAGGCGGGCGGCAACCTGCTCTTCGCCGCCTACCGCAAGATCGGCGGCACCAAGCAGCTCGTCATCGGCGCGATGCTCGACCAGCAGAAGGCGCCGATCATCGACACGGTGCTCGGCCGCAGCCGCACCCTGATCGACGGTGCCAGGGACGCGCTCGCCTCGGACACGATCATCCGGAAGGGCGATGTCGTCGGCTACGTCGACGACGGCCTCGGCGGTCACACGCCGGTGGTGGCCGGCGAGGACGTCACCGCGATCGGCTGGGCGGGCCTCAAGGTCGACATCTCGGTCGAGCCGGACAAGGCGGGCCTGCCGCACAAGGCGAGCGCCGGTGACCAGGTCGGCGAGCTCGTGGTCGGCAACGGCGACAGCACGATCAAGGTCCCGGTCCTGCTCCAGAAGGCCCTCGTCGAGCCGCCCCTCGGTTCGAAGCTGACCCGGGTCGCCTGACCCGGGTCGGCCCCGCCCGCGGTCCGCGGGCGGTCGCTAGGACGGGCCGGCCGGACCTTACACGTGGTCCAGCCGGCCTGCCTTCGCCTCCTCGACCAGCGAGCGGAACTGGTCGGCGCTCATCCGCACCCGCTGCCCGAAGTCGTCGGTCAGCACGACCCGCTGGTCGGGCGACGCCGTCTCGTCCACGTACAGCGTGGGACAGCCGCAGTCGCAGTTGCCGCAGAACACGGCCACCTGTTCCATCGGTTCCACCTCCACCCGGTGCACACCCGGCCGGTCACCGGGCGTCATGTGCGGCATACCCTTGGTGACGGCGTTTCAGGCCGGCGGCTCGCGCTCCGGCGGGTGCGGCAGCGGGGCGTGGCGCGGACGCCGGCCGGACGGCCCGGCGGCCCCGGCCTGCACCGGCCGCCCCGTTCCGGTGTGCGGCGCCGGCCTTGGCGGTCTGCGAAGCGCCTGTGACGTACGTCACACAATCGGTGTCGGAAGTCGCGTAAGGACAGCGGCCTTTCGCTCTCTCCCCGGTGGACCGGAACGCATCCGGAGCGCACCGCCCGCCTGCCGAGGAAGGCCATGCTGACCGACATCGACCACATCGTCAGGGCCCGTCTGCGCACCCCGCGCTCGGGGCCGGAGGGCCGCGAGATCGTCGCGACCCTGCGCTACCGCCGCGACGACCCCCTCGCCGCCCGGATCACCTTCCCCGCCGAGGTGTCGCTCGACGGCGCCGAGGTGACCTGGGTGTTCGCCCGCGGACTGCTCACCACGGGCCTGTACGAACCCGCGGGAGAGGGGGACGTGCACATCCGGCCGAGCGGGCCGGAGCACACCGCGATCGAGTTCCGCACGCCCGAGGGCACCGCGCTCGTCGAGGTGGGCACCTCCGGCCTGCGGAGCTTCCTCGCGCGGGTCTACGAGGCCGTGCCGCCCGGCCAGGAGCTGCGCCATCTGGACATGGACGCCGTCGTCGCCGCCCTCCTGGACGACGAGGAGTGACCGCCCGCCCCGGCGCTTCCGCGGCCGCACCGCCCCCGACCGGGGGCCGTGCGGCCGCGGGAGCTCAGCGCGCGAGCGGCCGGAACCCGCGCAGGCGCAGCGAGTTGCCGACCACGAAGACCGAGGAGAAGGCCATCGCGGCCCCCGCGATCATCGGATTGAGCAGTCCGGCGGCGGCGAGCGGGAGGGCCGCCACGTTGTAGCCGAAGGCCCAGAAGAGGTTGCCCCTGATCGTGCCGAGGGTGCGCCGGGAGAGCCGGATGGCGTCGGCGGCGACCCGCAGGTCGCCCCGGACCAGTGTCAGGTCGCTCGCCTC
This sequence comes from Streptomyces sp. NPDC026673, assembly GCF_040638135.1. Taxonomy (NCBI): domain Bacteria; kingdom Bacillati; phylum Actinomycetota; class Actinomycetes; order Kitasatosporales; family Streptomycetaceae; genus Streptomyces; species Streptomyces sp. NPDC026673. The sequence goes on along the minus strand of NZ_JBEZXR010000052.1, from coordinate 50,209 downwards.
GATGGCGGCGTCCGTCCCCGTGCCCATGGCGAGCCCGAGATCGGCGCGGGCCAGCGCGGCCGCGTCGTTGATCCCGTCGCCGACCATGGCGACGGACCTGCCCTGCGCCTGGAGCCGGGCGACGGCCGCGACCTTGTCCTCCGGCATGACGTCCGCGATCACATCCGCGGCGTCGATGCCGACCTCGGCGGCCACCGCCCGGGCCACCGCCTCGTGGTCCCCGGTGAGCAGCACCGGGGTGAGGCCCAGTTCGCGCAGCATGCGCACGGCCCGGGCGCTGGTCGGCTTCACGGCGTCGGCGACGACGAGCACCGCGCGGGCCCGGCCGTCCCAGGCGGCCGTGACCACCGTACTGCCGTGGGCCTCGGCCGCCGCCTTGGCGAGGGCGAGTTCCTCCGGCAGCGGCTCGGGCAGCTCCTGGCGCCCGACCGTGACCCGGTGACCGTCCACGGTGCCCCGGACGCCGAGTCCGGGCAGCGCGCGGAATTCCGTCACGCCGGGCAGCGGGCCCGTGCGTTCCTCCGCCGCCCGGGCGATCGCCCGCGCGATGGGGTGCTCGGAGGCGTGCTCCAGGGCGCCGGCCAGCCGTAGGACCTCGTCCTCGTGTTCGCCGCCGGCGACATGGACGCCCGTGAGCGTCATGGCGCCGGTGGTGACCGTGCCGGTCTTGTCGAGGACGATCGTGTCGACCCGGCGGGTGGTCTCCAGGACCTCGGGCCCCTTGATGAGGATGCCGAGCTGCGCGCCGCGGCCCGTGCCGACCAGCAGCGCCGTGGGCGTGGCCAGTCCGAGCGCGCACGGGCAGGCGATGATCAGCACGGCGACGGCGGCCGTGAAGGCCGCGGTCGGGCCCGCGCCGTTGCCGAGCCAGAAGCCGAGCGTCGCCAGGGCGAGCCCGATGACGACGGGGACGAACACCGCGGAGATCCGGTCGGCGAGGCGCTGGGCCGCGGCCTTGCCGTTCTGCGCGTCCTCCACCAGGCGCGCCATGCGGGCCAGCTGGGTGTCGGAGCCGACCCGGGTGGCCTCCACCACCAGCCGGCCGCCGGCGTTCACGGTGGCGCCGGTGACGGCGCTGCCCGGTCCGACCTCGACCGGTACGGACTCGCCGGTGAGCATCGAGGCGTCGACCGCCGAGGTGCCCTCCCGTACGACGCCGTCGGTGGCGATCTTCTCGCCCGGCCGCACCACGAACAGGTCGCCGACGGCCAGTTCGGCGGTGGGGACGCGTACCTCGTGCCCGCCGCGCAGCACGGCGACGTCCCTGGCGCCCAGCTCCATCAGGGCGCGCAGCGCGGCGCCCGCCCGGCGCTTGGAACGGGCCTCGAACCAGCGCCCGGCCAGGATGAAGGCGGTGACGCCGGAGGCGACCTCCAGGTAGAGGTTGGCGGAACCGTCGCCGCCGGCGACGGTCAGCTCGAAGGGGTGCTTCATGCCGGGCATGCCCGCGTCGCCGAAGAAGAGCGCCCACACGGACCAGCCGAAGGCGGCCAGCGTGCCCATGGAGATGAGCGTGTCCATCGTGGTCGCGCCGTGCCGCAGATTGGTCCACGCCGCGCGGTGGAAGGGCCAGGCCGCGTAGGTCACGACGGGTGCGGCCAGGGTCAGCGACAGCCACTGCCAGTTGCGGAACTGCAGGGCCGGGACCATGGCCATCGCGATGACGGGCACGGCGAGCACGGCTGCGGTCAGCAGCCTCTGGCGCAGCGCCGTGAGTTCGCGGGGCTCGGCCTCCTCCGCCTGCTCCTGCGGCGTGGCGGCGGCCGGCGGGGCGGGCAGCGCGGCGGTGTAGCCGGTGGCCTCGACGGTGGCGATCAGGTCGCCGACGCCGATGCCGTCCCCGAACGCCACCTTGGCCTTCTCGGTGGCGTAGTTGACGGTGGCGGTGACACCGTCCATCCGGTTGAGCTTCTTCTCGATCCGGGCCGCGCAGGAGGCGCAGGTCATCCCGCCGATCGCGAGTTCGAGCTCGGTGACGCCCGCAGGGGCGGCCTGGGCGGCGATCCGCGGGGTGACCTGCTGCTGATCCGGGACGGTCATGCCCTGCCGACCAGTTCGTAGCCCGCCTCGTCGACGGCGGCGCGGAGCGCCTCCTCGTCCACCGGCGCCTCGGAGTCGATGGTGAGCAGGCCGGTCTTGGCGTCCACCGTGATGCCGGTCACGCCGGGGAGGGCCGAGACCTCCTTGCCGACCGCGGATTCGCAGTGGCCGCAGCTCATGCCGGAGACGCTGTAGCTGACAGACATGGGTTCTCCTCGTGCGTTCTGTGCGTGTTCCGGTGCGCGGCGTCGGGCACCCTGCCGTCCACCCGCTATCACACTATACCCCCTAGGGGTATCGAGGAAGGGGAGGCCGGGGGTGCGGGGGCCGGTGTGGCGCGGGGTTTCCCACGCCCACCGCGCGCGTCGCGATGCCGTCCACGACAACTCGGCCCGCGCCCCCGCGCCTTGACCCGATCGCCCATGGCCGGCACGGCGAGAACGCCGCGTGCGCGCCCCGGCCCGGTCGTGTGTGCGGAGCCCCCGGCGGTTCGCCCGCGCGGTCACGCGTCACGATCTGCCGCGGGGACTGCTGTCGGATTCTTTGCCGGATCCGCCGCCGGGTGCGCGCACGGTCAGGCACGGCCGCCCGGCGCGGGCCGCACTACTGCCTCGGCGCCCCGCCGGTGCGGCTGGAGGCGGAGCGCGCGCTGCCCGCGCCGTCCGCCCGCTTCGCGGGCCTGCGGGCGGTCGCGGCCCCCGGGGAGCCGGAAGCGCCGCCGTCGAGGCTCGGCGGCAGCGCGCGGACGTTTCCGGTCACGACACGGTCCTCGTCCGGGTGGGGGCGGGTCCGGGTGCGGCCCCGGAGGCCCCCCGGCGGGCGGGGCCGCCGGGCTCAGCTCCAGAACGTGTTGGTGGCGTCGAGGTCGCCCACGCACTCGTCCAGGTCCGTGATCCGGTCGCCGATGATCCGGAAGACGATGCCGCCGGGCTCGTCGAGGTACCTGCCCTGGCGCTGGGCCGTGAGGTGGTGCAGGGCCATGACGTGGCCGCGGCCGTCGACGAGCACCTGCCGCAGCTGGATCCGCATGCTGCGGTCGGTCTCCTCGGCCAGGCGGCGGTAGTAGCCGATGATCTCGTCCCGGCCCTTGTAGTGGCCGGCGAGCGGATGGTCGCCGGGGGAGTGGTGGGCCGCGTCCCCGGCGAGCAGGCCGGCCAGCGCGTCCATGTCGCCCCGGGTGAACGCCGCGTACACCCTGTGGACCAGTACGGCGTGCGGGTGTTCCGCCATGGCCATCGCCACCTCTCCCTGCGATCGCGTCCGCCGGCCGACACAAGCCACCCTGGCACCCGTCTCCCGCGGGCGCACCCGCTGCGGCCTCGGGTGCGTGGGGCCCGCCGGCGCCAGGGAGATCACATGTTCCGGAGGATCTAGATTCGATCGAGTGGACGAACGAATCCAGCGCCTAATGGTGGATCAGCAGTGGAATCGAGCGTATGGTCAGAGCCTCCGTCGCCGAGGAGGGCATCGATGTCCGTCGACCGCACCCGTCTGAAGGAACTGCTCGCCCGGGAGGCCGCCGACGCCACCGCCGCGAATCCGAAGTCCCGCGCCGCGTACGAGGCGGCCGACCACCTCTTCGGCCGGGTGCCGATGACCTGGATGAACAAGAACGCGGGCGCCTTCCCCCGCTACCTCGCCGGGGCCCGCGGCGCGCGGGTCGCCGACATCGACGGCCACGAGTACATCGACTTCTGCCTCGGCGACACCGGCGCCATGGCCGGGCACTCCCCGGAGCCCGTCGCCGAGGCGATCGAGCGCCGCTACCGCGAGCAGGGCGGCGCCACGGCGATGCTCCCCACCGAGGACGCCGAGTGGGTCGGTGCCGAACTGGCCCGCCGCTTCGGCCTGCCCCGCTGGTCGTTCGCGCTGACCGCGACCGACGCCAACCGCTGGGCCATCCGCCTCGCCCGCGCCGTCACCGGACGGCGGAAGATCCTCTTCAACAGCCACTGCTACCACGGCAGCGTCGACGAGTCCCTGATCGTCACCGGCCCCGGCGGCCGCGGCGGCGTCTCCCGCCCGGGCAACGTCGGAGCTCCCTGCGACGTCACGCTGACCAGCCGCGTCGCGGAGTTCAACGACCTGGAGGGCCTGGAGCGCGAGCTCGCCCACGGCGACGTCGCCGCCGTCCTGATGGAGCCCGCCCTCACCAACATCGGCATCGTGCTGCCCGAGCCCGGCTACCTGGAGGGCGTCCGGGAGATCACCCGCAGGCACGGCGTGCTGCTGATCAACGACGAGACCCACACCTTCTCCGCCGGCCCGGGCGGCGCCACGGCCGCGTGGGATCTCGAGCCCGACGTCCTGACCATCGGCAAGGCCATCGCCGGCGGCGTCCCGGCCGGCGCCTACGGCCTCTCCGCCGACCTCGCCGACCGCCTCCTCGGCCGCGCCGACCTCGACCTGGTCGACATGGGCGGCGTCGGCGGCACCCTGGCCGGCAACGCCCTGTCCGTCGCCGCCATGCGCGCCACCCTCGAACACGTCCTCACCGACGACGCGTTCACCGCCATGTCCGCCCTCGCCGCCCGCTTCGAGCGCGGTGTCGCGGACGCCGTCGCCAAACACGGCCTGCCCTGGTCCGTCAGCCGCCTCGGCGCCCGCACCGAGTACCGCTTCGCCGCGCCCGCGCCGCGCAACGGCACCGAGTCGGCGGCGGTCTCCGACCCGGAACTGGAGGACTTCCTGCACCTGTGGCTGGCCAACCGGGGCATCCTCATGACGCCGTTCCACAACATGGCCCTGATGTGCCCGGCCACCACCGAGGCCGATGTCGACACCCACAGCGCCCTCTTCGCCGAGGCCCTGGCCGAACTGGCAGGCTGAGTCCCGTGGACGACATCGACCGCGCCATCCTCCGCGAACTGCAGACCGACGGCCGCATCCCGTACGCGGACCTCGGCCCCAAGGTCGGGCTCTCCCCGTCCGCCGCCCGGCAGCGCCTGCAGCGGCTCATCGACGGCAAGGTCGTCCAGGTCGTGGGCGTCACCGACCCCATGGCCATGGGCGGTCAGGCGATGGCGCTGCTCGGCGTCCGCGTGGACGGCGACCCGCGCGCGGTCGCGGACACGCTCTCCGCGCGCGACGAGGTCGTCTACGCGGTCCTCACCGCCGGGCCCTACGCCCTGTTCGCCGAGGTCGTCTGCCCGGGCCCGCCCGACCTGCTGGACTTCGTCAACGACGTCGTCCGGACCACCGACGGCGTCGCGGGCGTGGACACCTTCCCGTACTTCGGCATCCACACCCACCGTTTCCTGTGGGACGTGGGCTGACCCGCGGTCCCGGTCAGCCCTTCGGCACGACGCGCAGGGCGCGGTACTCGTACCCGTCCTGCGCGAAGCCCGGCGCCTCCCACTCCAGGGCCACCGGCTGGCCGGCGGACAGGGTGCGGAAGCCGTTCATCTCAATGTCGCTGTAGTGGGCGAAGCACCCCCCGGGCGTCTCGGGGCAGTCCAGCACGCCCCAGCCCTCTTCCTCGTACCACTCGCGTACGGTCGCGTTCGCCATGCCCGCAGCCTAAGCGCGCCCGCGCTCCGGGGCTTCGTCGTCTCCGCCGCCCGTGTAACGCTTTCGCGCCTCGCCGCGCCTTACTCAGTAGCCACAGGCGTCACATGCGGACGGGGACGACGAGCGAAGGGGCACGATGAAGCAGGACGTGAGCAGCCCACCGGCGACGGTTCTGGGTCCTCGGCTCGCCGCGGATGTCGTGTCCATGGCCAGGGAGGGCTCCCGGATCCGGCTCGACTACTCGCCGGCCAGCCTCGGCCTGGTCGACCGCATCATCGAGGCCATCCGCGGCGAGCAGCCGCCCCTCCAGGCAGTCACCCCCACGCTCCTCGGCTTCGGCGCCTACACCGGCCAGGTGCTGGTCCGCGCCGCCGGGGCCACCTGGGTGGACTTCGACGCCGAACAGCGCGATACATTCGGCCGGCCGTTCGGTATCCGGACGCCCGACGGGCGGATCTGGAACCCGCTGGGCAAGGCGGTGAAGCGGTACGAGAACGGCTCGGCGGACAGCCTGCGCCTCTTCTGCCTCTCCGTGGTGGGCCGGGCCGAGGTGTGACGACCGCCCCGCCGCGGCAGGGCGGCCGGCGGTACGGGGCCGACGAGCGCGAAGAGGACGCAGTGGGCGAGGCGGAGCTCCGTCGGCGCGGCCGGATGGGCGAGGAGGAACTGGGCGACGCGGTCCGGCGCGCCCGCGCCGGGGACGAGACCGCGTTCGGCGCCGTCTACCGGGAGGTCCATCCGATGCTTCTGGGCTATCTGCACGGCCTGGTCGGCGACGACGCCGAGGACGTGGCCTCCGAGACATGGCACGACGTCGTCCGGGACCTGCGGGGATTCCGCGGCGACGGCCAGGCCTTCCGGGGCTGGGCCGCGGCCATCGCCCGGCACCGCGCCCTCGACCACCTGCGCCGGATCAAGGCCCGGCCGCGCACCACGCCCCTGGAGGAGCGCACCGTCGAGCCGGTGACCTTCCAGGACGCGGGGGGAACCGCCCTGGAGAACCTGTCCACGCGGCGCGCGCTGGAACTGATCGCGGCGCTGCCGCAGGACCAGGCCGAGGCCGTGCTGCTGCGCGTGGTGGTCGGGCTCAGGGCACCCGCCGCGGCGAAGGTCCTCGGCAAACGCCCCGGCGCGGTGCGGACCGCCGCCCACCGGGGCCTGAAACGCCTGGCCGAGCGCCTCGACGGCGCCATGGAGAAATGACCGATGAGGGACAGCCGAGCACACGACGACCGGATCGACGCGGCCCTCGCCGAGCGCCTGCTCGCGGTGGACCTCACTGCGGATCCCGCAGACCCGGCCGCGGACGGCGACGGGCGGACGGAGGCTCTCGTACGGCTCCTCACGGCCGCCGCGGCGCCGCTGCCGGGCGACCCCGAACGCGAACGCGCCGCGCTGGCCGCCTTCCGGGCGGCCCGGGGCGCCACCCATGACGGCCGCCGCGTACGGCGGGCCCGCGGCGCCCGGCGTACCCGGACGGTGCTCGGGGGGCTGGTCGCGGTCTTCGTGCTCGGCGGCGTGGCCGTGGCCGCGCAGTCCGGCACGCTCCCGGGCCCCTTCCGCCCCGGCGCGGCCGGACCCCGGCCGGTGTCGCCCCCGTCCTCCGCGCCCGCCGGCCCCGTCGGCACCCGCACCGCCGCCCCGCGCGGACCCCAGGGCTCCACCGCCACGCCCCCGGCCGCGCCCGCGGTTCCGCGCGGCCCGCGGGATTCGGTGCCCCCGCTCGCCGCGCCCGCGGACGCCGGGCTGAAGGGGCTGTGCCAGACGTACGCCAAGGCCTCCGAGCACCACAAGGGCGTGAACGCCGCGACCCTGGCCCGGCTGGAGCGGGCGGCCGGCGGAACCGCCGCGGTGTCCGCCTACTGCGCCGGGCTCATCGGGTCCCCCGAGACCACGCCGCCGGTCCGTCCGGAGCCCGCGGAGGGCGGCCGCCGCAGGTGACGGGGCCGTCCGACCGCCCCCGGCCGCCGCCGCCCCCGCTCCACGGACGGGGGCGGCCCGTCAGCCCCAGGCCGAGCGGACGCCGTTGACCAGATTGACGACGGTCCCGAGTACCAGGAACCAGCCGAAGCAGAGATAGACGCGCCCCGCGGTCCGGTCGCGCGGGACCGGGGCGGACGCGGGGGCCGGCACCGACGCGGGGGCCGGCACCGGCGCGGATTCCACGCGCACCGGTTCGTCGGGGGCGAGCAGGCCCCGGGCCGGGCGGCGCCACACGCGGCCCGCCCGTATGAGGACGACCGCCACGAGGCAGCAGAAGGCCGCCGTCTGGAAGTACGTACCGGGTGATGCCAATTGCGCCGAGGCGTAGCTCTGCATGAACGCGTGACCTTCCAGGATTCCGGACGCGCCGGACCGCACATCTGCCTGCCCGTGCCGGCGGGCGAACGGCCGGCGGTGGCCCGGCCGGCGATCTCGGCAGAGTGCCGTACGCGGTCATCTTGTGATGATCCGCAACGGAGGTCAACACCCGCGCCCCGGGGGTGGGCCGCTGGATCGCGCGGGGGCGGGGAACGCGGTGGAATGCCCCCATCCGCCCCAAGGAAGCGGTTCCCGTCCAAGGCCGCCGACGTGGCCGCCCGGGTGGCGCTCCCGGGACCAGGCTCCCTCCGGCCGGTTCCCGTCCCCTTCCCGTATCCCAGGCCCGCGGAAGCCGGCGGCCGGGTCCGGCGGGCCGGACCCGCAACGGGCGGCGTCCGCTGCGGAGATGGCACCCCGCGGAGCGTTTGTTCACCGGATGTTCGAACTCGCGTTCCGGCAGGCCGCCGCGCATCACGTAGTGTCCATCCGCTGGCGAGCGATCACCGAGGCCGGGAGCGCTCCGCAGGGCGCGGGCGACGACGTCGCAGGGGCGACCACGCATTCGCATGCCTTCCTCCGCACACCCTGGGATGCGCCGGGCCGAGGTTCTCGGCGGCAGGTAGTACAGCACTCTTCGTTGGGGGGCTTTTGTTGAATCCTCGTTCTCGCCGCACCCTCGCGGCAGTCACGTCGGCCGCCTCGCTGGCGGCCGGCCTGCTCGGTGCCGCGGCGCCGGGCGCACAGGCCGCGCCGAATGACGTCGCGCCCGGTCAGATCGCGCTGTACGGAGGCTCGAACGGCGTCGCGATCGTCAACTCGAACGGTACGGGCCTGCGTTCCGTTCCCAATATCCCGAACAGCGGCCTCACGCCGAACTGGGCACCCGACGGCAGCAAGGTGGTGGCCGGGGCGGGCCAGCAGCTGTCCACGGGCAGGGTTTCCGGTACGACGTCGCTTACCGCCCTCCCGCCGACGACCAAGGTCCGTTCCAGCGCGGTCTACGAGGACCCGACCTTCTGGCTGGGCGGCCAGTACGTGGTGTTCAGCACCGGTGGTCAGCTGGTCTACGGTCCCTCGGACGGCTCCTGGGAGCCGGAGCCGCTGCTGACCGCGGCGCAGGAACCCTCGACGGTGTGCGATGTGCACCCCACGGCGAGCCCGGTGGGCACACTGGCCTTCGAGCGGCGCACCAACTACGGCTGCGACGACAGCCAGGGCATCTGGACCTACGATCCGGACACCAAGGCCCTCAAGAAGATCATCGCTTCCGGAACCTCCCCGGTGTTCTCGGCGGACGGCGGCAAACTGGTCTTCGTGCGTCTGGTGGACGACTGGGCGCAGCTGTTCACGGCGAACGCGGACGGCTCCGACGTCCGGCAGGTGACCTCGGACCCGACCGACCACCTGTCGCCGTCCTGGGATCCCGCCGGCGGCCGGATCGCCTACGACGCCCACACCTCGCACGCCGGCTGGTCGAACGACGTCCAGACGGTGCGCATCCTCGACCTGGCGACCGGGAACTCCACCGAGCTCACCGGTGCCGGGAAGGGTGCCAGGCCCGCCTGGCAGCCGCTGCGGACGAACAACCTGTACCGGGTCTACGGCACCGGCTCCATCGGCATCGACGGGGCCGCCTCCCGCTGGACCTTCGACAAGGTGGGCGCGCCGCACGTGCCGGGCCTGCTCACCGCCAAGTCCGCGGTACTGGTCAACAAGGGCAACTCCACCTACTCGGCCCCGGCCATCGCGCTGGCCGCCGAGAAGCAGGGCCCGGTCCTGATGACCTCCGGCAGCGGTCTGGACACGGCCGCCGCCACGGAGCTCAAGCGTTCGCTCCCCAAGGGCAGCACCGTCTACCTGCCCGGCAGCACCCGCATCCTGTCCGCCAAGGTGGCCAGCCAGGTGCAGGCCCTCGGCTACAAGCCGCTGCGGCTCGACGCCCCCGACCTGGCGTCGCTGTCCGTGCGGGTCGCCAAGCAGATCAGCTCGGCCCCGAGCTGGATCTTCGTCGCCGACGGCGACGAGTACCACGACCCGATCGCGGCCGCCACGGCCGCGGGCGCGCTGGGGTACCGCGGCACGGGTGTGGTGCTGCTGACGAGGGGCAAGACCGTCCCCGCCTCCGTCAAGTCCTTCCTGAACAGCCTGAACCCGAGCAGGACCAACCTGGTGACGGTCGGCTACAACGCCAACTATGCGATAGGGCACTTGACCCTCAACAAGGTCTGGAGCTACTGGAGCATCGGTGGGAAGACCCACGAGGACGTGGCCGCCAACCTGGCCCGCTTCTGGTGGTCGGCGCCGACGGGTGCCACCGTCGAGGACACCTGGAGCTGGCAGAACGCCGTCGTCGGCGGCGCCGCCACCGCCGAGTACGGACCGATGCTCTGGTCCACCCAGGGCACGCTCTCGTCGCCCACGGCGTACTACCTGAGCCAGCGCGCCGCGAGCATCTCGTACGTCCAGACCTTCGGCGGCAACGCCTCGTACTCGCCCGCCAACCGCACGGCGATCGGTTCCTCGATCGCCGCGAGCAGCGCCTGGACGTCCACCATCTGGGCGGCGGCCGGTGAGCTGCCGGCCACGGCCTCCGCCACGGCGCGCTCCGCCCGGGGCACCGCCCCGGCCACCGGCGACGAGGGGCGGCCCGTGGCCGGTCCCACACCGGGGACCGACCGGCACCTGCCCGCCCCGCAGGGGCGCAGCGCCCGCTGACCCGGGACGTACCCAGGGGCCCGGTGGCCCGCCGCAACCGGCGGACCACCGGGCCCCGCCGGTTCCCGGCGCGGCTCAGGGGCAGCGCGCTGTGACGTGCCCTGCCGCGAGGCGGGCACAGGGGCGACGGCGGAACACCGACCTCGCGGCCAAGGTCCGCGAGGCCGCCGACCGGGTCGCCGCCACTCCCGCGCAGGTCGCCCTCGCCTGGCTCCTCGCCCAGGGGCCGTACGGCGTCCCCATCCCCGGCACCAAGACCCCGAAGTACCTCACCGACAACGCGGGCGCCGCACACGCCCGGCTGTCCCCGGTCGACTTCGCCGCCCCCCGGCCGCGGCGGGTTCAGACGATCAGCAGGCGCAGGCCGAGTTCCGCCGCGTCGAGATCGGCGAGGCCGCGGTTGCGTTCCGCCCACCGGCCGGAGGCGAGATCGTCGCGGAGGCTCCGCACGGCGCGCCGCTCGGCGTCCGGCCCGACTCTGGACCAGACCGACACACCGCGACGCACGTTCTCGTCCAGGTAGGCCTCGGGCCGGCGCCAGTACGCCTCGAAGAAGCCGTCGACGCAGTCCCACGGGATGAGCACGGATTCCACGCGGGCACCGATCGCGTCGGCCAGCTCGGTCAGCGAGGGCCGGCCGGCAAGGAGGCCGGCGACTTCGGGAAGGTAGTCGCGGGTGAGCCAGAACCGGCCAAGCCACCCGGCGTCACTGGTGTCGTGTGTGAAGACCACCACCCGGCGGGCCACACGCCGCATCTCGCGCAGGCCCGCGATCGGATCCTGCCAGTGATGGATGCTGGCGAAGGCCATCGCGGCGTCGAAGGACCGGTCCCGGAACGGAAGGCTCTCCGCGACGGCGGCCACGCACCGTGCCGCGCCCGCGGGACGCTGCGCACGCATGAGCGCCGACGGCTCCACCGCCGTGACCTCGCGGTCGGGGGGCTCGTAGGAGCCGGTGCCGGCCCCGACGTTCACCACCGTCCGCGCGTCGCCGAGCGCAGCCCACACCCTTGCGGCGATCCGCGGCTCGGTGCGCCGCGTCACGGTGTACGTGGCCCCGATGGTGTCGTACAACTGCCCGCCGGACATGTCGCCGCCTCCCTGGCCGTCGCCGGCCCCACGCGGCGCACGGGGCCGACCCCCACCTTCGTGCCGCGGCGACCAGGATCAAAGACCCTATTCGGACTATCGCCTGATCGCACCGTGATGCACGGTCTGGGGTCCGAAGACGGGAAGTCCCCGACAGGCCGGGACCACGGTGTCGTCCAGCGATCGAGAACCGAGTGCGGCGATACAGGATGTTCAGCGGGATGACGGCACGGACGACGGCGTCACCAGCCTCTCCGACTGTCCGCACGCCGCCGGGCCCGAACCGGCGCCGGGGCGTCGGTCACCCAGCGGACCGGCGCCGTTGTGGCGGTTGGGCCCTCACTCCCCCTCGGCCAGCGCCGGCACTTCATGTTCGGGGAACAAGCCGCAGGCTCGCATCGCCTCGGCGGCTCGCGGGTCCATCAGGAGGACGAGTCCCTCATTGCCACCCGCGTAGAGGGTGTGAGCACGCAGCGCGCTGTGCCCGGCCGCCGCGAGCAGCCGGTTGACGACCGCCAGGGGCCGGACGGTCGACAAAGCCCACGGATCCCCGCCCTCCCAGTCCTCGGGCCTCCACACCACGCAACGGATCCCATTGATCGACACCATGTAGTCGTCGGCATCCGAGACCGTCTCGACCTCCAGCACCACTCCGCATCGCACCAGGGCCGGCGCCAGCGCTCGGAGGAACCTCTCGACCCCGCCCTCGGCCAGTTCCTCTCCGTCCGCGAAGAACAGGATCCGCGCGGAGAGAAAGTCGGAATGCAGCGGATAGCAGCCGGTCGCGACCTCGGCCACGGCCGACTCGCGCAGCTCCGCCGACAGGTGATCCCACAACCCGTAGCGGTGCAGCGCCTCGGCCATCACGCGATGACGCTCATCACCCCGCCACGGATCATCGCCCGCGTCCCTGGGCCGAAACCGTCTGGCCGCCTCGTCGTCACACGTCATGGCCGACGGTACCGCGCTGATCCGACACTGCCGCCGGACCCGGGATGTCCGTTCCCGGACCCTCGGGAGCCTGCGGCCACGCCGCTGCCCTGATCGCCACCCCGCACAGCGCGGCAACCACCGTGTGGGCCCTCGTGGGAGCCATTCTCATCGTGCCGGCGGTCCGGGGATGTCGAGAACGTGCCACCGGCTCCGTCCCAGGGGCACCAGCGGCCATCACGGGCCGCACGAGGAAGAAGGAGAGACCAGCGTGGCGATTCAGCGGATGGACAACGTCGGCATCGTCGTCGAGGACATGGATGCCGCCATCGCTTTCTTCGTGGAACTCGGTATGGAGCTGGAAGGCAGGGCGGAGGTCGAGGGCCTCTTCGCCGACCAGTGCACCGGACTCGAGGGCGTTCGATGTGACATCGCGATGGTCCGGACCCCGGACGGTCACAGCCGGCTCGAGCTGGCGAAGTACCGCAGCCCCGCGGCGATCAGCGCCGGGCCGCGCAATCGGCCGCACAACATCCTGGGCACGCACCGCGTCATGTTCGCCGTCGACGACATCGAGGACACCGTTGCCCGCCTGCGCCCTCACGGCGCCGAACTCGTCGGCGAGATCGCCCGGTTCGAGGACAGCCATCTGCTCTGCTACATCCGCGGCCCCGAGGGCATCATCGTCGGACTCGCCGAGCAGCTGCGCTGAGAGGGACCCCGCACCATGCTCGGTGCGGGGCTCTTTCCGAACACGGAGGCGATGAGCCACCTGTTCCAGCGGCACTTCGATGCCGACACCGCCGCCGGCTCGACGCACCCATCGGCCTATATCGAAGGTCCAATTGCGGGCCATTTGATTCGGAACTCAACATGAGTGCATCAGATTCCGACCGAGTCGCCCGCCGGGCGATCGAGGTCGGTTGTCAGGCGTGAGGGGACAGGAAATGACTCGCATCAAGAAGACTCTGGTCGCCGCTTTTCTGGCGGGGACCGTCATGGCCGGTATTGCTGTTGTCGGCACCGGATCGGACTCGGCAGTGCTCGCGGACCGCATCATTCCCCCGGGCACCATTTGCGGCATGTGCTACGTCCCGTAAATCCCTCCCGGACGTGTTGCCGACGAGTCGCTTCGCGCTGGGATGGCATCGAAAACGACGAGCGGCCTGATCGGATTCATTCCGGTCGGGTCCTCCCGTCGTTTCACGGAACGCGGGCGGCCGGAGCCCTCTGCCGAGCGGAGCGGATACGGCACGGGGGCGGCGTGGGGCTTGCGTGACACCACTCGTTCAGCAGCGGGATCAGCCGTGCCGGCGTTCGACGGCAGCCGGCAGGCGACGTCGCGCGGTTAGGCGGGTCGCCGCCCGCACGACGGTTCGCAGCCATGAATTTCGTACCTCGCGGCCGGGGGATGCCAGGCTCCAGGCGCCAACCCAGCTGTCGTACTCGGATCGGTTCGTCCGACTACTGCTGCGAGCCGCCCCACATGCACGGGTGGAGATAGGCGAGTGCGGCGACGGCTGCCGCGGTACGGCTCTCCAGTCCCAATTTCAGAAGGATGCGCCCGACATGCGCCTTGGTCGTACCTTCGGATACGCCCAGTCGGCGAGCGATCGAATGGTTGGTCTCGCCGGTCGCGAGGAGCACCATGACCTGGTGCTCGCGCTCCGACAATTGGCCGATCCGGCTGATGGCCGACCGCAGGTGGGGGAGATCCTGCAATGGGTTCGCACCTGCTGGTGCGATATGACCTGACATGAATGTTCGCAATCGTTCGGAACGGCCTGAGCGCGGTGCTCGAATCGGTTGTCAGGGAGTATGGGGAGCGCGCGGTCCCCAGAGTCCGCTGTTGCTTTCGGCATCCTCGGGTCCGATGGCCGAATGTTCCGTGGCCAGAGTCGCAAAACGCGGTCGGGAATCACCGGTGGTCATTCCGGAGTCGATCATTACCGCAGCCGTCAAGGCCACGACTGCACCGGTGACCGCGATGGAGTTCGCGAGACGAGTACCGATCATGGGTGGGTCCTCCGTGAGTGCTCTGCGAAACGCCATGTGCCCTGAGAGCAACGTGCGGCGTTCCCTCTCCGGCCACCCAGCCTCGGGTGCCGCCGGCCAGCCTTGCCGATCTGCGGCATCCACGGAAGGATTCGCCGCTGGACTCAAGAGGCCCTGGCCCAAAGGGTCCACGATGACACCCGGCCACTCCGGGCGAGTCATGGGCCGAGTGGCAGTGCCATGGCGGTGATACAGCCGGCACGCCTGCCCGGCGCCGGGCCGAAGCACCGGCCCGGCAGGATTCCGGCCCGTGCCGACCGACGTGACGCCACAGCTGCGGACCGTGCGTCCGGGGTCGACTGAACAGGACACGAGCCTGCTGCCGGATTGTGCCCCTGCAGTCCCATCGGACGTCACCCGGCCCGGTTGGAAGGGCTCACCGCAACCCCGCTTCGTAGAAGGCCCGGACGAAGGCGGCGCTGCATCGGACGAGGGCGTAACCGGCGAGACTGCTCTCCGAGCCGAGCGCGTCCAGACAGGCCGTCTCGGCGGCCTGTTCGGCCTCCTCGAGGGTTTCGGCGGCGACGAAGAGCCCGAGGACCGGTGCCCCCGGGTGTTCCAGGTGAGGGGTGACGTGCTCGATGCTCGCGGAACCGGTCGGCCGCGCACGGATCCGGTCTCGGATGCCTGCGGGCAACGGGATCTCCCCCGGTCCCAGCAGATGGGCGTGAATGAGGTACATGGCGCAACCCTGCCCGGCCACCTCCGGTTCGCCTAGTGCCGCCCGGAGGCCTTTTACGTCCATGGACGCAAGGGGCCTCGTTCCTTTGGAGGTGAAATATTGTCAAGTCAAACAACATGCGGAATGATCAACGGTAAAGGGGAGGCAAACGGGGGACGTTACCGGCACGCGTGAAGGCAACGAGGGGACGTGGGCAAAGGCATGGCACTCGACAGGCAGGCAGAAGCGGTCTACCGGGAGATGCTGACCCGCCCCACGGTCACTCGCGCCGAACTCGCCACCTTGCTAGGGGAGACCGAGGAAGCCGTCGGGGCCGCGCTCGACCGACTGAGCGGCTTCGCGCTCATGCACCAGGAGGAAGCCGGTCCCGCGAGTGCCGTCTCGCCCGAGACCAGTATGGAACGGCTCCTGGTCCGTCAGCAGGCGCAGCTCGCCGCGTTGCAGCAGAGGATCGAGACCTCCCGCGCCACCACCGCCCAGCTCATGGCCGAATGCGCCGACCTCGTCCGAAGCGGGAACACCGCGGGAACCGAGCGCCTGGTCGGCATCGCGGCGATCCGCTCGCGCATCGCCGAACTCACCGGCCGGCTCGGCAAGGAGATCATGACCTTCGCCCCGGGCGGGGCGCAGCGCCCCGAGGACCTGATGGAGGCCCGGAGCGTTGATCGGCCGATGCTCGAACGTGGGGTCAGGATGCGCACGCTGTGGCTGAACAGCATCCGCAACGACGTTCCCACGCTGGAGTACGCCCAGTGGCTCCACTCCCTTGACGGACAAGTACGCACCGTACCCAGCCTCCCGGTGCGGATGATCATCATGGACCGCGAGTGCGCCATCCTCCCGGCAAGCACGGACGACGCCACCATCGGCGCGGTGGTGGTCCACAGTCCGGGGATCACGGCCGCCTTGTGCGCCCTGTTCGAGGCTTTCTGGGAAGCGGGAACAGCGCTGGGCGCTCCCCGACAGCTGGACGACCAAGGCCTGACGCCTCAGGAGAGGGAGTTCCTCAACCTCCTCGGCCAAGGGCTCACCGACCAGGCGATCGCCGTTCGACTTGGGATCTCTCATCGCACCGCACGCCGTATCGCGGCAGTCCTCATGGAAAAACTCGACGCGCGCAGCCGCTTCCAGGCCGGCCTCAGAGCCGCCGCACGCGGGTGGCTCCACCCCCACCAATGAGACGTCCTCAGTAGCCGCACAGCCGAGTGCTCTCCGGGGCAGGAGATCACCCCCGCGTTGCTCGGATCGGGAGTCGACGTAGGGGGCGGCGCATCTGGTGCCGCCGTCCCCTGCTCATCCATGGAGCGGCAGGCTCGTTTCATCGTCACTCATCGCGGTGTAGACGGTGAGGCAGGATGCGACGACGTCGACCTCCGAGGGTCCTACGATCCGGAGCCGAACCAACTCGGGGAGGTCGGCAGAACGGTCGATGAGACCGATGGCATCGGCAGGCCAGGGGTGCGGCAGCCGCGGGAGATGGTCCAGCAGGATCTCGTCAATGAAGGAGTTCCGGACCGCGACCGGATCTCCTGTCTCGACGCGGTGCAGATAGGTGAGCGAGATGACGACGTCCGGCTTGTGCGGCCCCTCCCTGAGGAAGACATCCACACAGTCACCGTCCTCCACGGCCCCGAACGAGACCCGTTCGACGGAGTAGCTCGCGCATGGCGCCAGCATGTGGCCGGCTCTCAGGCAGCGGTTCTTGAATACATCCCCCGCCTCGACTGCGTCACTCATGGTCTGAGGCTAGGGCTCACTGCCGGCCCTCGACCCGGGCGACCGGCAATTCTGGAAGCGATGCGCCAACCCTGCCATGTGCCGCGGCTGTCCCTGTAGTTTGCGCGCACGCCGGGACTGGCTGTCATCCTTCGCGTGCCGAGGCCGCGAACAGCCCCTCGTCCTTCTGGGACGGGAACCGGTCCATGATGGCGTCGCGCAGCGCCCCCGCGGGGCCACTGCTGGCGGTGCCGAGCGGGGCGGAGACACGCGCTCGGGCGCCGCCGGGTGCCGACGGGTGCTTTGACGAAGTGGGGAAGTCCTACCGCGCCGCTTGATCGTGCTCGGCTCGGAACTCGTCCAGGAGGCTGAAGAACAGGTCGAGGGGCGGAGTGCCCGCGGCTTCCGCTGCCCGTTCGATCTCCCTCGACCAGCCCAGGGAGCTCTCGTAGCCCAAGCCGAGCCGCGGACCGAGCCACTTGTTGAACGGTCCCCCGGGTTCGAAGTCTGTTGTCGACGGTATCCCGTTGATCTCGCATGCGACGTGGTACCCGTACAGGATCGAGGCGAGGTGGAAGATGGAACTGCCTCGCACATAGATGCCCGGCCGTAGGCGCACCTCGTCGAGGTAGTCGTAGACGTCCTCAAGTTCGTCGAGTCGCCGTGGCCGGCGGTTGTCCTGCTCAGCCTGCGTCATGCGGACTCCTTCAGCTGCTTGCCGTCGTGACTGCGGACGTGGGGGCCGTCCCCGTCCAGTGCGTCCAAGAGCCGGATCGCGCAGGCCTCGGACATTCACTCTGCGATCTCTTCAGGTGTGAGCCGCAGGAGAACAGCCCTTGAACAGCAACAACGGCCGGGGGCGGATTCGCCGACCACGCGCACTGTCCGGCCGTACCTGACCACCAGTCACGTAGGGTACGCGAGGGGTACGGGTTCTGCCGTCAGGATCCTGCGCAGCACCCCGACAACGCAGCGCCGAGTCGGATTCCCTCCAGTGACGGTGAACGCTGAGCTTGGGAATCACCGATTCTGACTTGTCTGAGACTGGTTGTGACCCGCTACGTGACCGCATCCTGCACAGAGCGGTTGAACTCGCCGACGAATCCGATTGGCCGAGGCTCACCAACTGATCGGGCACGGGCTTACGAACTGGTCCGCGAACTGACCGCCCGCCGCCGGCGATGGGACAGGATACGACGACGAGTGGCGCGCCGAAGGAGGGGACCGTAGGGCCGGAGCTCCCGTTGCATGGCCATGAGGCAGAGTTCTAGCTCTGGTTGGTTTTCATAGCGGTACCCGGGGTCTTCCTGGTCGAACGCTTCATCGCCCTGTGCTGGAGGGGTCCGCCAGGCGCTCTGGCGGAACGGTCCGCCCAGTCTGCGGGTCTCACGTACGAGATCCGTGTACGCCATGGCTACGATCCGGGATTCCAATTCCAGCAGGGCACGGAAGTTCTGCATGTGCTCCAGCGTCGTGTATGTCAGTTCCCCGAGAGCTGCCCGCGTCTCCTCGTCACTGCGGGCGCGCCACCGTATCCGGTACGGAAGATCTTGGTAGGCCCGAACTGCCGCTAGAGCGCTTGCGAAAAGGTCGCGCCGCTGAGTTCGTCGGCTGGCGTACTGGTTGGCCAAGTAGCCCAGGACTGTCACCAGTGCCGCCACGCCAGCGGCCAGCAGCGCAACCTGATTCGACGTTTCCAACGGGACCTCCCCCGGCAGCGAGACGCAGAGTATCGAGAGGTTCATCGGGCATCCACGGGTCAGGGCGAAGAGGGCCCGGTCGGCGTGCACGCCTTCCAAGTCTGTTGGCCCTTGTCGCTACCCATACATGACCGTTCACCTGTGTCTGAGCCCGTTCGGCCGATCCGGTCAGACGCTGCTGCCGCACAGCGGGGTACGGCCCCGGACGCTGGGGAATGAGACGGAAACTGAGACGGCTGCAGCATCGGGCCGTAGAAGTGGACTGGGCTGAGATTCGCCGGATGTGCCAGGTTGAGGGGCTGTCGGCAGGGGCGGTGGCTCGATGCTCGGCATGGCTGCGCCACGCTGCTGACTGCGGCCGGCGTCGCGTCCCGGGTCATCATGGAGATCCTGGGGCACAGCCAGATCAGCATCACGATGGATGTGTACACCCACGTCGCGCACGACACCGAGCGGGAAGCCATCAGCCACATGGACCGCCTGCTCAAGCGCCGACTGCCGGGCGCCTGAGAACCGGTTGCCGTCAAACCCTGCCGTCAAAAAGGCCCGCACCATGATCGGTGCGGGCCTTTTCCCTTGTGCCCCAGGCAGGATTCGAACCTGCGACACCCGCTTTAGGAGCGAGGTGGGGCGATCACCGGCCTGACCTGCAGATTCCCCGCCTTGGACGGAGTGGGCGGTGCGTCCCCCTGCACACCGCGATTCCCCCTGACTCCCCGCCCGACGTGGCACGGTTGTGGCACGCGCCTGCACCTCGGCGTGGGCAACGGCGTGGCGGTTGCTTGGGTCAGCCAGGGGCGTCAGTCCGTTATTGCGGGATCATCGTCACGACTCCGCCGAGCAGGAACAGCGCCCCCCAGGCCATCAGGAAATACGGCGCCACCTTGTCAGTGATCCGCTGGACCATCTGGCGACCGTGCTTATCTCTCGCTTTGGGTTCCGGCTGAGGTACAGCCCGCTTGCCCTGTCTCCAAAGCAGGACTCCCGCCACGATCGCGCCGATACCGAGGACTATGAACGGAAGGGACTGAACCGGCGACCAGTCGCGCGCTACGCACTGACCGTTTTGCCAGGTCTCGTTGCTGTTGCAGCTGTGCATCTACCCCCCCTGTGGATTGGAGGATCTTAGCTGTATCGCGCAGGCGGACGCATACGGTCGGTGTGGAGTTTCAATGACTCGGTCAGGCCCCGCCGTACTCGGATCGTGGAGCGCCAGTTTGGAAGACTGAGGCTCCGGACTACGCCTCACCTGGGCGGACGCTGAACTGCGGCAACACCTTCCAGTCACCGTTGTTCCCCGTGGCTCCCCGCTCGGCACCACTTCACGTGGCACGGCTGTGGCACACGGCCCAGGTCACTTTCGGTGGAGGTGACTTCCGAGCGCCACTGCCGCGATGGGCACTGCGCCTTGAAATGCGCACCTGGCCAAACTCCACGGAGGGTCCATAAGTCGGCCTACCAGCCACCACACGGCTGTTGCTGCGACCCAACCCGCAATCCAGCCGACTGCACTCCGTACGCCCGCCTGCCTGTCATGCACAGGCGGATGGTACATGCTGCACCTTGCCGCGCGGTCGGTGTGGAGTCTCAATGGCTGAGGCAACCCGCCGGTTCGGCGCCCCTCGATGCGAACTATGGGCACGACGGTCGCTGAGGTCTGCCGGGCGCGTCAGTCGGTCCCCGGGAGCCGGTGACGGTCATCCGTGAGTGCCGAGGTTGCTGTACTGCGTTGCTGTACAGCATGACGCCGGCGGAACCAGACGACACCAGAGGTCGCCAAGAGGATCACCCCAACCAACAGCGTTGCCGAGGACAGGATCAGGCTTCGCACCCCGGTGTCACTTTCTTGGGCAACGTGCGATGGGTTAGCCGGGTTATAGACGATCTTGATCCGATCGCCGTCGTGGAGCCCTCTCTGGTTGACGTTCTCTGGCAAGAGACGGTGAGTCTCGGTCCTGTCGGCAACCTCGAAAGTGACCCACCACTTAGGGTCCTCGCGCGTCCCGCGGTCATGTGCAGCAGCTGTGGCGTGGGTCCCGTTTCGAAGTTCGACCGCGATGGGCGCCGTTATGGCCGCGATCCACGTCCCCCCAACCAGGATCAGCAACGCGATCACGAGCAGGGCGGCCGGATTGCTCCAGAGCCAATCGCTGTCGTCGCGGCCACTCTTCGGGAACTTCGACGGATCCCAGCGCACACCAGCCTGAGCACGACCTCTAGCAGCGTCGCCGGATTGCATGGCAGAACCGTACGCTGGGGGTCACGTCGTCGGTAGGCCCTCACCCGTATGCGAACAGGTGCTGCCAGTCGTGCACTTTGGCAACTCCGAGCCGCAGCGACGGATACTGCTGGCGCGTAGAGGCTTTGGGCTGGAGCTGCCATGGGGCGAGAGATCGGGGCCCGTAAGCTTGCGGCGACTCGGGCGGTCTGTGGACCTGGTACGACGTGCCGGAGCGGCCGGTCCTCACCGTGACGGAGGTGTACGCCGTTGCGGAGGCGATGGGCCCGCGCTACCGACTGCTGGTTCTCCTGGCGGCCTTCACCGGGCTGCGCTTCGGGGAGCTGGCGTCGCTCCGCCGGCGGGACGTGGACACGGCCAACGCCGTGCTTATGGTCCGGCGCTCGCAGGCAGAGATGCAGACCGGAGCCCTCTTCGACAAGTCACCGAAGTCCGACGCCGGTATCCGGCCGGTGGCTTTCCCGAGCGAACTCCTGCCGGATGTTGAGCGCCACCTCGACACCTATGCCGGGCCTGGCCGTGACGGTCACGTCTTTCTCGGCCCCCAGGGCGGGCAGCTGCGGCGGAGCAACTTCCGGGACGACTGGATCCGCGCGCGGACCAAGGCGGGCATCACGGCAGACGTGCACTTCCACGATCTCCGGCACACGGGGAACACCCTCGCCGCCTCCGGCGCGAGCCTGCGGGAGCTGATGACCAGGATGGGGCACAGCACGCCGCGTGCGGCGCTGATCTATCAGCACATGGTCAACGGCCGTGACCGCGAGATCGCCGATCGGCTCGGCTCGATGATCCGTGAGGCGCGGGGCGACGTGGACTCGTAGCGGCACGTTGTGGCACGGAAGTGGCACGGCCGTGACCACGAGAAAGGGCCAGTTCGAGGGCATCAAGCCCCTGAACTGCCCCTTCACTATGTGCCCCAGGCAGGATTCGAACCTGCGACACCCGCTTTAGGAGAGCGGTGCTCTATCCCCTGAGCTACTGAGGCGAAGGCGTGGGACAGCCTAGCGGATGCAGCTCAGGGGTGGGTCGGCGATTGCTCCGTGCCCGGGGGTCCGGAGGGTCGGGCCTGCCGCCCGGGCGCGGGAGGTGCCGGGGTGCGGCGGGGTGGTTCGGCGCCGTGCGTGGTCCGGCGGCGCGGACGCCCCCGGGGCGTACGGATCAGCGGCGGCCCGGCGCCGTCCGGCTCGCGGCGTCCGAGTCGTCGGCGCGGGCCCGCACCCCGCCGTGCTTCCCGGCGCGCGATGCCGCGGAGGCCGCGGCGTGAACCCGCCACCCCCGGCGGGCGTCAGCCGCAGGGCGGGCCGTCGTCCAGGTCGGCCGCGGCGAGGGCGGCGGTGAGGCGGTCGACGCGGGTGCGCAGGTCGTTGATCTCCTCCAGGTCGAGGCCGGTGGCCGCGGAGATGCGGCGGGGCACCTGCAGGGCCTTCTCGTGCAGCGCGGTGCCGGCGGTGGTGAGGCGGACGGTGACGGAGCGCTCGTCGTCGGCGGAGCGCTCGCGGCGTACGAGATCCGCGGCCTCGAGGCGCTTGAGGAGCGGCGAGAGGGTGCCGGAGTCGAGCCGCAGATGCTCGCCGATCTTCTTGACCGGCAGGGCGCCGTGCTCCCAGAGCACGAGCATCACCAGGTACTGGGGGTAGGTGAGGCCCAGGTCCTTGAGCACGACCCGGTAGACGCCGCCGAAGGCGCGTGAGGCGGCGTGCAGGGAGAAGCAGATCTGGTTCTCGAGCCGGAGGGAGTCCTCGGCGCGGGCGGGCGCGGTGGCGGTCATGGGACCAGGGTAGCTCGGCGGTCCACGTTTGAGTTGTGCGCAACTGAATTGTGTGCTCTACTTATGGTCAACGAGATCGCAACCGATCGAAAGAGGACGTTCCCATGGACGCGCTGTACACCGCTGTCGCCACCGCCAACGGCCGCGATGGTCGCGCCGTCAGCTCCGACGGCCAGCTCGACCTGGCGCTGGCAATGCCCCCGGCGCTCGGCGGCAACGGTCAGGGCACCAACCCCGAGCAGCTCTTTGCCGCCGGTTACGCCGCGTGCTTCGCCAGCGCCCTGGCCCTGGTCGGGCGGCAGGCGAAGGTGGACACCAGCGAGATCTCGGTGACCGCCGAGGTGACCATCGGCAAGGACGAGACGAGCTTCGGCCTCGCGGTCGTGCTCCGCGCCGAGCTGCCGTCGGAGCTGGACAACGAGGCCGGCCGCACCCTGATCGAGCAGGCCCACCAGGTGTGCCCCTACTCCAAGGCGACCCGCGGCAACATCCCGGTCGAGCTCGTCGTGGAGTAACGAGCCACCGGCACCGCGCGGGAGCGCGGTGGCAGCGGCAGAGTGAGGAAGGGCCCCGGGCGCGCGACAGCGCCCGGGGCCCTTCCCGCGTTCCCGGTGCCGTGTGGTCGGCCTTCCGTCCGATGTGCCCGGCGTCCGTGCCCGGCATGTGGTGCCCGGCATGCGGTGCCCGGCGTCCGTGCGCGGCGCCCCCGCGCGGCCTCCGCGTACCGTGGCCGGGGCCTTCAAACGTCCCTGCGAACTCCGCGCGCTGATTGTGACTCAGCTCACAAGCGGCACTCGAAATATCCGGGGACCACCTCCCCGTTTACAGCTACGTCGCACAAACGGGGACTCGCTCCCCGGAACCCGGTACCGCAAGGGACAGAGAGGAGTGGCCGCCATGGCAGTCGCCGCAGTGAAGCTTCGCGCGGACGCCACGCGCAATCGCGAGCGGATCATCGCCGCCGCGCGTGAGGCGCTCCTCGAGCACGGTGTCGACGCCCCGCTGGACGAGATCGCCAAGCGGGCCGGCGTGGGCAACGCCACCGTCTACCGGCACTTCGCCGACCGCCAGGAGCTCGCGCTCCAGGTGGCCCTGTCGGTGATGGACCGGATCACCGAGCGGGCCGAGGCGGCGCTGGCACAGGAGCCGGACGCCTTCGACGCGCTGCGCCGCTTCGTGCACGAGGCGGCCGACGAGCGTGTGGGTGCGCTGTGCCCGATGCTCGCCACCGGCTTCGGCAAGGGGGACCCGCGGCTCGAGGAGCGCCGCGTACGCCTGCAGCACGCGATCGAGGAACTGATGGCCGCCGGGCGACGGTCCGGACGGCTCCGCGCCGACATCGACGTCGGCGACGTGATGGTCGCGGTGAGCCAACTCACACGACCGCTGCCCGGACATCACTGCGGCAACATGGAGCGCTTCATCCGCCGTCATCTGCAGCTGTTCGTGGACGGTCTGGAGGCGCCGGCGCGCTCCGAACTCCCGGGGAACGGCACCACGTTCGAGGACCTGCGGCAATGTCGCTGAGCTCCGCCCGCCGAACCGGCGCCCCCGCGTAATTCACTCGTCCACAACATTTCCTTTACGTACCGTAAGTCCTCTTCGTCTTCACTGTCGTCATCTCTTCGTACCGTTAGTGAGTTCACCCATGCCTGATACGGCACATGCCCAGCGCTGGAAAGCGCTGGCCTTCATCGCGATAGCCCAGCTGATGGTCGTCCTCGACGGCACCATCGTGAACATCGCCCTTCCCTCCGCCCAGACCGACCTGGGCATCTCCGACGCGAACAAGCAGTGGGTCATCACCGCCTACGCGCTGGTCTTCGGTGGTCTGCTGCTCTTCGGCGGACGCATCGCGGACATGTGGGGCCGCCGCCGCACCTTCGTCACCGGCCTCATCGGCTTCGCCGTCGCCTCGGCGCTCGGTGGCGCCGCCGCCAACGAGGCGGTGCTCTTCGGTGCCCGTGCCCTGCAGGGTGCCTTCGGCGCGCTGCTCGCGCCGGCCGCGCTGTCGCTTCTCGCGGTGATGTTCACCGAGGCCAAGGAGCGCGCCAAGGCGTTCGGCATCTTCGGTGCCATCGCCGGTGGTGGCGGTGCCGTCGGCCTGATCCTCGGTGGTGTGCTCACCGAGTACCTGGACTGGCGCTGGACGTTCTTCGTGAACATCCCCTTCGCCGCCGTCGCCGTGTTCGGTGCCATGCGGGTCATCCACGAGCCCGCCGGCAGCCGCAACAGCAGCAGTCTCGACGTTCCCGGTGCGCTGCTGGCCACGCTCGGCCTGGTCTCGCTGGTCTACGGCTTCACCCGCGCCGAGTCCGACGGCTGGGGTGCGGGCGTGACCATCGGCCTGTTCGTCGCCGCGGTCGTGCTGCTGGCCGCCTTCCTGGTGCTCGAGAGCCGGGTGAAGGCGCCGCTGCTGCCGCTGCGCGTGGTGACCGACCGCAACCGCGGTGGTGTGTACCTGTCGCTCGGTCTGGCCATCATCGCGATGTTCGGCCTCTTCCTCTTCCTCGGCTACTACCTGCAGGTCGTGCAGGGCTACACCGCCCTCAAGACCGGCTTCGCCTTCCTCCCGATGATCGCGGGCATGATCACCGGCTCGACGCAGATCGGCGCGCGCCTGATGAACCGCGTCCGGCCGCGGCTGCTGATGACCCCGGGCTTCCTGCTGGCGGCGGTGGGCATGCTGATCCTGACCCAGCTCGAGGTCGGCAGCTCCTACGCGGGTCTGATCCTCCCGGCCGAGATCCTGCTCGGCCTCGGCATGGGTACGGCGTTCATGCCGGCCATGAGCCTGGCCACGCACGGCGTCGAGCCGCGTGACGCGGGCGTCGCCTCCGCGATGGTCAACACCTCGCAGCAGGTGGGCGGTGCCATCGGTACGGCGCTGCTGAACACCATCGCGGCCAGCGCGACCACCTCGTGGATCGCCTCGCACGCCACCGAGGCCCGCACGCTCGGCAAGCAGGGCTTCATCAACGCCGCGGCCGTGCACGGCTACTCCACCGCCATCTGGTGGGCGGCCGGCATCCTGGCGCTCTCCGCGGTCATCGCCTTCACCTTCGTGAACGCGGGCAACGGCGGCGGCGCGGTCGCGGCGTCGGGCGGCAAGGACGGCGACTCCGCCGAGGACGCGGACCTGGCCGTCCCGGTGATCGCTCACTGACGGACGTCCGAGACGACGGCACGTCGGACGACGGCGAGCACGACGAAGGGCCCCGCCTCATGCGAGGAGGCGGGGCCCTTCGGCGCGCCGAGCCTATCCGCCGAACTGCACGGACCGCTTGGCCAGCCCCATCCAGAAGCCGTCGATGACGCTGCGCTGCGTGCCGAGGTCGCCCTCTGCCGCGCCCATCGTGACGAAGAGCGGCGCGAAGTGCTCGGTCCGGGGGTGGGCGAGCCGCCCGGCGGGGGACTTGTGCTCGAAGTCCAGCAGGGCGTCCACGTCCTGGCCGTCCAGGGCGCGGTGGCCCCAGTCGTCGAACTCCGCCGACCAGCCGGGGACGCCGCCGGCGTGCCGCAGCGCGGCGAGGTTGTGGGTGAAGAAGCCGCTGCCGACGATCAGCACGCCCTCGTCGCGCAGCGGGGCGAGCCGCCGGCCGAGGTCCATCAGCTTCTGCGGGTCGAGGGTGGGCATCGAGACCTGGAGTACGGGGATGTCGGCGTCCGGGTACATCTCGACGAGGGGGACGTACGCCCCGTGGTCCAGGCCGCGGTCCGGGATGTCCTGGACGGGGTTGCCCGTGCCGCGCAGCAGCTTGCGCACGGAGTCGGCCAGGGCGGGCGCGCCGGGCGCCGCGTACCGCACCTCGTAGTAGTGCCGGGGGAAGCCCCAGAAGTCGTAGACGAGCGGGACCGTGGTGGTCGCGCCGAGCGCGAGCGGGGCCTCCTCCCAGTGCGCCGAGACCATCAGGATCGCGGTGGGGCGCGGGATGCCGGCCGACCAGGCGGCCAGTTCACCGGGCCACGCCGGATCGTCGGCCAGCGGAGGGGCGCCGTGCGAGAGGTAGAGGGCGGGCATGCGCATGGGAGCCTCCTCAGGCCGGGAGGTCGAGGGTGTGGTGGGTGTGCTCGGCCTTGGCGCGCAGGTACCGCACGTTGTCCCGGGTCAGGTGGACTCCGGTCGGCACGCGTTCGCCGACCGTGACGCCGAGCGCGGCCAGCTGCTCGGCCTTGTCGGGGTTGTTGCTGAGCAGGCGGATCGCGTCCACGCCGAGCGCGCCCAGCATCTGGGCGGCGGCGGTGTAGTCGCGCTCGTCGTCGAGGCGGCCGAGGGCGCGGTTGGCGGCGTAGGTGTCCAGGCCGCCGTCCTGGAGCGCGTACGCGTCGAGCTTGGCGTACAGGCCGATGCCGCGGCCTTCCTGGCGCAGGTAGAGCAGGTAGCCGCCCGCCTCGGCGATCCGCTGCGCGGCCTCGCGCAGCTGGGGCCCGCAGTCGCAGCGCTCGGAGCCGAAGACGTCTCCCGTCAGGCATTCGGAGTGGGGCCGGACCAGCGGCGACGGCGAGTCCTGGTACGCGCCGAGGCCGAGCGCGATGTGCTCCTTGCCGTCGGTGAGGCCGGTGAAGGTGAAGACGTCGGCGGCGGTGGTCCAGCCGTCGGGGAAGCGCAGGGGGATCCGTACCTGGGTGCGGACGGCCGCCCGCGGCGGGGCGGGCGCTGCGTCCGGTGCGGTCGGGTCGGTCGTCATGCGGAGTCCCCTTGCTGGAAGAGTTCCTTGAAGTTTCAAGCCGACGTCCGGAACCTACTGCCGATTGCTTGAAAGTTCAAGGTCGACTTCGTAGAGTGGGACCATGACCACGAGAGGCCCCGAACCTCGCTGGCTCAGCGAGCAGGAGCAGCGCGCCTGGCGCGCGTACATGGCGTCCACCCAGCTGGTCTCGGACACGCTCGACCGGCAGCTCCAGCGGGACGCCCACATGCCCCACGCGTACTACTCGCTGCTGGTGTGGCTCTCGGAGACCCCCGACCGCCGGATGCGCATGACGGAGCTGGCGGAACGCTCGAAGATTACGCGCAGCCGGCTCTCCCATGCCATCTCCCGGCTGGAGGAGAACGGCTGGGTCCGGCGCGAGAACTGCCCCTCGGACCGGCGCGGCCAGCTCGCGGTCCTGACGGACGAGGGCTTCGCCGCGCTCGCGGCGGCGGCGCCGGGCCATGTGGAGGCGGTGCGCGGGGCGATCTTCGACCGGCTCTCGGAGGAGCAGGTGCGCCAGCTCGGCGACATCTGCCGGGTCATCGCCGAGGGGCTGCAGCCGAAGGCCGGCCCCGCGGTGGATCTTCCGTGGCTGCGCTGAGCCGCGGGCTCAGCTCCTTCTCGTACCAGGCGACGTCCCAGTAGCGGCCGAACTTCCGGCCGACCTCGCGGTAGACGCCCAGCGGCCGGAAGCCGAAGCGGGTGTGCAGGCGGACGGACGGCTCGTTGGGCTGTGCGATGCCGGCGTAGGCGCGATGGAGGTCCTCGCCCCGCAGGGCGTCGAAGAGCGCCGTGTAGAGGAGGGTGCCGACGCCGCGGCCTGCCGCCTCCGGGGCGCAGTACACGGAGGTCTCCACCGAGGTGGCGTACGCCGCCTTCGGGCGGAAGGCGCTGCTGGTGGCGTATCCGAGCAGCCCGTTCGTGCCGTTCGGTTTCCGCCCGTGGGCAACCAAAAGGCGGTGTGGTCCGTCTTCCGGGTGGGAGAGCAGCCAATGGCGGCGCTGTTCCAGGGACAGCGGCTCCAGGTCGAACGTGATCGGCGTCTCACGGACGTAGTGGTTGTAGAGGTCGGTGAGGGCCTGCAGATCCTCTCCCCCACCGGGCCTGACCTGCACTTCGACGGACTCGGACAATGATCCACCTCCGGCTGTGGCCGGACAGGGTACTGCAAGATCGTAAAAAACGGGGCCGTGCATGGGAATTGTGTCCGGATTCCAGTCGTTATCCCTTTTCGAGTGGGCAGCCGAAAGGCACGCGTGAAGCTGCTGGAGGGGCAGCTCATTCGATCCGACACCCGACCGAACCTTCGCAAGGGAGCACGCATGGCAACCCGTGCCGTCGCCCGCAGCACCAGAGGCGGGAACAGCAGCGCTCGCGCTGGCCACGGCGAGATGGCCGACCGTGACCTCGTCGGCATGTACCTCGACGAGATCGCGCGCACGCCGCTGCTCGACGCCGCGCAGGAAGTCGAGCTTTCCAGGGCGATCGAGGCCGGCGTCTACGCCGAGCAGCTCCTCGCGAGCGAGGAGCTGGGTCAGGGAGCGGACGCAGGCCGAGAGGAACTGGAGGCGATAGCCGCCGCGGGTGCGCGGGCCAAGGACGTCTTCATCCGTTCCAACCTGCGCCTGGTCGTCGCCGTCGCGCGACGCTATCCGCGCAGCGGTCTTCCGCTGCTCGACCTGATCCAGGAAGGCAACGCAGGCCTGGTACGCGCCGTCGAGAAGTTCGATTACACCAAGGGCTTCAAGTTCTCCACGTACGCGACGTGGTGGATCCGCCAGGCGATCACCCGGTCCATCGCGGACCAGTCGCGCACGATCCGGCTCCCCGTCCACCTGGTGGAGGAGCTGGGCCGTGTACGCCGGGTGCAGCGCGAGTTCAACCGCGAGCACGGGCGTGACCCGGAGCCCGCGGAGATCGCGGCCGAGCTCGGCTCCACACCGGAACGGATCTCCGACGTCCTGGACTGGGCGCGCGACCCCGTGAGCCTGAACATGTCGGTGGACGACGAGGGCGAGACCCAGTTCGGCGATCTCGTCGAGGACACTTCGGCGGCCTCGCCGGAGGACTCCGTACTCGTCATGCTGCGGCGTGAGGAACTGGAGGATCTCATCGACCGGCTCGACGACCGGACGGCGTCCATCATCCGGGCGCGGTACGGCATCGTGGACGGCCGCGAGCGC
Organism: Streptomyces sp. NPDC026673; assembly: GCF_040638135.1. Classification (NCBI taxonomy): domain Bacteria; kingdom Bacillati; phylum Actinomycetota; class Actinomycetes; order Kitasatosporales; family Streptomycetaceae; genus Streptomyces; species Streptomyces sp. NPDC026673. The sequence continues at coordinate 20,584 of NZ_JBEZXR010000052.1, read as the reverse complement.
ACGCTGACCGAGGTCGGCAAGCAGCACGGGCTGACGCGTGAGCGGATCCGGCAGATCGAGAAGCACGCGCTGGCGGACCTCAAGCGCATGGCGCGTGCGACGGGGCTGTCCATCGAGGCGGCCTGACATCCGGCGGGCGCCGGCGACGGCGCCCGCTCCACCACAGACTCGAGCCCCGGTGCCACCCCCCTGTGCCGGGGCTCGACCCTTGCCCGGAGCCGGGCCCGCGCGGAGGCCGCGACGCCCGGTGACCGATCCTGGCCACCCCGCCGGCGCCGGGAAGGGAACGACGGTCGCCGGGTGACGGCCGGCGGTGAGCGGGCCAGGTCGTGCGCCGCTCACCTGCGTCTGCCCGGCCCCTCGCCGTGATCGGGCGCCGTGGGCCACCCCCGTACCCTGGACGGTATGAGCAGCGCCCCCGATCCTGCTTCCGGGCCCGCCGAGGCCCCCGCCCCGCGTACACCGCGCGACCCCGCGCCCGCGCTGGTCTTCGACGACCCGCTGGACCGGCAGTCGTCCGACGACACCGACACCGGCTGGGGCGAGCGCGCCGGCCAGGGCGGTGCGGGGGATCTCGCGCGCTTCCTCGACGAGAAGCCCCCGCACCACATCTGAGGCGGGCCGGTCCTTACGGACGCGACCGGTTGGCGCCGCCGTGATCGTAGGGGGACGGGATGCCCGGGGCGCCGCCGTTGCCCTGCTGCTGGCGGGCCAGCAGGTCGCGTATCTCGGTCAGCAGCTCCAGCTCCGTCGGCCCGGCCACGGCCTCCTCCTTGCCCGTCTTGCGCCGCTCGTTGAGCTTGTTCATCGGCAGGATCAGCAGGAAGTACACGACCGCGGCCGTGATCAGGAAGGTGAGGGCGGCGCCGGCGACGGAGCCCCACAGGAGGCCCACACCCTTCGTGAGTTCGCCGTTGACGGTGGTGCAGGGGGGTTCGACGCACAGGACGTAGCCGTCGAGGTTCTTGGTGCCGATGGCACCGATCACCGGATTGATGAGGCCCTTCACGAACGCGTCGACGATCTTGCTGAACGCGGCGCCGACGACGACGGCCACGGCGAGCTCGACGACATTGCCGCGCAGCAGGAAGGCTTTGAAGCCCTTCAAGGGACGATTTCCTTTCGAAGAACGACCGTGCAGTTCGGCCCGGGGACCCGTGGGGCCTGATGGTGTCCGCCGGGCACAGCCGGCGACGGGCCGGCGGTGACGGAGGTGGGCGAGCGGTTCGGCCTCCGAGGGTAAGGGGTCATCGCCACACGCCCTTCGGTCGGTTGCCTTTCCCGCCGCCCCGCGCTACCGCAGCGCCACCGCCAGGGGCGAGGCGGCCGCCGCGCCGGACAGCGCGGCCGCGGTCCGGCGCGGTACCGACAGCACGATCAGCGCGCCGCCCCCGACTCCGCCCCCGTCCACACCGGTCGCCGACAGGGCCGCGGTATCGGAGGTGGCGGAGGGGAGGGAAGGGACGGACAGCACGGGCGCCGCGCGGGCGACGACGCGCGCCGCCGCCAGGATGTCCACCCGGTCTCCGGGCCGCACCAGCCCGGCCGCCGCCGCGTCCGCGATCCGGACCGGCGCCCGCACCATTTCCCGCGCCGTCGCTGCGGGCGCGGGAGCGGGACCCTCCCGTCCGCAGCGGCCGGACTGCGGGTGATCCGTCCGCGGCGCGGCGGCGGCCAGCGCCGCGGCGGTCATCGCCAGGCCGGCGGCCAGCATCCGCCGCCGCCGGCGGAGCGCCCGGCCCAGCCGATGCCGCCCGCCACCCGCCCTGATTGGCGCGAAGAGCGGGACCGCGCACGGGGCGGGCGCTCCCGCCCCCACGCCGGCCGGCGGCACCGGACCGCCTCCGCCGTCCGTCCACAGCGCGGCACCACCGTTGTCCACCATCTCGACCACCCCCGTCATCGGTCCCTCGTCCACCGGCGCATCCGGCCTGGTGGGAACCACCATCGCGCATCTCGCGCCAGCCCTTCGGCGCACTGTGGAGTACTGGCCGGTTGTGGATAACTCGGTCACTCGTTCGAGGGGACGGGAGGGAGGGGCCTGGCGGCGGGACGTCCGCGGTGGTGTGCTTGCTGATAGCGAATCGAAGCGTCCGAGCCCGAGAGTGGGAGGTGGTCGACGTGCCCAGGCAGACATTGCGCGACGGCCCGTCCGAAAGGTCGAGAGCCCATCCGGGGGACGTCAGCCGCCGTGTCGCGCAGCGGCGGGAGCAACTGGGGCTCAGCCGCGAGGAGGTGGCCGCGCGCGCCGGTATGACGCCGAGCTATGTGCGGTATGTGGAGGAGCAGTGCCACCACACGATCGGGACCAACGCCCTGCTCCGGCTGGCGGGAGCGTTGCGGACCACGGCCAGCCATCTGCTCGGGGGCGACGCCGAGCACGTCCCCGGAGAGACGGAGACCCTGGGCCCACCGGTGCTGGAGGAGCTGCGCCCCGAGGACTGCTGGACCCGGCTCTCCGGTCATGACGTCGGCAGGGTCGCGCTCACCACCGGCGGCGGCCACCCCGCGGTCGTCCCGGTGAACTACGCGGTCGTCGATCGGGCCATCGTCTATCGCACGGCGGCGGACGCGCCCCCGTCCCCTGCCGAGGACAGCGAGGTCGCCTTCGAGGTCGATCAGCTCGACGCCTGCCTCAGCGCGGGATGGAGCGTGCTGGTCATCGGGGTGGCCGAGCATGTCACCGACCCCGAGGATGTGCGCGCGCTGGCGGGAGAGGCCCAGCCCGGCCCATGGTCAGGGGGTGAGGACGATCTGTGGATACGCATCGTCCCCACCCATGTCACGGGCAGCCTCATACGCGCCGGGTAGCGCGCGGAGGACGGAGCCCACCGGTCACTTTCCGTGGACGACCGCAACAGGGCAGTGAGCGTGGTGCAGCACGGCATGGCTCACATGGGCCAGCCGGCCGGTGGCGCGCTGATGCCGCCTGGCACTCACGACGAGCAGGTCGGCATGGGCCGAGGCATCCACCAGCGCAGCGCTCGCGGAGGCCGCCTTGACCAGGTCCACGGTCACGGTCAGATCGGGGAACTCCTCGCGGACCGTGTCGGCGACGTGCTGCTCGGCCGCGGCCTCCCGGTCACCGACCGAGGTGGCGTCGTCCAGCCCCGGCACCATCTGGCCCATCGCGCCGATCAGGCTCCACGCGGTCAGAAGGCGCAACGTCGCCTTCCGCAGCCGCGCCTCCTCGGCGGCGAAGCGCACGGTGGCCAGGTCGGTCCTGTCCCGGACCCCGACCAGGACGACACCGGTGGACGGTTGTTCGCTGCCCCGCACGACGACCACGGGTCCTCGGGCATGCGCGGCCACGCGTAGCCCGACCGAGCCCAGCAGCAGTGCGTGGAAGCCACCACTTCCACGGCAGCCGACCACGGCCAGCCCGTCGGTCCCGGCCTGCTCCAGCAGGCTGTCGGCGGGCTTGCCCTTGCCGAGCGAGGTGGAGACCGACAGGTCCGGGTAGCGGGCGGTGGCCGAGGCCGCCGCTTCGTCCAGCAGCGCGCGGCCTCCGTCGAGGACGAGTCGCGCGGTCTCGGGGGACAGGTGGCTGCCGGAGCGGGTGTCGAGGCCGGTCGCGTGCAGGATGTGCAGCGGGCGATCGCGCAGTACGGCCTCGCCGGCGGCCCACATCACTGCGGCCGTGGCCCGGGGCGAGCCGTCCGTGCCGACCACGACCGGTCCGTGGGTGGTGTCCATCGGGGTGCCTCCTTGTCGCCTCGCTCGGCTCGGCTCCGTTCCCCACCCCGATTCATTCCGTCCCGTCCCGCTCCGGCCGTCGCACGGCACCGAGACGGCGCCCTGTCCGGGCCGGACCTCGTGCCGGACCTCGTCAGCCTGGCCTCGTGCCCGGCCTCCTCAGCCCGGCACCAGCACCGCGGCCCCGTTGACACGGTCGGCGGCCAGGTCGGAGAGGGCCCGGTCCGCGTGGTCCAGGGGATACCGGGTGGCGGTCACCCGGATCCCGATTCTGGCGGCCAGGGCCAGGAACTCCTCCCCGTCCTGCCGAGTGTTGGAGGTGACGCTGCGCAGATTCCGTTCCTGGAACAGATGCCGCTGGTAGTTCAGTGCCGGGATGTCGCTGAGGTGGATGCCGGCGATCGCCAGCGTCCCACCCCGGTCCAGTGCCTCCAGCGCCGGCGGCACGAGATCTCCCACCGGCGCGAAGAGGATGGCGGCGTCCAGGGGCTCCGGGGGCCGGTCCGCCGCCGCCCCGGCGGAGGCGGCACCCAGTTCCAGCGCGAGTTCGCGCGCCCGTCCCGACCGGGTCAGCACATGCACGGTCGCGCCCTCGGCCAGTGCGACCTGGGCGGCGATGTGCGCGGAGGCACCGAAGCCGTAGATGCCCAGCCGCCCGCCGGACGGCAGGTCGCTGCGGCGCAGGGCGCGGTAGCCGATGATGCCCGCGCACAGCAGGGGTGCCAGGTGCACGGCGTCCCGGCCGTCGGCGTCCTCGGGCAGGGCGTAGGCGTAGTCCTCGGGCACGGAGGTGAAGTCCGCGAAGCCGCCGTCGGCGTCCCAACCGGTGTAGGTCGAGTGCGGGCACAGGTTCTCCCGGCCGCTCAGGCAGTACGCGCAGGTCCCGCACGTGCCGCGCAGCCAGGCGACGCCCACCCGGTCGCCCTCGGCGAAGCGGCCGACCAGTTCGCCCGTGCCGATCACCCGCCCCACCACCTCATGCCCGGGAACGGTCTCCCGGCGGTGCGGCGGCAGGTCCCCCTCGGCCAGATGGAGATCGGTACGGCACACGCCGCACGCCTCCACGCGGAGCAGCAGTTCATGTGGGCCGGGCACCGGCTTGGGGCGCCCGACGCGTACCAGTGGCTCCGTGATCATGGGCCCGGGCCGGTCGACGACCCAACCACTCAGCATGTCTCCAGTCTGCGGCCGGAGGCCTCGCCGCTGCACCACGAAACCGGGCACGCCCGCCCGCGGGCATGTGAAAGGCCCCCGTCATCCGTGACGGGGGCCTCTCACCGGGCTTTACCGGGCATGGGCATGCCGGGCTTCAGCGGGCTTCCACCGGGCAGGCTGCCGGATGACCGGCTTCGCTCAGGCGGCCGACGTGCTCGCCGAGCCGGAGGAGCTGCTCGAGGAACCGGCGGAGGAGCTGCTCGAGGAGCTGCTCGTGGCGGCCGAAGAGGACTTCGACTCCGAGCCGCTGCCGCTCTTGGCGGCCGGCGTGCTGCTGGACGACGAGCCGCGGCTGTCGGTCCGGTAGAAACCGGACCCCTTGAAGACGACGCCGACCGCGGAGAAGACCTTGCGCAGCCGGCCGCTGCAGGCCGGGCACTCGGTCAGCGGGTCGTCCGTGAACTTCTGCACCGCCTCGAGGCCCTCGCCGCAGGCGGTGCACTGGTACTGGTACGTCGGCACTTGCTCCTCCTGGCACTCTGACTCATTGAGTGCTAACGACGGTCAATAGTGCAGCATTCCGCGGCGTCAGTCCACTGTGACCGGCTCGCGGTGACCGACGCCACTGCCGGGACCGGTCGCCTCGCCGCGTGCCGCGACCACCCCCGTCGGCCTCGGCGCGAGCCGTCCGCGCAGTGCCACCAACGTGATCAGCGCCAGCGCGGTGCCCACCAGCGGCACCGTGAATCCGGCGCTCGCCCCTACCCCGTCGGCCAGCCGTCCCGCGGCCGTGGCGGCGGCCGCCTGCCCCAGCGCCACCGCGCCGGTCAGCCAGGTGAACGCCTCCGTGCGGATCCCGGCCGGCACCAGCGACTCGACCAGGGTGTAGCCGGTGATCAGCGTCGGCGCGATGGTGAGCCCGACCAGCAGACCGAGCGCGCCCAGCAGCGGCACGGCGTGCGCCGCCCACAGCATCGAGGTGGCCAGGGTCAGCGCCGTGTAGCCGACGACCATGCGCCGCTTGGGCCCGGACTTCCAGGCGATCGCGCCGCACGCGATGCCGGCGAGCATGTTCCCGGCCGCGAAGGTGCCGTAGAGCAGGCCGTTGATGCCGGGCCGCCCGATCTCCTCGGTGAAGGCCGTCATGGAGACCTGCATGCCGCCGAAGACGGCCCCGATCCCGAGGAAGGCCAACGCCAGCACCCGCACGCCCGGCACAGCCAGTGCCGAGGACCGGCGCTCCCGAGCCCCCGGGACCGCCCGGGACGGGGCGGGCGCGGTCCGCCGCTGCGCGGCGAAGAGCAGGCCGCCGACCAGCGTCAGCACGGCCTCGGACAGCAGGCCCGCCGCCGGGTGCACCCCGGTGGCCAGCGCCGTGGCCAGCACCGGCCCGATGACGAAGGTGAACTCGTCGGTTACCGACTCGAAGGCCGCCGCGGTCTGCAGCAGCGGCGACTCAGCGGGCAGCGTGGCCGCCCAGCGGGCCCGCACCATGGGGCCGACCTGCGGCACCGAGGCGCCGGTGGGCACCGCCACGGCCAGCAGCGCCCACAGCGGCGCGTGCGCCAGCGCCAGCGCGGCGAGCAGCGTCCCCGACGCCGAGTGGACGATCACCCCCGGGAGCAGGACCACGCCCTGGCCGAGGCGGTCGGAGAGCTTGCCGCTCAGCGGGGCGAAGAGGGCCATGGAGACGCCGGTGAGGGCGGACACGGCTCCGGCGGTCCCGTAGGAGCCGGTGGTGTGCTGCACCAGCAGCACGATGCCGATGGTCAGCATCGCGAAGGGCTGCCGCGCGGCGAACCCGGGCAGCAGGAAGGTCCACGCACCCGGCGTGCGGAGCAGCCGCCCGTACCCCGGGCGTGCCGAGGGCCGTGCGGAACGTGAAGACCCCGGAGGCCGGGACGAGCGGGACGAACGGGACGTACGAGTGACCGTGGACGCCACGGCCGGGCCTTTCCGCCGCCTGGTAGCGCACCCTGGACGCCTTGGTCGCGTTCCTGTGCGCCGAGAGCTGTCCTCTCGCGCATGACCGAGGTAGATACCGGGTCTGTCCGGCCGCCGGGCGGTCGCGCCAGCTCTGCATCAGACAGAGTTGGTGTTGACTGTCGTCGCCCATGCTAACGGCTGGTACCACCGCCCGATTCCAGCCATCCGGCCAGCTTGCCGCCGCGTCCGACCGCCCGCAGTCGCGCCTCCGCCTTGTCCCGCACGGGGTCGGTCGCGACGACGAGAAGTTCGTCACCGTGCCGCAGCACCGTCGTCGGCAGCGGTACGAAGCTCCTGCCCTCGCGGACGACCAGCGTGACCGCGGCGCCCGGCGGCAGGCGCAGTTCGCTGACCTCCACGCCGTGCATACGGGAGCGCGGCGGGATCCGCACCGACAGCAGATGCCCGCGCAGCCGCTCCAGCGGCGCCGACTCGATCCCCAGGTCCTCCGCCGCCCCCGGGTCCCCGAGCCGCAGCCTTCTGGCCACCCAGGGGAGCGTCGGGCCCTGCACGAGGGTGTAGACGATCACCAGGACGAAGACGATGTTGAAGATGCGCTCGCTCTGCCGGACGCCCGCCACCATCGGAATGGTGGCCAGCACGATGGGCACCGCCCCGCGCAGTCCCGCCCAGGACAGCAGCACCTGGTCGCGGAAGGGTGTGCGGAACGGCAGCAGGCTGGCCGTCACCGACACCGGCCGCGCCACCACCGTCAGGACCAGGCCGACCACGAGCGCCGGCACGATGTCGTCGCCCAGTTCGTGCGGGGTCACCAGCAGGCCCAGCAGCACGAACAGGCCGATCTGCGCCAGCCAGGCCAGGCCTTCGGCGAAGCCCCGGGTGGCCGGGCGGTGCGGGAGCTTGGCGTTGCCCAGCACGACGGAGGCGACGTACACGGCGAGGAAGCCCGAGCCGTGCGCGAGCGCCCCGCCCGCGTAGGCGAGGACCGCGATCGCCAGGACCGCGATCGGGTACAGGCCGGAGGCGGGCAGCGCGACGCGGCGCATCGCGAACGCGCCGAGCATGCCGACGGCCAGGCCGATCGCGGCGCCGATGGCCAGTTCCAGGGCGATCTCGCCCAGCAGCAGGCCCCAGTTGTGCACCGGCCAGTGCTGGGAGAAGGCGACGACCAGGATGACCACCGGGGCGTCGTTGAACCCGGACTCCGCCTCGAGTACGCCGGTCACCCTGCTCGGCAGCGGCACCCTGCGCAGCACGGAGAAGACCGCCGCCGCATCCGTGGACGAGACGACGGCGCCGATGAGGAGCGACTGCCGCCAGTCGAGCCCGACCAGGTAGTGCCCGGCCGTCGCCGTGATGCCGACGCTGACCGCGATGCCGAGGGTCGCCAGCACCGCCGCCGCGGGAACCGCCGGTTTGATCTCCCGCCACTGGGTCCCGAGACCACCCTCCGCCAGAATCACCACAAGTGCGGCATATCCCAACACTTGGGTCAATTCGGCGTTGTCGAAGGCGACTCCCAGTCCGTCCTGCCCTATCGCGACCCCGATGCCCAGGTAGAGGAGCAGGCTCGGCAGGCCGCTGCGCGAGGAGAGGCGCACGGCGACCACCGCTATGAGCAGCACAAGGGCGCACACCAGCAGGAGTTCATTGAGGCGGTCGACAGTCAGGAGCCGGTCCTTCCAACGAAGTTCATTGCCCAGCCTAATATTTTACCTGCGCTTGAGGTTCTGGCGATCACCGTCCACAGGTCAGGACACCGCCTGGGGAGCTACGGGTCGGTACGCCTAAGGTGGCCCCTAGCAATCGGTCCACCCTGCCCTCGAAGGACATCGATGCCCGCCAAGAAGAAGTCCCGCCGCACGCGCCTCATCGTGATCGGGGTCGTGCTCGTGCTCGTGGCGGGCATCGTCTACGGGTCGTACTGGAGCGTCGCGACCGTCCGCGCCTCCCTCCCGCAGACGACTGGAACACTGCAGCTCAGCGGCCTGTCCGGGCCTGTCCAGGTGAAGCGGGACGGCAACGGCATCCCGCAGATCTACGCCGACACCCCCGAGGACCTGTTCCGGGCCCAGGGGTACGTCCAGGCCCAGGACCGGTTCTACGAGATGGACGTGCGCCGGCACCTGACCGCCGGCCGGCTGTCGGAGATGTTCGGCAGCGGCCAGGTCGAGACCGACGCCTTCCTGCGCACGCTCGGCTGGCGCCGGGTCGCGCAGAAGGAGTACGACACCAAGCTGTCGCCCGCCACCAAGAAGTACCTCCAGGCCTACTCCGACGGCGTCAACGCCTACTTGGACGGCCACTCCGGCGCCGACCTGTCCGTCGAGTACGCCGCGCTGAAGTTCAGCAACGACTATGTGCCGCAGAAGTGGACACCGGTCGACTCGGTGGCCTGGCTCAAGGCCATGGCCTGGGATCTGCGCGGCAACATGCAGGACGAGATCGACCGGTCGCTGCTGTCGAGCCGACTGAGCCCGGGGCAGATCTCCGACCTCTATCCCGCGTACCCGTTCGACCGGAACAAGCCGATCGTCGAGGCCGGAACGGTCGACAGCGTCACGAACACCTACCAACCGCCCGGAACCGCCCCGGACACGGAAACCGGAACGGGCACCGGCACCGGAACGGGCACCGGAACCGACGGCACAGGCACAGGCACAGGCACAGGCACAGGCACAGGCACAGGCACAGGCACCGGCACCGGCACCGAGGGCACCTCCACCTCCGAGGCGACGTCGAACGTCCAGTCCCAGCTGTCGTCGCTCTCCGACACCCTGGACGAGATCCCCGCACTGCTCGGCCCCAACGGCAACGGCATCGGCTCCAACTCGTGGGTCGTCTCCGGCGAGCACACCACCACCGGCAAGCCGCTGCTGGCCAACGACCCCCACCTCGCCCCGCAGATGCCCTCGCTCTGGTACCAGATGGGCCTGCACTGCAACAGCGTCGGCAAGGCTTGCCCCTTCGACGTCGCCGGCTACACCTTCTCCGGCATGCCCGGTGTGATAATCGGCCACAACCAGTCGATCGCCTGGGGCATGACCAATCTCGGTGCCGATGTGACCGACCTCTACCTGGAGAAGGTCACCGCTGCCGACACCTACCTCTACGACGGAAAGCAGCAGCGCTTCGTCACCCGCAAGGAGACGATCAAGGTCGCCGGCGGCGGCGACCGCACGATCACCGTGCGGAGCACCCAGGACGGCCGCCCGGTCATCTCCGACCGGAGCGGCGAGCTGCGCACGGTGGGCGACCAGGCCCCGGTGCCGAACTCCGCGCCGGACCGCGGGGACGGCTACGCGGTCTCCCTCAAGTGGACCGCCCTCCTCCCGTCCAACACCATGGACGCCGTCTTCGAACTCGACTCGGCGACCGACTGGGAGCAGTTCCGTGCCGCGGCCGAGGACTTCGCCGTCCCGTCCCAGAACCTGATCTACGCCGACAACAAGGGCCCGAAGGGCCACATCGGCTACCAGGCCCCCGGCCGGATCCCGGTCCGCGCCAAGGGCTACGACGGCACGCGCCCGGCCCCGGGCTGGGACCCCCAGTACCGGTGGAAGGGCTGGATCCCCTCCTCGGCGATGCCGTACGAACACGACCCCGAGCGCGGCTACATCGTCACCGCCAACCAGGCCGTGGTCGACCAGAAGGCTTACCCGTACCTGCTGACCGAGGACTGGAGCTACGGCACCCGCAGCCAGCGGATCAACGACCTGATCCAGTCCAAGATCAAGGACAACGGCCTGATCTCCATGGACGACATGCAGGAGATGCAGGGCGACAGCAGCAGCGAGATCGCCAAGCTTCTCGTGCCGTACCTGCTGAAGATCGACATCAAGGACGACAAGGACGACTACGTCCGCAACGCCCAGAAGCTGCTGGAGGGCTGGGACTACAACCAGGACTCCGACTCCGCCCCCGCGGCCTACTTCAACGCCGTCTGGCGCAACATCCTCAAGCTGGCCTTCGGCAACAAGCTGCCCAAGGAACTGCGCCCCGAGGGGCAGTGCCTGACCGTCCCGGCCGCCGACCGGTCGGGCCCGGTGGACGACCTCGACGGCACGTCCAAGCTGGTGCGCGAGTGCGGCCGGCGTGCCGCGGACCAGGCGCAGCCGGACGGCGGCGACCGCTGGTTCGAGGTCGTGCGCTCGATCCTGAAGGACGAGGACAACCAGTGGTGGACCGCGTCCCCCACGGCCTTCTTCGACAAGGACAGCGGCAAGCCGCGCACCACCCGCGACGAGCTGTTCGCCCAGGCCATGAAGGACGCCCGCTACGAGCTGACGGCGAAGCTCGGCAAGAACATCGACACCTGGAGCTGGGGCCGCCTCCACACGCTGGAGCTGCGCAACCAGACGCTGGGCACCGGCGGCCCGGCCGTCGTGCGGTGGATGCTCAACCGCGGCCCGTGGCAGCTCGGCGGCGGCGAGGCGGCGGTCAACGCGACCGGCTGGAACGCGGCCGGCGGCTATGAGGTCGTCTGGGTGCCGTCGATGCGGATGGTGGTCTCCCTGGACGACTTCGACAAGTCCCGGTGGATCAACCTGACGGGCGCCTCCGGCCACGCCTACAGCGCCCACTACAGCGACCAGACCACCAAGTGGGCCAAGGGCGAGTTGCTGCCCTGGGCCTTCACCCGGCAACCGGTCGACTCGGCCACCGAGAACACCCTCGCGCTGACGCCGTAGCGGCCGCGGCAGCCTCAGCCGCAGCCATCACGGCAGCCGACACCGACACCGCGACCGACACCGCGGCCGTCACCGGCGGCCGAGAGGGGGCGGGCCTTCGGGCCCGCCCCCTCGGCGTTTCCCGAAGCGCCGTACGCCCTCCGGGGTGACCACGGCGTCCACCGGCCGGTCGTGGGGCTCGGCGGGCACCCGCTCCAGCACCTCGTGCGCGTAGAGCAGCACCACCAGCGCGGGGCTTGCCCCGGCCGCGTCCAGCCGGGCCAGCACGCGGTCGTACGAGCCCCCGCCGCGCCCCAGTCGCAGGCCCCGGCCGTCGACCGCCAGGCCCGGCAGCAGGACCGCGTCCGCCCTGGTCACCGCGGCGGGGCCGAGCCGGGGACCGGTCGGCTCGTACAGCCCGCGGGCGGTCCGCACCAGGCCCTCGGGGCCCTCGTAGAGAGCCCAGTCCAGATCGTTGTCCGGGAGCAGGACCGGCAGCAGCACCCGCTCCCCGCGTTCGCGCAGCACGTCCAGCAGGGCGCGGGTCCCGGGCTCACCGCCCATCGAGACATAGGCCGCGACCGTGCGCGCATCGGACAATTCCGTCAGATCGAGGGCGTGTTGCGCGACGGCGCGCTCGGCCGCCGCGCGGTCATCCGCCGTCAACCCGCGCCTCACCTGGAGGAGACGCTCCCGCAATGCACTCTTGCTAACCTTGTTGTTACTCATTTGACGCGCAATCATCGCCTATCGTCATCAATCAACCGGAACTTCATCTTCACCTCATATACAGCGGTTATCGTTGGTTCATGACTCATGCGCGTACCCGGATCAGCAAGGCTGTCATCCCCGCTGCCGGTCTCGGCACCCGTTTCCTGCCCGCCACCAAGGCCACACCCAAGGAAATGCTGCCGGTCGTCGACAAGCCCGCGATCCAGTACGTGGTCGAAGAGGCCGTCGCCGCGAACCTCTCCGACGTCCTCATGGTCACCGGCCGGAACAAGCGGCCGCTCGAGGACCACTTCGACCGCAACTACGAGCTCGAGTCCGCGCTGACCGCCAAGGGCGACGAGGCCCGCCTGGCGCGGGTCCAGGAATCCAGCGACCTCGCCACCCTGCACTACGTCCGGCAGGGCGACCCGCGCGGCCTGGGCCACGCCGTGCTGTGCGCCGAGCCGCACGTCGGCGACCAGCCCTTCGCGGTGCTGCTCGGCGACGACCTGATCGACCCCCGCGACCCGCTGCTGAGCCGCATGATCGACGTGCAGGAGCGGCACGGCGGCAGCGTGGTCGCGCTGATGGAGGTCGACCCGAGCCAGATCCACCTCTACGGCAGCGCCGCCATAGTCCCCACCGGCGAGGACGACGTGGTCCGCGTGACCGATCTCGTCGAGAAGCCCGCCGCGGGCGAGGCCCCGTCCACGTACGCGGTCATCGGGCGCTATGTGCTGGACCCGTCGATCTTCGCGGTGCTGGGCAAGACCCAGCCCGGCCGCGGCGGAGAGATCCAGCTGACCGACGCGCTGCGCGAACTGGCCCGGGAGGACGGTCCGGACGGGCCCGTGCACGGCGTCATCTTCACCGGCCGGCGCTACGACACCGGAGACCGTGGCGACTACCTGCGTGCGATTGTCCGACTGGCATGCGAACGTGAAGACCTGGGGCCGGACTTCCGGTCCTGGCTGCGCACGTATGTCAGCGAGGAGATGCAAGATTGAGCAGTGGCACGGCCGACCGCGTCTGGTCCGTCTCGGAGCATCTCGACAACATCCTGCGGCAGCTGAAGCCGCTGGAACCGATCGAGCTGCAACTCCTCGACGCACAGGGGTGCGTCCTCGTCGAGGACGTCATGGTGCCCGTGGCGCTGCCGCCCTTCGAGAACAGCTCGATGGACGGCTACGCGGTACGCACCACCGACACCCGGGGCGCCGAGGAATCGCATCCGGCCGTGCTCACCGTCATCGGTGACGTGGCGGCCGGCAGCGGCGAACTGCCCACCGTGGGCCCCGGGCAGGCCGCCCGGATCATGACAGGTGCCCCGCTGCCGCCCGGTGCCGAGGCCGTCGTCCCCGTCGAGTGGACGGACGGCGGCACCGGCGGCAGCGCACCGGTCGTCGGCATGCCCGCCGCGAGTCGGAGCCCCGACGCGGCGGGCGGCGAGGTCCGGGTCTACCGGCACGTCGAGCCGGGCGCCCATGTCCGCGCCCGGGGCAGCGACGTCGCCGCGGGCGAGCTGGCGCTGAGCGCCGGCACGGTGCTGGGCCCGCCGCAGATCGCCCTTCTCGCCGCGGTCGGCCGGGCCGCCGTACGGGTGCGCCCGCGGCCGCGGGTGGTCGTGGTGTCCACCGGCAGCGAGCTGGTCCCGCCCGGAGAGGAACTGGGCCCCGGCCGCATCCACGACTCCAACAGCTACATGCTCACCGCCGCCGCCCGCGACGCCGGCGCCCAGTCGTACCGGGTGGGCGCGGTCGCGGACGACGCGGAGACCTTCCGGGCCACCGTCGAGGACCAGCTGATCCGAGCGGACCTCGTGGTCACCAGCGGCGGCGTCAGCGTCGGCGCGTACGACGTGGTGAAGGAAGCCCTCGGCGACGAGATCGAGTTCCGCAAGCTGGCCATGCAGCCCGGCAAGCCGCAGGGCTTCGGTTTCATCGACGCGGGCGCCCGGGTCGGCGAGACGGAGGGCGGCGAGGACGGAGAGACGGCCCCGCCGGAGCCCGAGCGCACCCCGCTGGTCGCCCTGCCCGGCAACCCGGTCAGCGCCTATGTCTCCTTCGAGCTGTTCGTACGGCCCGCGATCCGCACCCTCATGGGAGTGGAGCCGGTCTTCCGGACCACTCTGCGGGCCGTGTGCGAGAGCGAGGTGGTCTCCTCGCCCAAGGGCCGGCGGCAGTTTCTGCGCGGCCGCTTCGACCCCTCCTCCGGCCGGGTCACCCCTGTGGGCGGCGCCGGATCGCACCTGGTCAAGGCGCTCGCACACGCGAACGCGCTGATCGTGGTGCCCGAGGACACGACGGAGGTCGCGGCGGGCTCGGAGGTCGACGTCGTGCTGCTCGACTGAGCGGGTACCGTTACTGCCCACGCGAGCACGCGGCGAGCAGTGGGAGTGCCGTACCGATGACAGAACAGCAGCATCTGACGCACATCGACGACGCGGGGGCGGCCCGCATGGTCGACGTCTCGGAGAAGGACGTCACCGCCCGCACCGCCCGTGCCACCGGCCGGGTCCTGGTGTCGCCGCGCGTCATCGAGCTGCTGCGGGGTGAGGGCGTGCCCAAGGGCGACGCCCTCGCCACCGCGCGTATCGCCGGGATCATGGGCGCCAAGCGCACGCCCGACCTCATCCCGCTCTGCCACCCGCTGGCGGTCTCCGGGGTGAAGGTCGACCTCGCCGTGGGCGACTCCTCCGTGGACATCACCGCCACGGTGAAGACGACCGACCGCACGGGCGTCGAGATGGAGGCCCTCACGGCGGTCACCGTCGCCGCGCTCACGGTCGTCGACATGGTCAAGGCCGTCGACAAGGGCGCGGTCATCACGGACGTACGGGTCGAGCAGAAGACCGGCGGGAAGTCCGGGGACTGGAGCCGCGGCCGATGAGGGCACTCGCGATCACCGCGTCCAACCGCGCGGCCGCCGGGGTCTACGAGGACCGGGGCGGCCCGCTGATCGTCGCCGGGCTGCGCGACATGGGCTTCACGGTCGACGGCCCGCGCGTCGTCCCGGACGGCGAGCCCGTCGGCGGCGCGCTGCGGGAGGCGGTCGCCGAGGGGTACGACGTCGTCGTCACCACCGGAGGCACCGGCATCTCGCCCACCGACCGCACCCCGGAGGTCACCCGCGCCGTCCTGGACTACGAGGTCCCCGGCGTCGCCGAGGCCATCCGGGCGGCGGGCCGCGAGAAGGTGCCCACGGCGGCGCTCTCCCGTGGCGTCTGCGGGGTCGCCGGGCGCACCCTGGTGGTGAACCTCCCCGGGTCCACCGGCGGCGTCAAGGACGGCCTGGCCGTGCTGGCCCCGATCCTCGTCCATGCCGTCGAACAGATCCGCGGCGGCGACCACCCCACGTCTGGGAGACCGAGCTGAACGGGTCCTGGCCGGCCGAGCTGGCGGACGGGGACGTCCTCCTCCGCCCGATAAGGATGCGCGACCAGCGTGCCTGGCGCGAGGTGAACCGGCGCAACCGCGAATGGCTGCGGCCGTGGGAGGCCACCGTGCCCCCCGCGCCACCGGGGCACCTCACCCAGCGGCCCACCTACCGGCAGATGGTCCGCCATCTGCGCCACGAGGCCGCGGCCGGCCGCATGATGCCGTTCGTCGTCGAGTACCAGGGGAGGCTCGCCGGACAGCTCACCGTCGCCGGCATCACCTGGGGCTCCATGTGCAGCGCCCACATCGGCTACTGGGTGGACGAGGCCGTCGCCGGCCGCGGGGTCATGCCGACCGCCGTCGCGCTCTCCGTCGACCACTGCTTCCGCGCGGTGGGACTGCACCGCGTCGAGATCTGCATCCGGCCGGAGAACATGCCGAGCCGGCGGGTGGTGGAGAAACTCGGCTTCCGCGAGGAAGGGCTGCGCCCCCGCTATCTCCATATCGACGGAGCCTGGCGTGACCATCTGGTCTTCGCGTTGACGGCGGAGGAGGTGCCGGAGGGAATGCTGCACCGCTGGCACCAGGCCCGACCTGGTACGGCTCACAAATAAAATATCTGTTCGAAAAAGATCCTCGATCCGACTCCGACATGAACGCAATCAGAAAAAAATTTCGGAGTATCAGCCAGATCGTGCGACACACCGCGCCAAATTGCGTATGCCCTGTCGTGAACCCCCCTACCGTGTGATGCGTGAGCAGCAGCGGCCTCATCTACGCAGTCATCGTCGGGGCCTGGGCTGCCTACTTGGTGCCGATGTGGCTCCGTAGGCAGGACGAGCTCAACGAAGCGCGCCCGACGGAACGCTTCAGCACCGCCATCCGGCTGCTGTCCGGACGCGCGGCACTGGAGCGCAGGTACGCCAAGACGGCGGACGACCCGGAAGCGGAGGCCGAGGCGGAGCCCGCGGTCGACGTCCGGGCCCTCGCCGTACCCGCGACGGAGGTGAAGCCGAAGGCCCCCCAGAAGGGGAAGCCGGGCGGCCGGGGAGTCCAGAGCGCTCCGGGGAAGTCGAAGAAGCCCAATCCGCGGGCCAAGGTGCTCGCCGCCCGCCGCCGGACCATCACGCTGCTCTTCCTGGCCTTCACCGCGGGCATGATCGTCGCCGCCGTCGGCGGTCTCGGCTTCCTCTGGGCCCCTGCCGCCCCCGCGTTGCTGCTCACCTTCTACATCGCCTATCTGCGCGTCCAGGAGCGCCGCCGCTTCGTGGTCAAGCTGGACCAGCGTCGCGCGGCCGACGCCGCCAAGCGCCTGCGCGAGGCCCGTACGACCCGCGAGCCCGCGCCCGAGGTGCCCGACGTGGCCGAGCCCACACCGCCCGCCGAGGAGCCGGCCACGGCCGACCGGCGCGCCCTCGTCGAGCAGACCGACCACGCCGAATGGGTCGACCAGCAGCGCATCGCCGTCGAGGACACGTGGGAAGTCCCGGCCCCGCGGCCCAGCTTCTCCACCGCCCCCGTCACCCCGCGCCGCTCCCGCGACCGCTCCCGCACCCCCCTGTTCGACCAGAACGCCGACCGCGACCGCCCCCGGGCCGCCAACGAGTGAACCGTCCGCTCACCGCGGTGAGCGGAGCACCCCCGTCGGGATGCTAGAGTTTTCCTCGTTGCAAGGGCCTGTGGCGCAGTCCGGTAGCGCACCTCGTTCGCATCGAGGGGGTCAGGGGTTCGAATCCCCTCAGGTCCACAACAGCACAGCCCCTGGCGGGGAAATCCGCCAGGGGCTTTGTCGTGCCGTACGGCAGTGAAGTCCGGCAACTGCGGTCGATCTTGCTTGTCGAGGCGCCTGCCGAGCCTGCGCAGGGCCTTGCGTGTCGCCTCGGACGGGGCATGCGTGTAGATCTCCGTCGTCACCGCGATCTTGCTGTGCCGGAGGATCTGCGTGGCGATTCGGGGGAGTGACCCGCAGGTGTGGCGCGTGTCGTGGGGACGGATGCGCCGGACGCCTCGGGCTTGACCTCGGCGTGCGCCAAGCGGCGCCGGATGTCCTGGAGTTGGAGCCGCACCGCGATCTCCCCGGTATCCAGGTTCACGTTCTCCCGTGTGGGGCCCAGGACTTCGCCACGCCGGAAGCACACGGATCACGCCATGTCTTCCGACCCGACCCGACCCGACCCGACCCGACCGGACCTTGACCAGGGCAGCCACGTGCTTCGAGATCAGCTCCTCCGCCATGGCGGTTGGTCGGCGCCGACCACAACACGTCGCGAGCGTCGCGGACGGTTCGGTGGGCCGGGACTTGTCGGCAGAGGCGGCCGGCGGCGCTGCACCGCGGCGAGGTCCGTTCGGCGGGTCACCCTGTCCAACCGGGGAACGCCGACTCCTGGCCGGACTCCCCGCTCAGGAGAGCGGGGAGTCTGCCGGGCACTGCCGGGGGGTCAGCCCTCCGTGTCGGCGGTAACCTCACCGGGGCTGTCGACGACGCCGCTCACCATGACGGCGTCGATGCCGTACAGCGTGTCGGCGGGGCCGCCGGTGCCCTTGTCCGCGGTCATGTAGGACCGCGAGCCGAGATAGGCAAGGGTCTTCTTGTTGAAGATCCACTCGTCACGGGTGGCGGACGAGGGGTCCTTGCGCGTGATGCCGATGCCGTGACGGCCTGCCGCGTCGACGGCGTCGGGTACCACGGTGACTCCGGGGATCCCCTCGACGACCTTGTACAGCGCGGAGGCGGTGGCGGGCGGCATGATCGTCGAGCGCAGCAGCTCACCGATGTTCCTGAAGACGGTCTCGTCCTGCGACAGGTCGCCCCACGGCTTGGTCTGGGCGTAGAGCAGTGTGCGCAGGGCCTCGGGGTCCGTGGGCAGCGTGGCCAGCCACTTGTAGGTGGGGTGGTCCAGGCCGGCGCGCACGGGCGAGGTGGTGACGATGGGGCCCAGTTCGCCGGGCATGGCCGCGTCCTTGCCCGTGTCGCGGATCCAGCCCGTCCTGGTGGTGGGGCCGGAGCCCTGGGCGGTCCACACCTCGTGCTTGCCCAGCGCCCCGAGCCGGACCGGGCCGCCCAGGGCGCCCTTGTTCTCGCGGCCCAGGGACGCGACATACACGAACTGGTCGTCCCTCACCGGCTTCACGTCCCGTGACATGGCGGCGGCGGCGATCCGGTCGAGGGTGACGGACGCGACGTGGGCCTTCGCCGGCTCGGCGGCGGAGGACCGACGCGGAGCGGAGGTGTGGTCGCCGCCGGAAGCGGTGACCACCAGCACGCCGGTCAGCGCGGCTGCCACGGGCAGCGCCATCGCCGGGCGGAGCAGTCGACGGCGGGGCCGCGCCGTCGGCTTCCGGGTGTCGGAGATGGTGTCGCGGTCGATCTGACGCATCAGGACTTCCTTGTGGTGGAGATGACGGCTCGGCGAGAGGTCCCAGGCGGGCGAGCCCGCCAGCAGTTCTTCCGCGTCACTCCGGGCGGCGTCGGGGCCGTGCGGATCGTCGGCGTTCATGGGGTTTCCTCCTGCAGAAAGAGCGCCGCGAACGCGGCCTCACCCTCTATCCCTCCGCGAGCGTCGTCCGGTTCCACCCTCGTGTCGCGCGCTGGTGCGGCACTCAGTTCGGCCAGTCGGTTCCGGGCGCGCGAGAGCCGCGAGCGCACGGTGCCGACCGGGATGTTCAGGGCTTCGGCGGCCTGCTGGTAGTCGAGCCCGGCCGCCACGCACAGGGCGATCACTTCCCTGTCCTGACGGCGCAGCCGGCGCAGTGTGTCGTGGACGGCCGCCAGGCGGCGGGCGTCGTCGACCCGGCCGGCCGTCTCGTCCGCGAAGTCCTCGACGGGACGGGGCTCCGGGCTGCGTGCCAGGAAGGCGAGCTTGCGCCGCAGTCCGCGGTTGGCGTTGTGAGCCTTGTACGTGGCGATGCCCAGCAGCCACGGGGTGAGGGAGCCGCCCTCGGGCTCCACGGACTCCCGCGAGCGCCAGGCGGCGAGGAACGTCTCGGACATGACGTCCTCGGCCTCCGACCAGCTCCCGGTCAACCGCAGTGCGTGGCTGTAGACCGCTCGCGCGTTCTGCTCGTACAGGTCGGCGAACGCGGAGCGGTCTCCTGCACGTATACGCCCGCGCGACGGCTCTGCTGGTTCTCTTTGCGTCACATTCATTAACCCTCCGCCGCCCCGGTCGAGTTCCTGTGTCCGCTGTCACACAGCTGTCGGGGAGGCGCGAAGGTCATGGAAGCACACGCCGGCGGGCGGATCCGGCCTCCGGGCCGCAGGCCGCCTCCGGGCCGCGAGGCATGTGCCGCGCGCCGCCGGGAAGCCGGCAGTCCCCTCGAAGGCCGCGACTCCTCCCCGGGAAGACGTCCGCCGTGCCGCCTCTCCCGTCAGCGGCCACGGCCGAGGGCGACGTAGATGCGGTCGAAGACGGATCTGAGGCTCTCGAGCTCGCCCGGGTCCAGCGGGTCCAGGACCATCCGGCGCACCGCCTCGACGTGCGCGGGCGCGGTGGCCGCCAACTTGTCGTGGCCGTCGGGCGTGAGGATCGCCAGGGTGTAGCGGGGGTCCCCGGGGTCGGGCTTGCGGCGGACGAAACCCTGGTCCTCGAGGCGCCGCACCACGTGCGACAGCCGCGACAGCGACGAGTTCGCGGAGTCGGCCAGCGTGCTCATCCTCATCGTGTGCCGATCCTGCTCGGAGAGGCTGGCCAGGACGTGGTAGCCCATCCAGTTCAGGCAAGTGCCCCGAAGCTGTCGTTCCAGCTCGGAGGGGAGCAGGGCCAGTACTCGCGCCATCGACATCCACGCCGCGAGCTCTTCGTTGCTCAGCCAGCGCGGCTCGGGCGTGGTCGCCGCCAGTCGTGCCACGTTCCTCGTCATGGGGCTCAGCCTAGAGGAAGGGTTGAAGCTTCAAGTCAATCTGCTAATCTTCACTTGAAGCTTCAATCCATACCCCCCCCGCACCGCACAGATCGGGAATCACGCCTCATGACCAGGATCGGCATCATCCTCGGTAGCACCCGCCCCGGCCGGAACGGCGAGAAGGTC
>NZ_JBEZXR010000051.1:24145-62537 GCF_040638135.1 Streptomyces sp. NPDC026673 | reverse complement strand
GCTCCGGGACGCCAGCCGCCGTCGACGCGCTCCCAGAGCACGACCTTCGAGGACGCCGAGGTCTTCGCGGCCCCCGTGACCAGGACGACCTGCCGGGCGCCGGCCGGGATGCGGGACAACGTCCTGGGGCCGAGCCCCGGAAGCTGCGCGGGGTATTCCGGCTCCGGCGGCTTCGGCGGGACCGTCGCCCGTGGCGCGGCGGGGGCGGCCGCCGGCTGACCGGTCGCGGGACCGGGGGCGTCCTGGACGGCCGAGGCCGTCTCAGGGGCCGGGGTCGGGTTCGCCTCGGCCGTGTGGTGGTACGCGGTGATCCCCAGCGAGGAGACGACGACCACCGCGACTGCGGATATGTACGGCCCGTGAAGGCGCATCGGTGCGGGCTTTCTCAAGAGGGCGGAAGGTCAAGTCGCTGCCCCATCGCGGGGTTCGCGGTTCCGGAGGACCGGCTGGTCTCCGTGGGCGATGCGGCACGCCCGGCATCGCCGCCCGCGTCAAGGGCGCGGTCCTGGGCCGCGGAGGTGGTTTCACACCCGTTCAACCCGGCGGGCTCCGGTTCGGGTTGCCTGGATGCCGGGAACCCGGCCCCGGACGCCGAGGCCACGTTCGGCGCGGGACTCCGAGGCCACGTTCGGCGCGGATCGCCGGCGCGTGGATCACGGGTGCCGGGGGTGCGCGGCGGGCCTTCGGAGCTCCCCCTCCGCCGCCGACGGCGTCGTCCGCTGAAGCGGTCCCCGCGCTGCGCGATCGGGCAAGAACTCATGCGCCGCCGGGCAAGATCCGCGAGTCGGGCCCGCCTACGGTCGGGGCCCACCACGGCTGGACACCCCCTCGCACGAGCACCCCACGGCGGCCTCCCAGCCGGCGGCACGAGCACGACGGGAAGCAAAGGGAGAGGGCGGACATGACCGACCCGGGACGGTGGACGGACAGGGCGGAGGAGCGGACCATGGCGCGGCTCGCGCTCATCGGGGGAACAGTGCCGGCGGTCTTCACGGTCTTCACGGTCTGCGCGGCCGTTCCGGTGTGCCGCCGGCAGAAGGTCGCCTGCCACGTCATGGGACTGGCCACGGCCCCGGTGGCGGCCGTGGCATTCGGCCGGCTGCACCGGCGGTACCGCCGCCGGGTGGCCGACGCCCGTGCCGTCTCCGACGCCGTGCACCGTGTCCTGCTGCGGCCGCTCCCGGCGCGCATCGGCGGCCTTGCCCTCGCCTCCGGCTACCACGCCGGCGGCGGCCGGGCCCGGGTCGGCGGTGACCTCTACGCGGTCGCCCGGACCGACACGGTGACCCGCGTCATCATCGGCGATGTCCGGGGAAGGGGACTGTCCTCGTTCCCGGACGTCATCGCCATTCTCGGCTCCTTCCGGGAGTGGGCACCGCGGGCCCCCTCCCCGGCCGATCTGTCCACCCGCCTGGAGGCGAGCTTCGTCCGGTATCTGGCCGACGCGGACCCCGACACGCATGCCGACGCGGCCGAGCACTTCGCGACCGCGCTGATCCTGGAAGTGCCGGACGGCGAGGCCGTCGCCCGCATGGTCGACTTCGGCCACCCGCCACCGGTTCGGGCCCGCTCAGGAGAGGTGGTCATGCTGTCGGGCACTCCCTGCCCCCCGCTCGGGCTCAGCCCGCTGTGCGACCTGGGCGCCCACGAGAGTGCCTTCGAACTCGGGCCTTGCGACACGCTGTTGCTGTACACCGACGGTCTCGTCGAGGCCCGCGACCGCGCCGGTGTCTGTTTTCCGCTGCTCGAACGCGCCGCCACGTGGACGTGGGACGACCGGCTCAGACGCTGTGACGACCGTCTGCGGGACGTCCTGGCGGAGATCCTCGAGGACATCGTCGCCCATTGCGGTGCGCTGCCGGCCGACGATCTCGCCATGGTCGCGCCGGCCCGCCACACGCAGGGTGGCGGAGCGGTACTGCCCCACCCCGCGGATCCCGACCCGTCGGAAGGCCGCATTCGACCGCTGCGGCCGGACTGATCACGAACGGACGTCTTCGTGGTCACCGGTCGTCACGAGCAGCCCGGTCGAGCCGGATCGCCGGCCCTTCGGCGCCACTCGACCGGGGACACGCCGTAGGCGGCACGGAACATCCGGCTGAAATGCGAGGAACTGGCGAAACCCCGTCGCTGCGCGATCGCCGCCACCGTCAGCCCCGCGAGGTCGGGACGCGAGAGGTCGTCGCGGCAGGCTTCCAGCCGCAAGTGCCGAATCCACCGGCCGACGGTCATGCCCTCGCCGTGGAACAGTTTGTGCAGATAGCGCACGGAGATGTGGTGTGCGGCCGCGATCGTGGCCGGGTCCAGTTCCGGTCGGTCCAGGTGCGCCCTGATGTATGCGCGGATGTGCAGCAGCAGCGTCTCTTCGGCGGACGGGATGCCGTCCGCGGTGAGGCGCGCCTCGTGCGCGACCAGTGCGGTCAGCAGGTCGATCATCGCGCATTCCAGGTACCTCCTCGACCCCGGTGGGCAGGTCTCCAACTCCGCCGCCATGGCGAGCCTGCTCACCCACGAGGCGAGGATCCCGCCGATGCAGTGGGCCGCCGGATACGCCCGACCGGTGGCAAGGGCCAGATACGAGTCGGGAACGTCCAGCATCTCCCGGGGGATGGCAGCCGCGTTCTGGTGCATGTCGCCATGGAAGTCCCGGACATAGGGCCGTCGCGTGTCGAGCAGGACCAGGTCTCCGGCGCTCTGGAGAGCCTCGCGTCCGTCCTGGACCGCCACACTGCTGCCCACCTCTTGCAGACTCACGATGAGCGCTGCGCTGCGGTCGTTGGCGATGATCCCGCGGGTCCGGGCCAATCGCTGAGGGCTCGCCTCGATGTGGCCCACATGGATCGCCCCGATGGACGCCCATCGGAGCGAACCGCGTACCGCGCCACCACCGTGGGGCCTGACCTCCAGCCGGGCGAACGATCGGCGGACGGCGTCCGACCAGTACTCCGCCCTCTGATGGGAGGGAAAGGCATCGGTGCAGAATTTCTTGATCACAGTCTCACGCGCCCGTATGTGCCCTGTCATGGAACACCCCGAGCACCCGGCCATCGCGATACTCGGGGCCGGTCGGCAGAAAATCCGACGCCGGAATGGTAAATCATTCCGGTGGAAATCGGGCCGGGCGAAGAAGAGACTGCGGCATTTCCGCAGGGAAACGCCGTCCCCGGTGTCCGACGGCGGAGATCGAGCCGGTGGTCGACGGTCCCCGCCCATGACCAGTGGACGCGCCGATCACCGAAGGAGCCGGGAGCCCGCCTGTCCGGGGACCGGCGGTACCCGGCTGACGCGGGAGCGGGCCGACCCGCCGAAGGCGCCGACCGCGCCGACCGCGCCGATGCCGGACTCCGTCTCGACCTCGGTATGACCTACCGGGTCTCCGGCACCGACGTGCCGTGTTCCGATCCGCCGGGGTCAGCCGCCCGCGGGCTCCAGCCGGACGACGATGCCCTTCGACGTCGGCTGGTTGCTGATCTCGGCCACGCTCTCCAGCGGCACCAGGACCTGGGTCTCGGGGTAGTACGCGGCGGCGCAGCCCGGCGACGTCGGGTAGGGGACCACCTGGAATCCCTCCGCTCGCCGCACCACATCGTCGGTCCACACGCTCACCAGGTCCACCGACTGCCCCTCGCGGAGGCCGAGTTCGGACAGGTCCTCAGGGTTGACCAGCACCACGCGGCGGCTTCCGTGGATGCCCCGGTAGCGGTCGTTGTCCGTGTAGGGAATGGTGTTCCACTGGTCGTGGGAACGCAGGGTCTGCAGCAGCAGGTGCCCCTCGGGGGCCCGCGGCATGTCCCAGGCGTTGCAGGTGAACATGGCCTTGCCGGTGGCGGTGGCGAAGACTCCCTCGTTGACCGGGTTCGGCAGCCTGATGCCGCCCGGGCGGACCACACGCCGGTTGAAGTCGTGCAGCCCCGGCAGGATGTGCGAGATGCGGTGCCGGATCGTCCCGTAGTCGTTCTCGAACTGCTTCCACGGGATGTCGGCCCTGCCGTCGAGGGTGTGGCGGGCGAGTCGGCACAGGATGGCGATCTCGCTCAGCAGCAGCTTGGAGGCCGGCTCCAGGCGCCCGCGGGAGGTGTGCACCTCGCTCATCGAGTTCTCCACGGTGACGAACTGCTCGCCGCAGGGCTGGATGTCCCGTTCGGTGCGGCCCAGGGTCGGCAGGATCAGTGCCGTCCGGCCGCAGACCGCGTGGGACCTGTTGAGCTTGGTGGAGATGTGGGCGGTGAGGCGGCACCGCCGCATGGCCTCCTCGGTGACCGCGCTGTCCGGCGCGGCGCGGACGAAGTTGCCCGCGAGGCCGAGGAAGACCTTGATGCGGCCTTCCCTCATGGCCTTGATCGAATTCACCGAGTCCAGACCGTGGGCGCGCGGCGGGTCGAAGCCGAACTCCTGCTGGAGCGCGTCCAGGAACGAGTCGGGCATCTGCTCCCAGATGCCCATCGTGCGGTCGCCCTGCACATTGCTGTGCCCGCGTACCGGGCAGGCGCCGGCGCCGGCCCTGCCGAGGTTGCCGCGCAGCAGCAGGAAGTTGACGATCTCCCGGATGGTGGGAACGCCGTGCCGATGCTGCGTCACTCCCATGGCCCAGCAGACGATGACGCGCTCGCTGCCCAGGACGTCGTCGCGGACGTCCTCGATCTCCTCGCGGGTCAGTCCGGTCGCGGGGAGGATCTGTTCCCAGGTGATGGTGCGGGCGTGCCGGGAGAACTCCTCGAAGCCGCTGGTGCTGGAGCGGATGAAGTCCTGGTCGAGCACACTGCCCGGCCGGGCGTCCTCGGCCTCCAGCAGGAGCCGGTTCAGGCCCTGGAACAGCGCGAGGTCGCCGCCGCTGCGGATGTGGAGGAAGCGGTCCGCGATCTGGGTGCCGTGCCCGATCAGTCCGCGCGGCTTCTGCGGGTTCTTGAACCGCAGCAGACCTGCCTCGGGCAGCGTGTTCACCGCGATGA
Source organism: Streptomyces sp. NPDC026673 (assembly GCF_040638135.1). NCBI lineage: Bacteria > Bacillati > Actinomycetota > Actinomycetes > Kitasatosporales > Streptomycetaceae > Streptomyces > Streptomyces sp. NPDC026673. Next base: position 57,588 of record NZ_JBEZXR010000051.1, on the reverse strand, counting down.
TGCGGGCGCCGTTGCGCTTGGCCTCTTCCAGCGCGGAGAGCTGCCGCGGGTGGTTGGTTCCCGGATTCTGCCCCACCAGGAAGATCAGGTCGGCGTGGTGCAGGTCGTCCAGGCTCACCGTTCCCTTGCCCGTGCCGAGGGTCTCGTGCAGGGCGGCGCCGCTGGACTCGTGGCACATGTTGCTGCAGTCGGGCAGGTTGTTGGTGCCGTAGGCCCTGGCGAAGAGCTGCAGGACGAAGGCGGCCTCGTTGCTGGCCCGGCCCGAGGTGTAGAAGACCGCCTCGTCGGGCGACGCGAGCGAGGTGAGTTCCCCGGAGATCAGTTCCAGGGCGTCCCGCCAGCTGATCGGCTCGTAGTGGTCCGAGTCCGGCCGCTTGACCATCGGTTCGGTGAGCCGGCCCTGCTGGTTCAGCCACAGATCCGACCGCCGGCCCAGCTCGGAGACCGGGTGACGGCGGAAGAAGTCGGCGGTGACGCGGCGCGTCGTCGCCTCGTCGTTGATGTGCTTGGCACCGTTCTCGCAGTACTCGTTGCGGTGCCGGTGGCCGGGTGCCGGGTCCGCCCAGGCGCAGCCGGGGCAGTCGATGCCGTCCACCTGGTTCATCGTCAGCAGCGTCACGCCGGTCCGGCCGACCGAGGTCTCCTCCAGGGAGTACTCCAGCGCGTGCCGGACGGCGGGAACGCCGGCGGCCCATTCCTTGGGCGGAGTCACGCTGAGCGACTCGTTCGGCTCTTCTCGGGGGGCCTTCTTCATGGGGTGCGTCTCTCGTTCTCTCGTGCGCGGATCACTTACCCGACGGGCCACCGGGGGACCCGGCTCCGTGGGGGCTCCGACTCCACCGGCTGTACGTGTCCGTTGTGGATGGACGCCCGCCAGGCCCCGCTCTCCTCGCCCAGGCCCTCGATGTACTCCTTGAAGTTGCGGAGTTCGGCCCGCACCACGCGGTGCGTGAGTCCGAAGGCGTCGGTGACGGAGTCCGCGAGGCCGCGCCGCGTGGCCTCCATCCGTACGGTGAGCTCGGTGCGGTCAGGCGCGGTGGAGCGGAACGACACCGTGCCCTGGTGGCAGGGGCCGCGTCCCAGGCTCTGCCAGACCAGGTGCGAGTCAGGCTGCTGCTCCACGATCTTCGCCTTGAATTCGCGGTGCACCGGGCCGATCCCGATCACCCAGTGGGTGACCGCGGGATTGATCTGCTCGACCCTCTTCACCACGGACATGAACCGCGGGAAGCTCTTGAACTGGGTCCACTGGTTGTATGCGGTTCGTACCGGGACCGCAATGTCCACGACTTCTTCGACGGATTTCATGGCCCACCTTCTTCAGGCGCTGCTGTCCCCAGTGTCACCGCCTGCCCGGGACGTCGCCATGTGGATGGGCGCGGCCCGCCGGCAGCCGCGCCGGACTCCCGTGACGCTCCGCGCGGCTCTGCCCACTGCCCTCGTCGAGGGGACTTCCGGGACCTGCGCGGTCACGGGCGGTGGCCGTTCGCCCGGAGGAGCCCCGGCACGCCCTCCGTCACCCGGACCTCACCGCCGCATGCTCCCCTCTCAGATGATCCGGCCCGAGGCCACGGCTGCGGCCTGGGGCGACCAGAACGGTTGGGACACCCGGGTGAACGGAAAACCCAGTTGATCCGGACCCTGGCGTCGGAATACTGGCTGTCGTCTCAGTTGATCCGGCCTGCGTCCGGCGTGCCGCCTGGGACTGGCGGAGGGCCTGCGAGCGTGACCATGCACGACGACCAAGTGGACGTGACCACGGAAATCGTTGCGACCTTGATCCGAGAACAGTTCCCTCAGTGGGGCGGCAAGGCGATCCGGCTCCTGTCGTCGACGGGGACGGTCAACGCCATCTTCCGCATCGGGAACGACCTCTCGGCGCGTTTCCCACTGCGCCTGGCCGATCCCGCCGAGGCGCTGGCGGTTCTGGAACAGGAAGCCCAGGCGAGCGCGGAGCTGGCACGGGTGTCCCGGTTCCCGACCCCGGAACCCGTCGCCTTGGGAAAGCCCGGAGCGGGTTACCCCATGCCGTGGTCGGTCCAGACATGGCTGCCGGGAACGGTCGCCTTCGAAGCGGACCCGAGTAGGTCGGACGCTTTCGCCGAGGACCTCGCGGCCTTCATCGCGGCCCTACGGGGCGCCGAGACGCGAGGGCGGCTTTTCAGCGGCCAGGGTCGCGGCGGCGTTCTCACTGACCACGACGACTGGATGGCGAAGTGCTGTGAGGAGAGCAAGGGGCTGCTCGACGTGCCCCGGCTGCGCCAGGTGTGGAGCCGTTTCCGGGAGTTGCCGCGCACGGGGGCCGACGTGATGAGCCATGGTGACTTGATTCCCGGCAATGTACTGGTCGAGGGAGACCGGCTCGGCGGCGTACTCGACACCGGCGGCTTCGGCCCCGCCGACCCCGCGCTGGATCTGGTCAGTGCCTGGCACCTGTTGGAGCCGGGCCCGCGGGAAGTGCTCCGGCGGGCACTGGCCTGTGACGATCTGGAGTGGGAGCGCGGCAAGGCATGGGCGTTCCAACAGGCGATGGGCGTTGTCTGGTACTACGTCGAGAGCAATCCCACGATGAGCGGAATGGGGCGCCGGACCCTCGACCGCATTCTGGAGTCCACGGGGTGATGTCGCCCCGACGATAGTCCCGACGCAATAATTGCGGCTGACCTGGCGCATGGCCCATCGATCGCCGAGCATCTCGGCGAACGGTGCTCCGGGGAACGGGCCTACTCGTCCGCGCCACTGGTCCGCGTGACGGTGGCTGCCTGCAGCGGGTGGGACCGGGCGGGTGGATGGTCGATCGGCAGACCGGGGCGCCAGAGGGTCAGGCACTGGGCGCTGGGGACGAACAGGCCGTCGGGGAGCCGGTCGAGCGGCCACCATCGCCAGTCGCCCACGCTCTCGCCGGGCTGGTCAGCGGGCTCGCCCTCCCACGCGGTGACCACCGCGGCCACCGTCGCCCGCAGGACGCCCTGTGCCTCGTCCAGAAGCAGGCCGAGCAGTTCGACGTCCTCCTCGCGCACCGCGCACCCCGTCTCCTCGCGGACCTCGCGGGCGACGGTGCCGGCCAGGGACTCGCCGGGCTCCACATGGCCCCCGGGCAGCTCCCACGTGCCCAGCCGGTGTCGGCCGAGCAGAAGGCCGCGGGGGCCGTGGAGGATCGCTCCCGCACCGAGAACGGCGTTCGGCGGCGGCGGTGTGGTGGCGCGCGGGCGACTGGAGACCCGGGTTCGCCGGCGTACGACGTGGAACAGGCGGCAGGACGTCGGGGTGTCCGCCTCGGGCGCGTCCAGGACGTCGACCCGCTCCACGATCAGGCCGTGCTCCTCCAGGAGTTCCCGCCACAGCTCCGGTGCGAGGACCCACATCCGCACGGTGAGTCGCCCACCGCCCGCCAGGGGGAGGATCTCCGGGCGGGCCGTGACGGTGCCGGAAGGACCCCGGCCGTCGGAGTTGGTGTGCAGGACGGAGAACACCAGGCGGCCGCCCGGCGCCAGCGCGCCCGCGACCGCGGGCAGCAGTCGCCGCGGGTCGATGTACGCGAAGCCGTGGACGGAGTAGATCACCTCGTACGGCTCCGCGTGCCGCAGGTGGTCGACCGCGTCGCCCAGGACCAGGTGCAGCCCGGGCACTCCGGCGTAGCGGGCGGTGGCGCGCCCGTGCTGGGTCGGGGAGGCCTCGACGGCGTCGACCACGGCACCGTGCGCGCGGGCCAGGTGCGCGGCGTGCCGGCCGAGACCCGACCCGAGATCCGCGACCCGGCGGCCCCCTACGTCGCCGAGGACTTCCGCGCCGGGCCTGTCCGGCCAGAACCCCCAGGCGATACGGTCCGCGTCGGGCACATCGGTGCCCCTGCTCACGTGGTGCGCCCCGTAGGCGGTCCAGGCGTCGGCGTTCGTCAGTTCTGCGGCGTCCACGGCGGGCGTCCTTCCAGGTCGGGCGATCACGGGTGCAGGGCGAGGCGAGGCGGCGCGGCCGGTCCACGCCACGCCCGCGCCCGCGGCCGCGGCTCGGGACCATCCCTCCGTCGGGAACCCGGCCCTGCAGGAGGTGCCGCCCGGTGTCCGCCCCTGCGGCGGTCACCTTCGGCGAGCTCGGTGACGTTCGGTGGTCGTCAGTCGGGCCGCGGCACCAGGACCGCGACGTCGTGGCCGAACCCCACCACCACCCGCCCGTCAGGGGCCATGCTCACCGCCGTCACCTCCGAGGGGAACACCGCGTCCGAGCCCAACTGGCGGTGCGAGACCAGGTCCCACACGCGTACCGTCCGGTCCTCGCCACCGGTGACGACGAGCGGCCGGCCGTCGACCACGGCCGCGGCGACCGCCCACACCGGACCCATGTGGGCGGTCAGGCGAGCGCGTCCCGCCACTTCCGTGCCCGCGGCCGCGTCCCACACCTGGACCCGGCCGTCCCACGTGCCCGTGACGGCGACCAGGCGCCCGTCCACGACGGCGGTGGTCAGCGATACCCGCTGCCCGCTGCCTCCGGCCGGAGTCAGAAGCCGGCCCTGATGCCGGCGCTCCCTCAGACTCCATGTATGCAGCACGCTGTCGTCGTGCAGGGTGACGGCGACCGGGCGGCCGCCCACCTCCGCGGTCGCCACCGCCCCCACGGCACCGACGCGGCCCGCCCCGGGGGCGCCGACGAGCTCTCCCAGGGACTCGCCCGTGGCCGCGTCCCACATCAGCAGCCGCGGAGCGTCTCCGCCGAGGAGGATGACCGGGCGACCGTCCACCACGGCCGACGCCGCCGCCCATGCGCCGCCGGCGAGACCGGCCAGGGGACGGCGGCTCGTCAGGTCCCACGCTCGCGTCAGCCCGCTCGGGTCGGCCACGGCGGCAACGGTTCTGCCGTCCACCACGACCGCCGCCACCGCCCACACCGAGCCCTGGGCGGGCAGGGGGTCGCCCAGCCGCTCCCCGCCGGCCAGATCCCGCACCAGCGCGGTCTCGTCGTCGCCGCCGGTGATGGCGACCGCCCGGCCGTCGACCACGGCTGTGGTGGCCGACCGCACCCAGTCGGCATGTCCGTCGGCCGCCTCGACGGCTCCGGCGATCCGGCCGCCGGTTGCCCATTCCACCCGCCACCCCGTCCCGGGGCCCATCGCCCGTACCGCGGCCTGCCCGCCGGCAGCGCCGTCGTCGTCCACCGGATCCGTCATGATCGGGAGGCTAGCCGTCCTCCGCCCGGCAGAGAACCGGGAATCGGCGCATCACCGAGGCAGGCGTTTGCGCCCGCCGGGAGGTCGCGTTACCGTGAAATAGTCACTGATCTTGACAATAAAGTTCAGTTCCCATGCGTACACCCGCAAGGAGTGAGTACGTCATGCCCGACACCACATTCCGCGAATTCCTGACCACCGAGAACGCGGCGCTGGTCCTGGTGGATCACCAGGTGGGCCTCTACAGCGGAGTCCGGGACACAAACCTGCTGGAGCTCAAGCACAACGTCGTCGCTCTGGCGAAGGCGGCTCAGGTGCTCGAACTGCCCACGGTGGTCACCACCACCGCGGCGGACAGCATGTGGGGCCCGCTCATTCCCGAACTCGCCGAGATCCTGCCCGGCGATCTCGACGTCATCGACCGCGGCACGGTCAACGCCTGGCACGACAGCAGGGTGCGGGACCGGATCAAGGCGACCGGCCGGAAGAAGCTGATCTTCAGCGGCATCTCGCTCGAGGTGTGCGCGACGCTCCCCGCCATCGCCGCGTCCGCCGAGGGCCACGACCCCTACGTCGCGCTCGACGCCTCGGGCACCTTCTCCGACGCCAAGCGCGAGGCCGGGCTCCTCCGGCTCCAGCAGGCGGGCGTCATCGTCAGCGACTACGCCACGCTGATGGTCGAGATCCTGGCCGACAACGCCTCGCCGACGGCCGGAGCAGTGTACGAAGCGCTCGACATGCCCTTCTCCGTACTGGTCGGCCAGATCTCCGCGGGGTACGCCAAGCAGCGATGACCGTCTGAAATGGCCCGGCCCGCACCCCGCGCCGCGCGTTCTCGAAGACGGCGCCGGGCGGCGAAGCGCCCTACTCGTGCGCCTGCGCCGGCGGGCGCACCGCCACGATGGGCTTCAGAAGCCGTCGCGGCGTGTTGATCGCGCTGGAGACGGGGGCGTCGTCCGCTCCCGTCGGCCGGAATCCCGGACCGGGTTCGATCCGTTCCGGAGACCGAACCCGTCCTGACGGCCGAGATCGACTGGTAGGCGGTACGCGGTCACCCGGGGCCGCCGAGCCGTTCACGGCACGGCGGCCCCGCCGCGGATTCCTGACGCACAGCGGGCTGCGGGAACCGCCCGGATTCCGGCTCTCGTCGGTCACTCGCCGAGATCGTGCTCCGGCCCGCCCCGGCCGTGGGCTCCGGGCTCTTTCAGGACGTCTGCCGGCGGTGCCAGGCCAGACGCAGCCGCAGCCCGAGGCGGATCACCAGGGCGGCGGCACCCGTCATCGTCCCGATCCACGACAGATGCCCGTTCGTGGCGTACGGGGCCGGGGGCAGGGGAAACGGATACAGGAGCAGGCTGAACGAAGCGGCGCCGAGTGCCAGCGCGAGGAACGCCCCGTACCGGAGGCGGGCCAGACCGACGGCGGTCGGAAAGGCCAGCACGAGGGGAGCGAACAGCGCGAACAGATGCATCGGCTCCGGGCGCGCGGGCTCGGTCAGACCGGGGCCGCCTGCCAGTGCCTCGAACACGGTGACCGATCCCACAACCATCGGAACCCCCAGGGCCAGCGCGGTCAGCGCGGTGACCCGGCGGGCACGGGGGTCGGCCGGTGGAAGGTCGGGCGGGGCGGCCAACACCGCGGCCGCGGCCAGAGCGAGTCCGAACAGGGTCGGCGCGTTCTGCGACAGCCCCGACGAGCCACCGGACCAGTAGGCGGCGGGCACCGACACCCCGGCGCCGATCAAGGCCGCGAACGCGGCGATCCGAGCCCATACCCAGCGGCCCGCGAGGACGCATCCGAGGACCGCGAGCCACGGCACGTAGGCCAGCGGGGTGTAGGTGCGCTCGCCGTCCCAGGGCAGCGCCGGGAGGGGCCACACCACCAGCAGCGCCGCCGACGCCGAGGCCGCCACGGCCACGACATAGGGGATCAGCCCGGCCAGCAACCGCCCCGCGGGGCGGGCCGAACCCAGGCCCGTGCGCATCCGCAGCGCGTGCCCCGCGACGGCCGCCGTCTCCCGCAGTGCCCCCAACCCACCCGCGCCGTCGGTGACGTCCTCGAGGGTCGCCGCGATCTCCGCACCATGCTGCCGGCGGTACGCAGCCGGATACAGCCGGATCACCGCGTCGTGCGTGCGGGAACCGCGCCGGACCGTCTCGGCCTCATGCCCCGTCATGCGCCCGCTCCGCCCTGCGCCGGGCGCACCACCGAGCCCGGGCGGCCCAGCCCGATACGGCGATCGGCCTCCCGCGCGGTCGTCCGCAGCCGGTCGGCTTCTGCGGTGAGCAGCGTGTATCCGGCGTCGGTGAGCGCGTACGTCCGGCGCAGTCTGCTGTCGACGATCTCCTCACTCTCGACCCTGACGATCCCCTGTCCCAGCAGGCGATCCAGCGCCCCGTACAAGGTGCCCGCCCGCAGGCGGACCCGGCCGCCGGATATCGCGGCGACTTCCTGGATCAAGGCGTATCCGTGCCGGGGTGCGTCGGCGAGTGCGGTGAGCAGGAGCAACGTCGGCTCCTGCAAAGGACGTTCAGTCATACGCGGGACTCTATATATCGTCGAACTGCATATGCAAGCGCTCAAGTCCCGCCACAGCCCCGGCTGTTGCCCACTGCCTCCGCACACTCGCCCCCTCGCACGCCTCCGTTGTCACAGCCGGGCAGTACCGTCCCGCGGGTGAGAACACCTGAAGAACTCGACGACGTCGACTGGTCGGCCCTCCACCACGCCTACGCCGTCGCGGACGACGTTCCCGGCATGGTGCGCGCCCTGTACTCCGGTGATACCGAACGCATCGACACAGCGCTCGGGGAGCTGTACGGGAAGGTCCTGCACCAGAGCACCGTGTACGAGGCGACCGTGGCCGTCATCCCGTTCCTCGCACACGCCGCGGGTCACATCACCCATCGCCGGGCAGACCTGCTGGACTTCCTCGTCGGCGCGGCGGGCGACCGGGAACCCGACTACCCCGAGGCACAACGGGGACGCGCGGAGGTGGCCGCGTGTGTACCGCACCTGCTGCCCTTCCTCACCGACGACGACGTGGCGGTGCGCCGGGCGGTGGTCCGCATCGGCGCCCAGGCCGTCGGTCCGGACGTGCCGGCCGCGATCGCCGCGCTGGCCGCCTGCCACACCGCGGACCCGAGCCCGCAGGTCCGGGCGGACGCGCTGACGGCGCTGGCCCAGTTGGAAACCGACGCCGAGAGCGCCGAGCGGCGCCTCACCGACGCCCTCCGGGATCGGGCCGCCGCCGTCCGCACCACGGCCGCGCTCACGCTGATGGCCCGCACCGGCACGCCGTACCCGGCACAGCTCGTCCGGATCCTGAAGGAAGCCGGCGCCGTGCCGGACGGAGGCATCGACCGGAACTGGTTCCCGGACGTCGGCTCCACCGACCGACGAGCCGCCGACGTTCTCGAGGCCGACCCCGACACGGCCGTGGCGGTATCGCGCCACTGGATCCGGCACGGCGACATCGGCGCCCGCGGCTCCGACCGCGCCAAAGAGCTCGCCGGCCACTGGCGCGACCGACAGGACGAAACCCTCGAGCTCCTCCTCGAGGCGCTGCCCCACCAACGGGACGACTGGGCGCTGGCCACGCGGCTGAGAGCCATCGCGCTGTGGCTGCCGACAGCCACCCGCCCCCTGCCCGGCCTGGGTGACGTCCTGCTCACGCACGCCACGTCCACCCAGTGGCAGGTGGGCGAAGCGGCGCAGCTCGCCCTCGGCCGCCTCGGCGACGAACGCCTCCTCACCGCGGTCCCCGAACCCGATGCCCAGGCTGTCGCGGCACTCGCGGCGCGTACGGGCGAACGCGACCACCAGCGGCGCGCCCTGACCGACCCCGGGCTGCGGTACCCCCTCGAAATCCTGTCGGCGCTCACCGCGCGCGATGCGGGCGCTCTTCTGCCCGAGCTGACCTGGCTTCTGCGAACCCACCCCGCGGCAGGCCGTGTTGCCCGCCGGATCGGCGACTGGGGCCTGCGGGACCGGGCGATAGCGCAGGCGCTGACGGACGCGGCGCGGAACAAGGACCAGGACCTCGCGATCCCCGCCGCCGTCGCCCACGCCCGCCTCCACGGCGACGCCGACCGCGCGATCGAACTCCTCACGCCTCAGTTGTCCACCCCCGGCGGGCACTGGCACCTCGAATCCGCCGGCCTCCTCGGCCGCGCGGGCGCCCCGCTGCTGCCGCTGGTCGAGACGTTCCTGCCGAACTCCTACGACTGGACGCGCATGCGGGCCGCCGAGGCGCACTGGCGCATCACCGGCGACCCGGCCGTGGCCCTGCCCGTCCTCACCGAGGTGGCCGTACCCGCGCCGGTCGGCATAGCGGCCCTCGGCACCCTGGTGGAGATCGGCGTCACGCCCCCGGAACTCCGACCCCGCCTCACCGAGTGGGCGCATTCCCCGAGGCGGGTGTGCCCGGCGGGCTGGCACACGAGTTTCAGCGAGTTGCGCCCCGAGGACGACCGGCTTCGCGAATTGTCCCTGCGGCTGCTGACCTGACGGGAAACCCCGTGCGCGCGGTCAGCCCGGACGGTGATCCTGTGGCGGCAGGCGGCGGTTCGCCGCGTTCCGCACCCGCCGGGTCCGTCCTCTTTCGGCGAGCAGGCTCAGGGCCTCGGTCGAGTTGACGACCTGTGTCGTCGCGACCATGCGCTGCATCCAGTCGGACGCGGTCGTCAGCTCCTCGGCCGTCCACGGCTCGTCCAGCGCGATCGATCGGAGCAGGGTCCATTCGCGCAGCCGGCGCGTGAGGAAGGGACGGTCGCCGATCGTCGAGGCCATGCTGCCTGCCCAGTCGGTGAACGCCGGGTCGGTCAGCAACTCGGCGGCCCGGCGTTCCAGATGGTGGTTGACGGCGGCCTGCGCCATCGCCGCGTCCTGGTCGCGCAGGACTGTCGTCACCAGGCCGGCCTCGTCCGCCTCCGCGACATCGTCCAGGGCCCGCAGGTAGCGCCGGTAGCGGTCATGCTCGGCGGGTTCCTCGTCAAGATGGGGGTCGGTCATGCGGCCGTCCTTTCGAAGACGCTGCACGCCACCGCGGGCAAGCACATCGGCTTCCCCCTGTTCGAGGTCGACAGCTCGGTCCGGTTCCTCGAGCGGCATCTCGGCGGGGCCGTCACCGCGCCGGCGGCCTGAGGTGAGCAACAGCGGCGTCCGGTCCGCCCATCGGGCGCGGCTGCCGCGGTCCGGGTCGAGTGAACTCCCGCCCGGTCATCCCGCTTCCGACCGCGGCGGCAGAGCGCGGTATCGCTCGAACGCCTCGCGGGCGTCCGGAACGAACGTCCGATGCCGGACCAGATCGACCAGTTCGGTCTCGGTCACCCAGTCATGCCAGGCGACTTCCGAAGGGTCGGGCCGAAGGGGTTCCGTGACCACCGCCTCATGCAGGCCGAGCCAATACGGGCTGATCGCGCCCGCGCAGAGGTACTTGAACACGAACCGGGGACGGGCGTGTATACCGGCCTCCTCCGCCAACTCCCGAGCAGCCGCGTCCTCGTAGGTCTCCCCCACCTCCACCGCGCCTCCGAGCATCCAGTTGAGATGCCCCGGAAACCGAGCGGCATCCTCCGGACGGCGGTTGACGAGGATCCGGCCCCTGCTGTCGCGGCAAACGACCGTGGCGATGCGATGCAGCCACCGGTGACGGATCGCCTCCCGCCTGTCCACGACCGCCAACACCTCGTCGTGCTCGTCCACCCGCTCAACCGGTTCACTCATGGCCCACACGATGGCAGAGACGACCGACAGCCCTCCCGGTCCGCGCTTCGCGGGGCGACGGCCGTGATCGTCGGCGGTCCGGTCGAGCGGCCTCAACCCGGGAACGAGCCGCGTCAGGGCGTTTCGGGCTTGCGGGCCAGGAGACAGGCGTGCGGTCGGCTCACGCGTCCGCCGGGCTCCTGTTCCAGTCTCGCGCTGACGACGAGTCCGGCCTGGCCCAGCAGGTCGACCACGCGGTCCAGGGGCAGGAGGTACGACTCGTAGGACACCGGACGCCCATAGCCGTGGGTCGGCTGCAGCCGCTCATCGCCGACATAGTCTCCCCAGAGCAGGTGGCCGCCGGGCGCGAGCGTGCGGTGGAACTCGGCGAACACGTCCGGCAGCCACCGCGGGGGCGTGTGATGGGTGGAGTACCAGGCCAGGATGCCGCCGAGCTCGTCGTCCCGCATCTCCAGCGCGGTCATCGAGCCCTCGGTGAACCGCAGGTTCGGATAGGCGTTCCGGGCCAGCCCGATCATCTGAGGCGACAGATCGACGCCGAAGACGGACACCCCCAGCCCGGCCAGGTGCGCCGTCACACGTCCGGGGCCGCACCCCAGGTCCGCGACCGGCCCCCGACCGGCCGTCCGCACCAGTTCGGCGAACCCCGCCAGCATCGCGCGGGACAGCGGGTCCATCTCGGCCGGAGGCGGGACGCGTTGGACGTAATCGGCGGCGACCGTGTCGTACGACTCCCGGACAGCGGTCAGAAAGGAGGGCTCAGCCATGCGGGCGACCCTAGACCAGGCGACTGACAGTCCATGGCACGACCTTCAACGCCCGGTCACGCCGTCGAGATCGCGCGCGGAGGCGAGCAGGCGTTCGCGGAGCCAGCGGTGGGCCGGATCCGTGGTGTGACGGGGATGCCAGTACATCATCTCGTGGATGTCCGGCAGGGGGAGCGGCGGTGGCAGGAGCCGGATGCCGGGTGCGGCGGCGGCGAGTTGCCGGGCCGCCCGTTCGAGGACGAGGCTGGCCAGTGAGGTTCCCCGGATCAGGAACGGCACAAGGAGAAAGCTCTCCACGGTGATCTCGATCCGGCGCGAGGTGCCGAGTCGGGCGAGATGCTGGTCGGCGAGATTGAGTTGCCGGTCCGAGCCTATGCTGTACACCAGGTGCGGAAGGCGCAGGTATTCCTCCGGCGTTATCCGCCGATCCGAGGCGGCCGGATTTCCCGCGTCGACGGCGCAGAGCCATCGGTCGCCGAACAAGGCATGGGACGGAAAACGTGTGTCGCCGAGGAGTTCCCTCGGTTCGATGACGAGATCGGCCTCGCCTGCGTCCAGAAGCCGCCGCGGATCGCGCGATCTGGGGAGGACGTGAATCGTCACGCCCGGGGCTTCGGTGGCCGCCGCCCGGACGAAAGGGCTTAGCAATACCAGTGTCGCGTAGTCGGACGCGCTGATGGAGAAGGTGCGCGTATCCGTGCCCGGCTCGAAGCCGGGTCGCTGCTCGATGGTCCGCTCGACCAGGTCGAGGATCTCCCGTACGGGCCGCACCAGCCGCTCGGCCTCGGAGGTGAGTGCGAACTCCCGCCCCTGCCGCACCAAGAGAGGGTCCCCGAACATCTTCCTGAGACGGGCGAGTGACGAGCTGGTGGCGGGCTGGCTCAGGCCGAGCCGCCGGCCCGCGCGGCTGACGTTGCGCTCGGCCAGCAGCGCGTCCAGCGCCACGAGAAGATTCAGATCCACGTTCCGCAGATTCATAATCCCTGACCAGCCCATGTATTCGTCGCGGAAATACCACGAATTCAATACATCTATTTGACGGATGTGTCGCGCAGATCATAGCGTCCCGCCTCAAGCGGTGCGCTTTCGCGGCCGACATCACGTCAGGTTCCCCTCCTGGGTGGCGGCTTGTGCCACCGCCGGTTTGGAGATCCGATGATCGAATGGGGAAATACTCAGGCCGATCCCGACACCTTCCGGGCGGCGATGGGCCGTGTGGTGGGCAGCGTGACCGTGGTGACCACACGTCATGACGACCGTCCCTGGGGGATGACCGTCAGTGCGTTCAGCGGCGTGTGCCTGGAGCCGCCGACCGTGCTGGTGTGCGTGGACCACCGCAGTGTCACCGCTGCCGACATCCGGCGCGAGAGCCGCTTCGCGGTCAATCTGCTCAGCCAGGACCAAGTCGCCGTGTCGCGGCTGTGCTCACGTGTCGGAACGGTGAAGTTCGTCGACGACCACGTCGTGGCGGGCGGCGAACTGCCGGACGGAGTGACGTCGCCGGTGTTGCGGGACTCCCTGGTGACCTTCGACTGCGAGGTGGCCGAGGCACGGCCCATGGGGAGCCACTTCGTCGTCTTCGGCAGGGTCCGTGTCGTACTGGCGCCCCGCTCCCGCTGCCCCCTGCTGTTCGGGCAGGGCCGCTACCAACGCAGCGTGGACATCGAGGAGGTTCCGGCGATGACGGAGGCCGGGACCTGAGACCGACCGGTCCGCCGGCCCGCCGGTGCGAGGCCCGCAACCACGCCGACGGACCGCCCCGCTTCTTCCACCGGTCTCCCGACGCCCACGGGGCACCTGGGACTCCGCCACCTTCCACCGCCAGTTGAACCACACCACCACGGGAGAGACATCATGAGGACCGGCGAGGAATACCTGGAGTCGCTGCGCGACGGCCGCAAGGTCTACGTGGGCGGCGAGCTCGTCGACGACGTCACCACGCACCCGAAGACCCGCGGATACGCCCACGCCATCGCGGAGTACTACGACCTGCATCTGAAGCCCGAGCACCAGGACGTCACGACGTTCGTCGACGAGGACGGCAGACGTCAGTCGATGCACTGGTTCCTGCCGCGGTCGAAGGAGGACGCCGTCCGCCGCCGCAAGTACGCCGAGTTCCTCTTCCGGCACTTCAAGGGGGGCATCTTCACGCGTCCGCCGGCCGGAATGAACGTCGTCATGTTCACCCAGGTCGACGATCAGGGGCCGTGGGCCGAGAACTCCCGCTTCACCGGCCCCCGTCGCGACCTGGCGGGCAACATCCAGCGCCAGTGGGAGGAGGTCACCTCGAAGGACCTCGCGATCTCGCCCATGTTCCTCGACGTGCAGTACGACCGCAGCCGCGACGACGCGATGGCGGAAACCCCCATGCTGCGCATCGTCGAGGAGAACGACGAGGGCATCGTCGTCCGCGGCTGGAAGGCCATCGGCACGTCGATCCCCTTCGTCAACAACCTCCTGATCGGCAACCTGTGGCGGCCGGGCCAGCAGCCCGAGCAGACCATCTACGCGATGGTCCCGCTGGCCACTCCCGGGGTGACCGTGGTCGCCCGCGAATCGCGGGCCCAGCCCGACGCCGACCCCTACGACCGTCCGCTGGCGACCATCGGCGACGAGCTCGACGGCATGGTCTACTTCGACGACGTGCTCATCCCCTGGCCGCAGGTACAGCACATCGGCAACCCCGACCACGCCAAGTGGTACCCGCAGCGGCAGTTCGACTGGGTCCACCTGGAGACCCAGATCCGGCAGACCATCCACGCCGAACTCATGGTCGGCCTCGCGCTGCTGATCACCCAGTCGCTGGGCACCAGCACCCAGCCGGTGGTGCAGGCACAGCTCGCCGAACTCATCCGGTTCCGCGAGACCTGCCGCGCGTTCATGCTGGCGGCCGAGGAGACCGGTTTCGAGACGCCCGGCGGCCTGTTCAAGCCGAACAACATCTACATCGACTTCGGCCGCGCCCACTACCTCGAGCACCAGCACGACATGGTGAACAAGCTGATCGACTTCTGCGGCCGCGGAGTGGTCATCCAGCCGACCAGGCGCGAGTTGGACGACCCCTACATCGGCCCCAAGCTCGAGCAGGCGCTGCGCGGTTCCGAGATCAGCGCCCGGGACCGGATCAAGATCTTCCGGCAGATCAGCGAGCGCTTCCTGACGGAGTGGGGCACGCGTCACGAGATGTTCGAGAAGTTCAACGGCACACCTCTGTACCTGATCAACCTGCTCACCATGCAGCGCACCGAGTACCAGGTCGACGGACCGCTCACCCAACTGGCCCGCGACGTGCTGGGTTTTGGTGACACCGCGGAGCTGGGGAAGCGCGCGGAGGAGACGGAGAAGGCCTCGCACTACGCCGGTGTCCGCTTCCAGCCCGAGTACGCCCGCGGCCAGGACGTCCACGAGGGCTACATCGCCCGCCGGACGAAGGAGCAGGAGGCCGGCCCCGAGCGCCACGACGCCGCGGCCGACTGACGGCTCCGGCCCGGGCATCCGGGCCGGCCGGCAGTTCCCCGATCGCGCTCCGGCATCCCGGCGCACCGGCAGGTGTGCCGGGATGCCGCCCGCGGCGTGATCCGCGGCGTGATCCACGGTCCCGAGCTCACCCACGGCATCACCCGCCGCCGCCTCTGAGGGGCCGGGCGCTCACACCGTGGAACACACTGTTGCCTCGGTGGTTCACCTGCGGAAGCACAACTCTTCACACTGAATCCATACGTGCATATGATCACTGCGCCCAGGTGACACCAACCCGCTGTGGTTGGCGCCCTCGGACGGCAGAGGGCGATCGTCCTCTGCCCGGACCCAGACCAGGGACACCCTTGAAGTCACACCACAGACGCTGGAGCGTGCCGGTCATCGCCGGCGCTTCGGTTCTCGCCCTCACGAGCCCGATCACGGCCCAGGCGGCGACCCCTTCCGGCACCCCCGCTCCCCCACCCGCCTCCACGTCCTCTCCCACCGCGGACCAGGTGCCCGCCGGCGACCACACGGTCACGCTGATCACCGGAGACGTGGTCACCACCCGTCAGGCTCCGCGGGCCGGCGGGAAGTTCGGCGGCACGGTCACCGTCCGCGGCGCGGACGGACTGCCGGCGCGGACCCGCATCATGACCTCGGGCGACGACCTCTACGTCTACCCCGAGTCCGCCCTGCCCTTCCTGGCCCAGGGCACCCTGGACCGGCAGCTGTTCAACATCACCGACCTGATCGCGGACGGCTACGACGACGCCCACCGCGACCGGCTGCCGCTGATCGTCTCCTACACGCAGGCCGGTGCCGCGCGTCGCGCGTCCGCCGTCCCCGAGGGCGCGTCCCGGGTCCGGAACCTGGACAGCATCCAGGGCGCCGCCCTGACCGCGGACCGCTCCCGCGCGGACGACTTCTGGAAGTCCGTGGCCGGGGCGACGGCGAAGGACGGCGCCCGGGAGCGGGACGCCAAGCCGTCCTTCGGTGCCGGAATCTCGCACATCTGGCTCGACGGCCGTATCCACGCCGACCTCGCCGACAGCACCGCGCAGATCGGCGCCCCGCAGGTCTGGCAGGGCGGGGACACCGGGCAGGGCGTGGACGTCGCCGTCCTCGACAGCGGCGTCGACGCGGGCCACCCGGACCTGGCGGACCGCATCGCGACCAGCCGGAGTTTCGTACCGGACGAGACCACGGACGACTACGCCGGACACGGCACCCATGTCGCGTCGATCATCGCCGGAACCGGTGCGGCCTCCGACGGCAAGGAGAAGGGCGTCGCGCCGGGCGCCCGCCTGCGCATAGGCAAGGTGCTGGACAGGTACGGCAGCGGGCAGATCTCCTACGCCCTGGCCGGCATGGAATGGGCGGCGGTCGACCAGCACGCCAAGATCATCAACATGAGCCTCGGTACCGGCATGGTGTCCGACGGCACCGACCCGATGAGCCAGGCCGTCGACCGGCTGAGCGCCCAGACGGGCGCGTTGTTCGTGATCGCCGCCGGCAACGAGGGGGCACCGGGCAGCATCGGCGCACCGGGAGCCGCGGCCTCGGCGCTGACCGTGGGCGCGGTCGACGCCGGCGACTCGCTCGCCTCGTTCTCCAGCAAGGGCCCCCGTATCGACGGCGCGCTGAAGCCGGAGATCACCGCCCCCGGAGTCGACATCCTGGCGGCCAACTCCCGGCTCGGCGGCAACGGCCAGGACGCGTACCGGACCATGAGCGGCACGTCCATGGCCACCCCGCACGTCGCCGGCGCCGCCGCCCTGCTCGCCGCGGCCCATCCGGAGCTCACCGGAGGCCAGTTGAAGGACCTGCTGGCCAGCAGTTCCCGCCGGGCCCCCACGTACGACGCCTTCGAGGCCGGGAGCGGCCGGCTGGACGCCGCCGCGGCGGCACAGGCCGGGGTCTTCGCCTCGGCGACCGCCTACGCGGCCCAGTACAAGGGCGGCGCCCTCCAGCGCCCGGTGACCTACACCAACGTCACCGACGCACCGGTCGCCCTCACACTGTCCGTCGACGCGCCGCACGCCCCGTCCGGGATGTTCCGTCCGTCGGCCTCCCGCGTGGTCGTCCCGGCGCACGGCACCGCCGGCGTCACGGTCACGATCGACGGCTCCTCCGGCACCGCGAAAAACCACTACTCGGGCCAGTTGCTCGCGACGAACGCGGCCGGCAGGACCGTGGCGCACACCGCGGTCTCCCTCGGATTCGCGACGATGCACAAGATGACCCTGACGTTCAAGGACTCCGACGGCAATCCCACGTCCGGCGAGGTCCAGATGCTCAGGGCGGGCGACATGGAGTCCTTCATGATCGGCGTCGGCCCCTCCGGCACCCGGGAGGTCTTCCTGCCCGACGACGTGTACTCGGCGCTCTCCTTCCAGGAGATCCAGGGCGTCCACGGTCCGCTTTCGAGGGGCCTGGCCCTCCTCGGCGACCCCGAAGTCCTTCTGGACCGGGACACCACCGTCACGTTCGACGCGTCCAAGGCCAAGCGCATCGACATGTCGACTCCGCAGCAAAGCGCGGTGACCTTCCAGAAGCTGGGCTACAACCGCGTGATGAACGGCGTCAGGTCGGGCCTGTCCGCGGAGAGTCTGTACTACGACAGCATCTGGGCGCAGCCGACCACCCACAAGGTCACCCACGGGGACTTCCAGCTGACCACCCGTTGGCGCGGCGAGAAGCCGGCACTGGCCGTCTCCACCGGCAAGAGCGAGTTCACGGACATACTGCGCCAGCAGGACGTCACCCCGCTGGCCAAGGGCACTTACAAGCTGCCGCTGGTCTTCGCCGGCCAGGGGTCGAGCGCGGACTTCGCCTCCATTGACGCGCGCGGCAAGGCCGTGGTGGTCCGCCACGGCGACGAGGTCGGCGACAGCGACCAGGCCGCCAACGCGATGGCCGCCGGCGCGAAACTCATGCTGGTCGTGGAGAACGGGTACGGACGCCCGATGCGCTCCTACGCGCCGATGGGGCAGGGGCGCGTCGCCCTCGACGTCGGCCTGCTCGGCGCCGAGGAGGGCGAGAAGCTGATCCGGCAGGTCAGGGACGGCGGGGCCGGGATCACCGTGGACTCCGAACCCGCGAGCCCGTACGTGTACGACCTCGCGCACGTCTGGCACAACGAGATCCCGTCGAAGATGGCGGTCAAGGGTGACTCCGGGAACCTGGCCCGGATCGACGTCACCTTCGCGAGCCCGAAGCCGGACGGCGACGGCAGCGAGTTCCGCTTCGAATGGCTCGACGGTGTCGACTGGTCGTCCGGCAACAACATGCCGGAACCGGCGAACGGGAAGCGCACCGACTGGGTGTCCACCACCGGTGTCCGCTGGCACCAGGAGGCGTTCGTCGACTACCTGGGCTTCGAGGAGGGCGCGAAGACCGCCTACCGGGCCGGCAGCAGGCAGTCCGAGGAGTGGTTCAAGCCGATCCAGCGCCCCTTCCTGAACGACACCTTCTTCCACAACCTCCCGCCCAGCCGCAACGGCAACCTCCTGTACGTGGACATCCCCGCCTGGGGCAGCCGGAACCACGTCGGCTGGAACCAGGACCCGGCCGTGACCCAGCAGCAGACCCTGTACCAGGGCGCCACCCAGCTGGGCCAGGGGAACTTCACGAACGTGTGGGGCGACGCCCCCAGCCGCGGCAAACTGCCGTACAAGCTGGTCGTCACCGGTGAGCGGGATGTGACCTACACCCCGTACTCCTCCCGCACGCGCACCGAGTGGGACTTCACCTCGGCGGAGCCCACCGACGGTGTCACCGTGGTGCTGCCGCTGGTGCAGCTCGACTACCGGATCGCCACGGACGCCGCAGGGCGCGCCGGGCGGCACGACACCCTGTCCGTCACGGCCGCCCACCTGCCGGGCGCAAGCCTTGCCGGCAAGGTCGGCGCGGTCGAGGTAGAGCTGTCCTACGACGACGGCCGGACCTGGCGGAAAGCCACCTGCGGCAGCGACGGGCGGTTGCGCCTGGACGCCCCGGGCAAGGCGTCCTTCGTGTCGCTGCGGGCGGGCGCGAAGGACTCGGCGGGCAACGCGGTGAAGCAGACCGTGATCCGGGCCTTCGGCCTGCGCTGAGACGCGGCCGGTCCCAGGACCCGCGAAGAGCGCGGCCGGTCGGTCCGCGGTGGTCGCACCACCGCGGACCGACCGGCCTTCGCGCCCTCTTCCCCGTGGACCTCGACCGCATCACCGTCGCCGGATCCGGCGACGGCGCCTCCTACGCCCTCGGCCTCGGGACGGCGAACGGCGACCTCTTCACCCGCGTCCTCGCCTACTCCCCCACCTGCCTCCCGGCCGCATGCAGAACCGGACGCCCCACCGTCCTCCTCTCCCACACCCGCCACCACACCGACGCCCTTGCGGCAGCGGCCGGCCACCGGATCCTGGCCACCCTCGAACACCACGGCTACCACGGCTACCACGTCGACCACATCGAACACAGCCACGGCCGCCGCACCCCCGGTGACGTCGTGGCCACCTCGGCGGAGCTGCTCGGCCGAAACGACACAGGGCCGGGGCCTCCGCCGAGGAGCAGGGCGGCCCGGCCCGCAGCGCGCCGTCAGGAAGCGTCACACCCCCGGAACCGCCACCAGCCGGCACCCTGAGGCCGCCGCCGCCCGCATCAACGGCGCCGCGCCGCACCCCGTGGCGGACCGGCGAACCCATCCGCCTCACGCCTCACGCCGGAGCCGGGCCAGGGCATGGACGGTGTCGCGCGTCGCCGGATACAGGTCCCGGTACAGGCTGTGCAGCCTGTCGTACGCGGCCACCGCCGCCGGGTCGGGGACGCGCCGCTCCCGTACCGGGTTCCACGCCTCGGTCGCCGCCTCGTCGGCCAGTCGGGCGGCAAGCCGGGCGGCCCCGTAGGCGGCGCCGACCGTGACGGTGGGGATGTCCTGGGGCAGTCCGGTGACGTCGGAGACGATCCGGGTCCACAGGCGGCCCTGCGTGCCGCCGCCGACCGCGACGACCCGCTCGATTCCGGCGCCTGCCTGTCGCATGGCCTCGATGTTGTGGCGTACACCGTGCGCGGTGGCCTCCAGGGCGGCCCGGTAGAGGTCGCCGCGGGTGTGCTCGACGGTGAGCCCGGCGATCACCCCGCGAGCGTCGGGGTCGGCGATCGGGGTGCGCTCGCCCGCGAAGTACGGGAGCATCGCGAGGCCGCGTGCGCCAACACCGCTGTCCGCCGCCTCCGCCAGCAGGACCGCGCGGTCGGGTGAGCCGAACAGGCCGCGCAGCCACTCGGTGACCGCTCCGGAGGTGGCCATGCCACCGGCGAGAGAGCGGGTGCCGGGGAAGGCGCCGACGGTGCTCCACAGCTCGGGCACGCGCAGCTGCCCGGCGACGGTGGCGATGAGGAACATCGTCGTGCCGTACATGAGCATCAGGTCGCCCGGTCGTGTCGCGTCGACGCTGACGGCCTCGGTCCAGGCGTCGATGGTTCCGGTGAGGACGGGCGTGCCCGGCGCGAGGCCGGTCGCGGCCGCCGCCCCGGCCGTCACCGTACCGGCCTGCTCATCGGGCCAGCGCAGCTCGGGCAGCTCCGCGTGCGGCCACACCGCGTCCACCCAGGGGCGGTACCACTCCTGCTCCCGGGTGTCGTAGAAGGGGACGGACTGGCTGGCCGAGTGGTGGTCGAGTACGTAGGCGCCGGTGAGCCGGTGGGCGAGGAAGGAGGCCGGCATGAACAGCCGCCGTGCGGCCGCGAACACCTCCGGTTCGTGCTCGGCCACCCAGGCCACCTTCGGCCCCACCGCCTGTGTGGACAGCACGCTGCCGCACCGGTCGAGGACCGCCTGACGGCCCAGTTCGGCCTCGAGCCGCGCGATCTGCGGAACGGCCCGCGTGTCCACCCCGTACAGGATGGCCGGGCGCAGCGGCCGGTCGGCGGAGTCGGCCAGGGTGACGCACGGCCCCATGCCGCTGACGCCGACCGCCCGCACCCGGGCGCCGCCGGACAGCAGGTCGCGGGTGATCCCGCGGAATTCGCGCCACCACACCTCGGGGTCCATCTCGACATGCCCCGGCGCCGGACGGCGGACGGTGTGCTCCCGTACCGCGGTCGCGAGCACCGCGCCGGAGGCGTCGGCCAGGACGCCCTTGCTGCTGGATGTGCCGATGTCGACACCGAGGAAGGTCATACCTGGATGTCCCCGCACCGGTGGACGGCAACGCCGGGATCGCGGTCCGGCTCGGCGGCGCCGGGGCGGCCGTCCGGACGGCCGTGTCCCCGCGGGCCGGCCTCGGCGGGCGTGGCCCGGCAGGCCCGGAGAGCCTGGCCGCCTTCGGGCGATCCGGGAAACGCGTAGCATGAATCGGGGTGGCGCTTTCAGGTCAAATGTCCAGATGGGTGCCCCCGTGGGCGCGTGCCGGGACCGAGGTCGTACCGCGGGCCGCAAGGAGCAGCACATGATCCATTCAGCCGACATCCGCGAGTGGCGCGACAGCAGTGTCGTCGACCCCAAGGGGCGCAAGATCGGCGCATTGGAAGCGATCTACGTCGATACCGCCACCGATGAACCGTCCATGGCGACGGTGCGCACCGGCCTGCCCACACGGCAGCGCCTGGTGTTCGTTCCCCTCGACGAGGCGATCGTGGGGCCCGGCTACGTGAAGGTCGCGCAGACCAAGGGACTGGTGAAGAAGGCTCCTTCCATCGGGACCGACGAGATCCTTCCGGCGGAGCAGGAGCCGGAGATCTTCCAGTACTACGACATGGCCTACCGCCCGGGAGCCGGCGGCGAACGCAAGCTCGCGCGCCGCTGATCACCGCACACCGCGCGAAGGGGGTTTACCGGACATGGCGCTCGTCTTGTTCCTGCTTCTCGTGGCCGTCGTCCTGGGACTCATCGGCGCGGTCGCCGAGGGTCTGACCTATCTGTTGATCATCGGCATCGTGGTGCTGGCGCTCGACCTCGCCTACGTCGCCACGAGATGGCGGCACTCGCACCGGCGCGTGGCGCGCTGACGGCGCCCCACACCACTGCCCGCGGGCCTCTCGCCCGGCAGCAGTGTGGGGCATGGGTGGTCGCGCCCTACTCGGGCTTCGCCTCGGGCCGGAGCAGCGTCTCGAGCGCCTCGTCCGCCGCCCGGCTCATGGCCTCGGTGTCGGCCAGGGTGTTGATGGCGATGGTGACCTGCCGCTTGTTGTCGGCCGTGGTGAAGCTGTACGTGCCGTACCCGGGAGCCCCGCCCGTGTGGCCGTAGGCCGTGCCGTACGCCGGGGAGTCGAGGACGCTGAGGCCGAGCCCGTAGCGGGGCCCTCGGTCCATCGGACGGGCCTCCTTCATCTCGCGCAGCAGAGCCGGCGGCAGGAGCCGGCCGCCGATCAGCGCGGCGAAGAAGCGGTTCAGATCATGGCTGGTGGAGATCAGCGCACCGGCCGTCCACGCCCACGACATGTTCTCCTCCGTGATGTCGGTGAACGCGGAGTCCGGCCCATCCAGACGCTGGTAGCCGCGGGCGTGCGGGCCGGGGATGCGGACGGAGGTCCCGGGGAAGGATGTGTGCCGCAACCCGAGGGGCTTGAGGATCCGGCGGGTGATCTCGTGTTCGGCGGTGTCGCCGGTGACCCTCTCGATCAGCATGCCGAGCAGGACGTAGTTGGTGTTGGAGTAGTGGCCCGCGGTGCCGGGGGCGAAGTCGGGGGCGTGCCGGGCCGACTCGGCCACGAGCTCCCGGGGCGCCCAGGTCCGGAACCGGTTCCTGTACAGCTCCTGGAGGCTGCCGGACCAGAGGGAGTCGGTGTAGTTGTGCAGCCCGCTGCGGTGGCCGAGCAGCTGCCGGACCGTGATGTCCCGCCCGTGGGGAACCAGGCCGGGCAGGTAGCGCGCGACCGGCGCGTCGAGTGCCACCCTCCGCTCGGCGACGAGCTGCAGCACCGTGGTGGCGACGAAGGACTTGGTCACGCTGCCCGCGCGGAACCGCCCGTCGGTCGCCAGAGGCCGCCTGTGGTGCAGGTCGGCCCGGCCGCTCTTGCCGGTCCAGACACCACGGGCGTCCCGCACCTCGGCGATGACACCCGGCACGCCGGCCGCGACGAGGTCGTCCAGGGCCTTCTGCCGTAGGGCCTCCCCGGCGCTCGGAGTGTGAGCCGTCGCGGCGAGGGGAGTGGAGGCGGCGGGGAGCGCGGGCGCCGCGAACCCTGGTGCGGCCAGGGGAACGGCAAGCGCGGCGGACAGGAGAGCGGTGACGGCGAGCGGAGCAGGGCGCATCGAAGGTCCTCCGAGAAACGGGAAGCAACCCGGCCGGGGATCGGGCGGGTGCGCCGCGCGCACCGCTCCGACGGCCGCGTCGCGGCCGCCGTGGCGGCCGTGGTCGGGCGGGGTGCGGGTGCGGTGCTGCGGCCACGCCGGATCGGCGGGGACCGCTGATCCAAGGCGACGTGATGACAGCCTCGCCGACGGATCCGGCCCCCACCTCGACCGGACGGCCTACCTTTCGCCTCATCCGAAGGATCGAGGACCCGGCTGCCCGCACCGCCGGGCGGAGTGACCCCGTACGGACCACCGGTCCACCACGGCCGCCCGGCGATCCGGTGCCCCGGCCTCACCGCGCTCTCCCGCCGTGTCCGGACCGCCGCTCAACCGGCCGCCCGCTCAGCGGTCGGTCGCGACCGCGGGGTCACGCACCCGGGCCCGTGGCGAGTGTTGCCGCACCGGCCTCCGCGGCCGAAGGCGAGGCGGTGTCCCGGGGCGCCGGGGCGGGGCCGTGCACGAAGTCGTACGCGGCCGCGAGCTCGTCGCGGGCGGCGCCTTCGATCGCCTCCAGGTAGGCGTAGGCGTCCGCTCCGATCGGCACTCGCACGGGCGCCGTCCGGGCCGTGACGAGCCGCAGGACGTGGGCGGCGAACGTCTCGGGGCTGCCGAGCGCCGGATTGTCCGCCATGGCCCGCAGCCCCGCTCGTACCTCTCCCGTGCTCTCCTGATAGGCCGGGACACCGGCGGCCGCCTCGGTCACCGCGGTGCTGTAGCGGGTGGCGAACTGGCCGGGCTCGACCGCGTGCACCCTGATCCCGAACGGGGCGACCTCCGCCGCGAGCGCCTGGGTCATCCCCTCCAGGGCGTATTTGCCGGTCACATAGGCCGCCAGGCCGGGCATCCCCATCCGGCCTGCGAGGGAGGAGACGTTGACGATGTGGCCCGACCGCTGACGGCGCATCAACGGCAGGACGAGACGGCTGAGGCGCCAGGGAGCCACCGTCAACAGCTCGAGTTGAGAGCGCAGTTCGGCGTCGGACACCTCCTCGACCGCTCCGAAGAGCCCCGATCCGGCGTTGTTCACCAGCACGTCCACTCCGCCGAAACGGTGGACCGCGTGCTCCACCGCGGCCTCGCACTGCCCGGGGTCGCACACGTCGAGTTCCACCGCCGTCACACGGTCCGGGTACCGTGCCACGAGGCCCCGCACGGCGGCGGGCCTGCGGGCGGTCGCGATCACCAGATCACCGGCCTCCGCCACCGCGCCCGCCAGCGCCTGCCCCAGTCCGGACGAACATCCCGTCACCAGCCATCGCCGCGCCATGCATCCCCCCGGTGTCGTCGGCCGCGCCGGCCATGCCGCTCGAAGGCGAGCGTGACAGGCCGGGCGAACCGGCAGCAGGGGCGTACGGGGGCACAAGTGGAGCACGTCAGGGCACACCGGCACGCGTTCCGCGACGTGCGCGGAGCCTTCGGCCGAAACGGCGCGGCGACGAGGCCGCCGCGTACGGCCGCACGCTCGTCCTGCGGGCGTGCGGCCGACGGGCGCCGCGCTCATCGCCGTTCCTTGCGCGACACGCCGGGAATCCGGACCGCCGATGCCGTACGGCGGATCAGGTGTCGAGGGCCGCCTGCCGGGCCGCGGGGGCCGGCAGGCTCTCCGCATCACCGGATGCGGCCCGGGCGGCCGGAATGGCCACCGCGACGAGCGCCGCGACCAGCGCGATACCGCAGCCGATGACCAGGCCGGTACGGAAACCGTTCTCCGAGGTGAAGGTGAAGCCACCCGCGGTCGTGGTCATCTGGGAGAGGACGACGCCGATCACGGCGGCACCCACCGACGTGCCGAGCGACCGCATCAAGGCGTTGAAGCCGTTGGCGGCGGCGGTCTCCGACAGCGGGACCGAACCCATGATCAGGGCCGGCATCGATCCGTAGGCGAGTCCCACGCCGCTGTTGACCACCATGACGGCCAGCATCAACCCCCATGCGGAGCCCGTCAGGACCAGGGACAGTCCGTAGCCGGCGGCGAGGACCAGGGAGCCGCAGATCAGGGTGAACTTGGGGCCGCGGGCATTGGTCAGCTTGCCGCCGATCGGGGAGACGATCATCATCATGACGCCGCCCGGCAGGAGCCACAGGCCCGCCGCGAGCATGGACTGGCCGAGGCCGTAACCGGTCGCCTTCGGAAACTGCAGCAACTGCGGGACGACAAGCATCCCGGCGTACATGCCGAAGCCCACGAAGACCGAGGCCAGGTTGGTGATCAGCACCCGGGGCCGGGCCGTGGTGCGCAGATCGACCAGCGGGTCGCGGGTGCGCAGCTCCCACCAGCCCCAGGCGGCCAGCAGGGCGACGGCGGCACCGAACAGGCCGAGCGTGGTCGCCGACGCCCAGCCCCAGTCCGCGCCCTTGGAGACGGCCAGCAGCAGGCATACCAGTCCGGCGCCCAGACCGATCGCGCCGGGCACGTCGAAACGCTGGCCCTTGGCCCCTGCGGGCACCTCCGGGATGAAGAACCAGATCAGCACCGCGACGAACGCGGCCAGGCCCGCGGAACCCCAGAACAGCACACGCCAGTCGGCGTACTGGGCGATCGCGGCGGCGATCGGCAGGCCCAGGCCGCCGCCGATGCCCATCGAGGCGCTGACCAGGGCGATGGAGGAGCTGAGCTTCTCCGCGGGAACGACGTCACGGAGCAGGGCGATGCCGAGGGGCACCATGCCCATGCCCATCCCCTGCAGACCCCGTCCGATGATCATCGGGGCCACGGAGGAGGACAGGGCGCACACCACGGAGCCCGCCACCAGCGGCACCGAGCACACCACGAGCATGCGCCGCTTGCCCACCAGGTCGCCGAGGCGTCCGAAGACGGGCACGCACACGGCCGCGACCAGCAACGTGGCCGTGATCACCCAGGCGGCGTTCGACGACGAGGTGTGGAGGATCCGCGGCAGTTCCGTCAGCAACGGGGTGACGAGGGTCTGCATGATCGCAGCCGTGATGCCGGCGAGGGCCAGCGTGGCGACCACGCCCCCTGCGCGTGCGGTGGGTTGTGGGGCGTTCATGACGGCACTCCTCGCCAGCTTGTCGGTCGATCGGATATGCATCGTACATAGGAAGTGCATCACGCACATGGCGTGGCCGATGCATGGCTGTGCGAGGATGGCAGCGGACGCCGAACACGCGCACCGGCGGCCCGTCGAACGGCGGAAGGCGTAGGACACATGGGCAGGCCCACCCACGAGGTCGAGTACGAGCAGATGCTGCTCAGCCGCCACGAACTCCTACGCCACAGGTCCGGCAGCCTGGATCGCAGCGCCTACATCCTCCTGAGCCGGATCCGGGTCCAGGGACCGATGTCGATCGGCGAGCTGAGCGACGCCTTCGCGCTCGACACGTCCACTCTCAACCGGCAGACGGCCGCGGCCATGCGCGCCGGACTCGTGGAACGCATCCCCAACCCCGAGGGCGGCATGGCCCGCAAGTTCCGGATCACGCCCCAGGGCGCGCGCATGCTCGACGAGGAACGCGACACCATCATCGGCGGTCTGGACAAGGTCATGGCCGAATGGGCGGATGACGACATCGCCGCCTTCGCCGCCTACCTCAGACGCTTCAACACCGACATCGAACGCCTCGCCGGACGTCCCTGGCCACGCCCCTGAAGCCCTGGCGGGCCCTCCCCCTTTCGCGCTCCGCCCCGGCCGGTCCGGCCTCCCGAGAGACCGGCCGGGGCGCGCGTCAACCCGGGCGGGGCAGGCGACGGCGCCTGTGCAGGCGGGGCGCGGCGGAGGGCCCTCCAGGGCCGCCGTGGCCGAACCCGGGCCGCGGGGTCGATCACGTGTGTCGGGGCGGTACCGCGCGACTGCCGCGCGACTCCCGGCCGTTGGCCGACCGTCCGCCCCGAACCCCGCCAGTGGTCAGCGGTACATCTTCCCGGGCTCGGCGGTGCCCGGCGCGAGGAGCTGGGACACGGTGACGAAGGTGTAGCCCCGTGCGGTGAGTTCCTTCAGGATGCCGGGCATTGCGGGCACGGTGCCCTTGTGGAGCGGGTGGAGCAGGATGATCCCGTCGCGGTCGGCGCCGTCGAGGACCCGCTCGGTGATCAGCGCCGCGTCGGTCGTCTCGTAGTCCTTGGCGGTGACCGTCCACAGAACCTGCGCCAGTCCCAACTTCCGCAGGACCTCGGAGACATGGTCGTCGGTGCGGCCCTGAGGCGGCCGCATCAGCGTGGGCCTCTTGCCGGTGATGTCCGAGATGGCCCGCCCGGTGCGGAGCATTTCCTCGCGGATCTGCGCGTCGGAGACGTCGGTCAGCCGCGGGTGCGTCCAGGTGTGGTTGCCGATCTCATGCCCTTCCGCGGCGATCCGGCGCACCACGTCCGGATGCTTGTGAATGCGCCTGCCCTCGAGGAAGAACGTGGACGGCGCCTTGTGCCGCTTCAGGAGGTCCAGCAGCCTGTCGGTCGGCTTGCCGGGGTTGCCGTCGAAGGTGAGCGCGATGCACTTCGCCTTCCGGCAGTCCACTTCCCCGGGGACGTTGTCCCCGTTCGCCGCGGCCTGTTCGCGGACGTCACTCGGGGAGATCGTGTCCTTGACGAACGACCGAAGGACGATGGCCGCGGCCAGGACCAGGCCCGCCGCCACGGCCAAGTTTCCACAGGCGAGGTCGCCGATTCACACTGTTCACCCGTGAAGCCTACGGTTCACACCATGCGCCTCCCGCAGGCATCCACACCTCTACCGGTTGCCCATGGGGTGGATAATGCCAGCTCAGGAGCGTGCGTGCGGCTCCCGCTCGTGACGCAAGGACACACCATCGAACGACAGTGGTGCGATATTCACACTGTGTGCTTACATCACCCTCGCATCGGTACTGACGTGCCGTGACATTCGAGGGCACGCGGTCGGCCCAACGGCGTGGTGACGGTCCGCCGCGCCGGACCACGCACACGGCCGGAACGCGGAACCGCGCTCCGGGCGAGGATCGATCGTCGGTGTGTGGCGCATTCGGGCCGATCCCGGCGACCGGCGCCCTGGCATATCGCCGGCCGGATCCGGGACACGAGAAATCGGAATGTGGATATTTCAAGCAGAACAGTTGTGCTGGATATGCTGACGGAATGGAAATGGGCAAAAGCAGCGCTTGGCTGACGGACCATGAGCAGCGCGCCTGGCGGACCTACCGGGAAGTCGGCACTCTGCTGCTCTACCAGCTCGGACGTGACCTGGAGCCGTTCCACCTGACCATCAACGACTACGAGATCCTGGTGAACCTCTCGGAGTCGCCCGGGCACCGTATGCGCATGAGCGACCTGGCCCGCGCCACCCTGCAGTCCAAGGGCCGGCTGTCGCACCAGATCAGCCGCATGGAGAGCGCGGAACTGGTACGCCGCGAGGACTGCGAGTCCGACCGGCGCGGGCTCTACGCCGTCCTCACCGAAGAGGGCTGGGAGACCATGCGCAGGGTCGCCCCGCACCACGTGGCGGCGGTGCGGGAGCACTTCATCGACCTCCTCCCCACCGAGGATCAGGCGGCCCTGCGCAAGGCCCTCGCCCCGGTGGCCGAGCACCTGCGGGCAAGGCGCGACACGCCCTGAAGCCGCTGACAGCGCGGAATGACAACCGCCGCCTTTCCCGCCGCTTTCCCAGGGCCGGAGAGGTGACGTTTTGGACGGAAACCCAGGGGCAGGCGTCTGGGTGAGGGGGGTCCCCACAGAACACAAGGGAGCCGACCCCATGTCGACCGGGACACTTCTGTCAATCGTCATCCCCGTGGTGGTGGTGCTCGCCCTCATCGCGGTGGCCGCCACCCTCTTCGTACGGCACCGGCGCCTCAAGCAACAGTTCGGCCCCGAGTACGACCGCACCGTCGAGGGCGCCGACAGCCGGATGGACGCCGAACGCGAGCTCGCCGCACGGACCAAGCGCCACGACTCCCTGGACATCAAGCCCCTGCAAAGCGGTGTCCGCGACCGCTACGCGCGGGAGTGGACGAGTGTCCAGGAGGAGTTCGTCGACCGGCCCGAGGACGCCGTCCATGACGCCGACAGCCTGGTCGCGTCCCTGATGCGCGAACGCGGCTACCCCACCGAGGACTTCGACCAGCAGGTCAAGGACCTGTCCGTGGAGCACGGCCGGACCCTGGACCACTACCGGGCCGCCCACGAGGTCAACGACCTCAGCACCCGCCACGAAGCCACCACCGAACAACTGCGCGGCGCCATGGTCCACTACCGCGCCCTGTTCGACGAACTCCTCACCAACGGCGGCGGACGACGCCACGCGCGCGCCTGACCGCCCCGCCCCGCACCAGCACCCCCGAAAGGCGCGGAACCATGGAACGCGAACGCACCTCCCGTATCAGCGCCCTCGCCACCGAGGACCTGGCCAAGACCCGGGAAGACCGGGACACGGCCTCCCAGGCACCGCGGTATCCCGGTGAAAGCACCCGAACGCGAGGCGAACCGCCCCCGGACCAACCGGCCGCCGCTCCCGCACCGGACACCCCCGCACAGGACGCCGCCGCCGACGAGACGCCCCAACTCCTCGGCTCTCAGGACGAGGAGAGCTTCCGCAGCCGCTGGCAGCAGATCCAGAGCGAGTTCGTCGACGACCCACGTGACGCCGTCCACGCGGCCGACGAACTCGTCGCCGACGTGATGCAGAAGCTCGCCGCCACCTTCGCCGACCACAAGCAGGACCTCGAAGGCCAGTGGACCCGCGGCGAACAGGTGAACACCGAGGAACTGCGCACCGCACTCCGGCGCTACCGCTCCTTCTTCAACCGCCTCCTCACCACCTGAGCGGTACAGCGGCGCGCCGCCTCCCCGAGCTTCACTCGGCGGCGCGCCGCCGGGGCGGTGAACCGGTCCTCACCGAATCAGAAATCCTCCAGGCCGGTTCCACGGCGCTCCTCATGCGGTGGCGTTCCCGTCCGGTCCACGTCGGTACCGTCGTCACCGCGCGGTGAATCCGCCTCCCGAGTGTGGCGCTCGTCGTCGTCGCGATCGGACTCTTCGCGATTCCTCTCCTGACCTCCCATTTCCACCTCCTCGCACATCTCCGCAACCCGCCACGGTCGCCGGGAGACACTCACGGCTACGAGGACAGCGCGACGATCATGGCGATCACTCCCGCGAGGAAGATCGCCACGACACAGAAGATCAGCACCAGCGGCGTGAACCCCCACGCCTTGCGCAGTTCGGGCCGCTCGGGAAGTGAGATGCCCATGGTGGTGCTGCTTTCCCCGGGGGGCGTCTCGGTGGGCGGCACCTTGTGTCCGGTGTCGCCGTACGGGGCGGAATGGCTGCCTGCATGCGGCGTACTCATGGCGCACCTGCCAGTGGAACGCGATCAGTGCATCTCCTGTGCCCCTTCCCGGCAGCGATGCCGGGAAACGGCCGGGCGGACGGAATCAGCCGCGGGCGAGGCCTGCGGCCCCGTCGCGGCCGCGATCAGCCGAGGCCGGCTCCGACCGCTTCGCGGCGTACCGTCTCCACCGTGTCGATCTGCTCCCGCGCGCGGTCCAGGAGGTTCCGCAGCCGGGCTTCGTCCAGCTCCTCCCTCGGGGTGAGCGACAGGAGCGACTGCCACAGCAGGCTCTTGCCCTCGATCCCCAGGCGCAGCGCCTCGAGTTCGATGACCGTGCTCAGGCCCGAGCGGCGGACGACCCGCCCGTTGAGCTTGAGAAGGCGGGCCTTCTCGGCGAGCCACCCCGCGTAGATCTTGTGCCGCCGAGTCGGTACGTCAAGGGCCGCCATCAGGTCAAGGAGGGCCTGCCGGTCCTCGGCGATCTCGTCGGCCACGCGGCGCAGCTCGCCGCCGTGGGACGACGAGCGGTGGTGCTCGGCGATGTGGCGCGAGATCAGCCGGCCGGTGGTGGAACCGGCCAGGTGGTCGTTCAAGTAGATCTCAAGTGCTTCCCGGCTCATGGCGGCTCCTCCTCGTGGCTCAGGTTCGGTCGAGCCGGACTTCGACCTGCCCGTCAGGGGATACGCGGCGCTCGAAGCGCGGTTGCGGTGCGGCCGCCGGATCCCGGACGTTCATCGCCCCGTCCGGAAGACCATGCTTTCGTCGTAGGCCTCATGAGCCTCATGAGGAGCGGCTTTCCTCAACGGCAGGGGACAAACCAGGCACCCGGCGGCGCGGCGCCCGTCGTCCGCTCCCTGCCGGCTCTCAGGGGGCGAGGCCGGGGGTGCGCAGGGCGAGGAAGGCGACGTCGTCGTCGTTGTCCTGCGGCCGGACCTGATCCAGCAGCAGATCGCTGAACGAGTCGAGCGGGCGCCGGGCGAGCGAGGCGGCGTGCCGGCGGAGCCGGTCCAGGCCGTCGTCGATGGGGTGCCGGGCGGACTCGACCAGTCCGTCGGTGTAGAGCACCAGGGTCGCCTGCGGGGGCAGGGTGACGACGGCGTCGTGACGGGGGCGGTCGGTGCCCGTGCCGAGCAGGATGCCGTGGCCTTCGGTCAGGAAGCGGGTCCGGCCGTCGTGGGTCACCAGCAAGGGCGGCGGATGCCCGGCGTTGGTCCACTCCAGTCGCCAGAGACCGTCATCCGCGGTGGTGAGCCAGGCGAGGATCACGGTCGCCATGGGCACTTCGGCGGTGCGCATGACGGCCTGGTCGAGCCGGCTGACGACGGCGCCGGGTGACGCGGGGTCCGACCAGGCGAAGGCCCGCAGCATGTTCCGGACCTGGGCCATGCCACCGGCGGCGTCGAGGTCGTGTCCGACGACGTCGCCTATGGCCAGTGCGGTCGCGCCGTCGGTGAGCGGGAAAGCGTCGTACCAGTCGCCGCCGACCTGTGAGGCCTGCGGGGCGGGGACGTACCGGGCCGTCATCTCGAGCCCGGGAATCGTGGGCATCTGGGGCAGGAGGTGGCGCTGCATGGTCTCGGACACCTTGCGCTGCCTCTGGTAGAGGCGGGCGTTGTCCAGGGCCAGGCCGGCCCGGCGGGTGAGGTCCTCCAGAAGCGGCAGGTCACCCGCGGTGAAGCCGTCCGGTCGCTCCGTGCGGCCCAGCGTCAGCGCGCCGAGCACATCCCGCAGGCCGCGGATCGGGGCGATGGCGGCGGAGTGCATGCCCGTCCTCTCGAAGAGCCTGTGCTGCTCGACCGCGATGCCGGAGTCCGGTGGACCGTGGTAAGTGGAGGGGCCGGCGATGGTGGAAGCCGCGCCGCGCAGCGCCCGGGACAGCGGCATCGGGGATTCCATGGGCAGCGGCGGCATCGGCCCCTGGAGATCCGCGCGCTCCACCAGGACGCCCTCCTTGTGCTGGATCACCAGGGCGCGCCGCACCTCGTCGTTCTCGGTGAGCAGATCGACGATCGCCCAGTCCGCGAGCAGCGGCACGGTCAGGGCGGCCAGGCGGTGCAGCGCCTCGTCCACGTCCAGGGTCGAGGTGAGTTGGGTGGTGGTCTCCGCCAGCAGGGCGAGGCGGTCGAGCTCCGTCAGTGCCGTCGACAGGCCCGGCCCCTCCTCGCGCGGGTCCACGGCCTCCTGCCGCCGGTGGAGGACGACCAGGGCCCCCGGCCTACCGGGGCCGAGGACATAGGGGGTCAGCACCCACGAGAGTCCGAGCAGAGTGCCGTCCCCGCAGGAGAACCAGCCCAGGTCGCTGTGCCGGGTCCTCTCCGTGAGCAGGGCGTCACGCATCGGGCAGCGGGACCGCGGCATGGCGCGGCCGTGGCTGTCCCGATGCAGCAGGTCGTGGGCGTCCTGGCCGAGGAGGTCCGCGGAGTCCCTGTGCAGCAGGGTCCGGGCGGCGCTGTTGGTCGCGGCGATCAGCCCCTCGCCGTCCACGACGAAGGCGGCCGCTTTCACGCCCTCCAGCAGGTCGTCGGGCACGGCCACGGGGACTGCCCGGGTTGCGTCCGGGAGCGGCGGTCCGGTCTCCGGTACGACGGCGTCCATCTTTCCCGTCCTCGGGTGCGTCAGCTCTCTTGCTCTACCCGCGCACCAGGGTCCCATCGCGGCGCGCCCGGCGCACGCGTCGACGGAGGGGACGCGATGACGGCGCCCTCCCTCACTCCTCGGTCCGCGAGCGGTCCGCCGCGCTCAACGCCGCGCTCCAGGTGGGCTACTTCATCATCGGCGTCCGCGCCGCCGGG
>NZ_JBEZXR010000051.1:0-24135 GCF_040638135.1 Streptomyces sp. NPDC026673 | reverse complement strand
GTCTTGTGCCAGGACCGCGCCAGTGGCCTCAAGGCCGTCATCGCGATCCACTCCACCGCCCTGGGCCCGGCCCTCGGCGGCCCGACCGCTCACCACAAGGTTCTGAGCGGGCGCCACGCGGATGAAGGCATCACCGATCCAGGGAGCGCCGGTCCCCCCTTCGCGGCCTGGGCACGGGAGCGGGGTCCGATCAGGCGGGGTTCCTGCGGATCCACCACGCCGACAGGGCGACCAGGGCGACGCCCAGCGCCAGGCACAGACCCGTCGCCGTCCACTGCAGCGGCCAGAGGTCGGCGGCGGGGTGGTACTCCGCCCAGCGGCCGGTGATGCCGTGGGAGGTGAGGCAGCGGTTGATGTCGTCGGCGGCGTAGCAGTCCCATGCCTCGGACACGCGCCGCCCGTCGCCGGACAGCGGGCCGTCGGCCAGCAGCCAGGCGGTCCTGGGGGCAGGCGGATCGGAGGTGTGCTGCGCGTACGCCGTGTGAACGGGCCACAGGTGCGGCCTGGCCCATTCGAGCAGGGCGACCAGCCCCGCGCCGGTGACGAGGGTGGCGCCCATGGCCAGGACGGTGCGGCGCAGGAGGAGCCCCAGGGTCGTCCCCAGCAGGTAGAGCAGGACGCTGAGGCCGACGACGACGGGCCCCACCCCGTAGAACGGGTACCACGTGTGCCAGGCGAACAACGGACCCATGACCTTGGCGACGGGGTGCCACCACCAGGTCATGGCGGCGGCGATCACACCGCTGACGACCGCGGTCATGGCCAGCGGCACACCCAGCTTCGCCGCGAACCAGCGCATGCGGGTCACGGACTGCGTGGCGACCGTGCGATAGGTCCCCGATTCCAGCTCCTGGGCGAGCTGCGGCCCGCCGAGGAACAGACCGAACAGGAACGGCAGGAGCAGCATCGCCTGGAGCGGCCGCCGCATCGGGAACTGGTACTGCTGCCCAAACCTGTTGAGCTTGCCGAGGCACGAGGTGGTGTACTCGTGGCCGTGGCAGGCGTCGAGGTGCTGCGCGGTGACGGCCGCGGCTATGTGGTGGTGCTGTACGGCGGCGTAGACGGCGACGGCAGCGGCGGCCGTCAGTCCGAGCCAGAAGGCGGTGCGGTTCTGCCGCCAGATCAGCCAGGTCAGTCCGCGCAGCCGCGGTCCGCGGCGGACGAGGGCGCGTGTGGTGGTGGGCGTGTCGGTGCGCGTACCGGTGGTCATGCCGCCGCCACCTCGCTGCCGGTGGCGACCTGCGCGCTCGGGGTGAGCAGCGGGGGTGCGTCGGGGGTTCTGAGGTACCCGAGGACGAGTTCCTCGAGGGTCGGGGTGCGGTCGTCGCCGTCGGGGGGCGATGCGTGGGCGAGGCGGACCAGCGAGGTCGACCGGCCGTCCTCGCGGACCGTCGCGATGACCTGGTGGCCGTCCGGGCCGCCCTGGTCGCGCGTGGTGAGCTGCCGGTGCGCGCCCAGGAGGAGATCCACTTCACCGGCGAGGCGGACGGTCCCGTTGTTGACGAGCACGAGGTAGTCGCAGGCGTTCTCCAGCTCCGACACCAGGTGCGAGGACATGACCACGGTGGAACCGTGCCGGCGGGCCTGCTCCTGGAGGATGTCGGTCATCTGGTGGCGTACCAGGGGGTCGAGGTCGGCCATCGGCTCGTCCAGGAGCATCAGCCGGGGGCGCTTGCCCAGGGCGAGGGCGAACGCGACTCGGGTGGCCTGTCCGCCGGAGAGGGTGCCGACCCGGGCGTTCATGGGGACCCCGCCCGCGTCGATGACGGACTCGGCGGTCTCCTGGTGCCAGGTGGGGTTCAACTCCTCGCCCATGCGCAGGATCTCGCGGACGCGGAAGCGCGGGTAGAGGGCTTTCTGCTGGCTGAGGAACGCGGTGCTCTGACGGGCCCGAGCGGTGCCGGGACGGTGCCCGGACAGCGTGATGGTGCCGGCCGTCGGCGCGATCAGGTCGGCGGCCAGCGACAGCAGGGTCGTCTTGCCGGCGCCGTTGGGGCCGACGAGCGCGCAGACGCGGCCGGCGGGCAGGCGGAAGGAGGCGTCGTGCAACGCCCATCCGCGGCGGTAGCGCCTGGCCAGCCCGATGGCCTCGATGGCGGGGAGGTGGGGTGAATCGGTCATGAGGTGGTGGTCCGTGTGATCTTCCTGTGGGTGCTTGCGGGGCGCTGTGAGCGGGTCGCGGTTCACCCGTCCCGGGGGTCCGGTGCCGTGCGGTACCGGCGGCGCCAGAACAGGGCCAGGAGCGTGGCGCCCCCGGCGAACAGCACCAGTTGGGGCAGCCCGGGGACGCTGAGAGCGATTCCCCACAGCGCCAGGTGGGCGAGCAGCCTCTCGGCCAGTGGCACACCGCCCGTCAGGAGGAGCGCGGCGCCGAGCAGACCGGCGACGAGTTGGCCGGGCCGCTGGATCAGAGGGACGGTTTCCGTACGTGGAGTTCGGTTCATGGCCCCGACGTTATGGCGCGGGCCGGGCGCCGGGCTTCGGCGGAAAGTCTGCGTTCCGCGGGTGACGAAAGTCGCCGCCGGAGGCGGTGCCCATACCTTCGTCTAGGATTTCGCCGCGCGCCGGCCCGGCCGGCCGCGCCGCTCCGGTGCGGCGTACCGTGGCGACTGCCTACAGCCGCGGCGCACGTACGCCGCGCGGCCCGTGCCATGCGGGCGCACCCTGGAATTGCGGCCCCGCTCCCGCTTGCCGAATCCGCCCTCGGGGCGGGGCCGCGCCGGTGTGGCCGTTGCGCACCGGCCCGGGCCGCCGGCGTGCGGCGCCACGTGCGGCGATGTCATCGGGACGGTGCCGGCCGACGGACGGCTGTGGGTGTGGTGCGTCCCGGCGGGCTGCATCGGCCGGGTCGGTACGCCGCGGTGCGCGGACGCCCCCGGCCTCGGCCGCCGCCCGGTGTCACAAGCCGGCGTCTGAGAGGATGCGCCGCATCCGGGCAGGCCGCAGCGCGGGGTTCGCGGCGGCAGCATGGGCGACTTCGGGCTCGGGGTCGGAGAGCAGCCGTTCCAGCAGTCCGTCCGTGATGGTGGGGTGGCGCGCGACCCCGCGACGCAGGAAGGTCTCCTCGGCGGCGGCCAGCCGCTGGAGGGCCGGCACCGGCAGGTCCGGGTCCCGCAGGGCGACGTACCGCACACGCGCGTTCGGCTCGTCCACGAACGTACGCAACGTGTGGCGCGGGAAGTTGGGGTGCTCCACGAGTGGCGGCCTGGCACGGAACTCGTCGCCGTCGGCGCGCACCAGTCGTTCCAGGACGTCCGGGGGCGTGTCGGGCCGCCGGGCGGCCATGCGGCGAACCGTGAGGTCCGGGTCGTCGTCCAGCCGCCGCCAGGCCTCCTCGGGCAGATCGCGGCAGGAGGCCAGCACGACCCGGAACGCGACGTGCCTGCAGTCGAGGTAGGTCAGGCGTTCCCCGAGGGGCGCTTCGCGCAACCAGTCCGGTGCGGCGGCAGGCCAACTCAGCGCCACGCGGGCTTCGACGTCGCCCTTCGCGCTTTCCGCCTCGACGAGGGCGTACAGCCTGTCCCGGGTCTCGCCGTCGACGTGACGGCTCCGGGCCACCGCGACGCGGACGATCGGGTCGTCCACGTCCAGAAGGCGGGCCACCATGTCGGCGGTCAGGTGCGGATTCTGCGCGACGGCCTGCCGGAGCTCTTCGTCCCCGGTTCGCATGAGTGCGACGAACTGCTCCCACGTGAGCGGGACGTAGTGCGCCACGTTGGCCCGCGTGGCGGGGTCGGCGAGGCACCGGTCCCGCCACCGCGGTGGGACACCCGGTGTGGTGTGCAGTGTCGCGGCCGCGCGGACGCCCGGATCCGGATCGGCGAGCAGCGCCGCCTGCACCTCGGCGGGCCGCTTCCACCAGGTCCGCGCGACCGCGGCCCTCACCTTCGGATCCGGTGCGGTGGCGAGGGCCGTGCGGGGCTCGCCGTAGGCCTC
The DNA here is from genome assembly GCF_040638135.1 of Streptomyces sp. NPDC026673. Lineage (NCBI taxonomy): Bacteria > Bacillati > Actinomycetota > Actinomycetes > Kitasatosporales > Streptomycetaceae > Streptomyces > Streptomyces sp. NPDC026673. The sequence continues at coordinate 20,199 of NZ_JBEZXR010000051.1, read as the reverse complement.
TTCGAGGCTGTCGATGCCCGTCGGCACCTCGCGATCGACCATGGAGCGGACGAAGTCGGCGTGCGCGTCACGGATCGCCGGGTCGGAATGCGCCGAGATCCTGCGGCGCATCGCCGGCGAGACCCGGTCCCCGTGGAGGAGCACCGCGCTGTCGACGCCGCCGTGCGTCAGCAGGGCCTCCACGACCGCGTCCGCCAGTCGCCCGGTGCGCAGGTGCATTCCGTGCCGGCCGTGATCGTGTGCGGCCAGGCGCACCAGGACGTCGTCCGGAGCCGCGGGATTGCACCCGAGCCCGGAGAGCCGGGGATGCGTGAGGCTCGTCATGCGCCCAACCTATCGACGCGGCGGCGGCCTTCGATCGGTCAGGGGTGCCGGTCCGGCGTGCGGAGCCGGGTTCCTGCCGCCGCCGTGGTGAGAACGGCCTCCGCCTGCCGCAGACTCCCGCGTGAGATGCCGCGCGCGGGGAGGACGGCGCCGCCGCACACGATGCCGCCGCCGGGGCGGCGACGGCACCGGCAGCGCCGCCCGCGCCACAGGGAGAATGGGGCCGTGTCGTCCTTCGTTCAGACCCGATTCCGGCCGCCCTTCGGCCGCCGCCTCGATGCCGCGCTGGCCGCGGGGGTGTTCGTGCTGGTGGCGATCGCCGAGGGGCAGCGGCTCAGCCGCGGCGGGGACTCGGTGCCCTCGCTCCTCGCGTCCTGGCCGCTGATCACGGCGGTGTGCGGGGCACTGCTGTTCCGGCGCAGGTATCCGGTGGCGGTGGGCTGGTTCACGGTGTCGGCGACGGGCGCCTACTACCTGCTGAGCGACATCGACGGCCCGCTGGTCGTGGTTCCGATCGTGGCGCTGTACGCCATCGCCGCCCAGGGCAGGATGCGGGCCGCCATCGCGATGGCGGCGGCCATGGTGGCCGGCATGTCCGCGGACACCCTCGCGGGCAGTGGCGACGTCAACGGCACGGCGGTGTTCATGCTCACCGGCTGGCTGGTCGCCGTCGTGGCGCTCGGCAGCGTGCGGCACGGCCGGGTGGCTTACGCGGAGGAGCAGGCGCGGCTGCGGGCCACCGAGGAGCGGCTGCGCATCGCCCGCGAGGTGCACGATGTGGTCGGGCACACCATCTCGCTGATCAACGTGCAGGCGGGTGCGGCACTGCACCGGCTGAAGAAGGACCCCGCGCAGGCCGAGGCGGCGCTCGGCGCGATCAAGTCGAGCAGCCGGGAGACCCTGCGGGAGCTCCGGGCCACCCTCGGTGTGCTCCGCCAGGTCGACGAGGAGGCCCCCACCGCACCCGCGCCGGGGCTGGCCCGGGCGAACGAACTCGTGGCGTCGGCGAAGCTGGCGGGCCTCCCGGTGCGGATCGATCGGACCGGACCCGAACGCCCGCTGCCCGCCCCGGTCGACCTGGCCGCCTACCGGATCGTGCAGGAGTCGTTGACCAACGCCGCCAGGCACAGTGGCGCCGGGCGGGTCACGGTCCGGCTCGCCTACACGGACGGGGAGCTGGCACTGGCCGTCGAGGACGACGGGCGGGGCCCTGCCGCCCGCCCGGCCGGAACCGGTGGCGGCAGCGGGATCGCCGGCATGACGGAACGGGCACGGGCACTGGGCGGCGAACTGACCGCGGGCCCGCGGCCCGGGGGCGGATTCGCCGTGCGGGCCCGGCTGCCGTATGGGATCGCAGGAGAGCCGATGAAGCGGAGCGACCGATGATCAGGGTCCTGCTGGCGGACGACCAGCGGCTCGTCCGGGCCGGCTTCCGGTCGATCCTGGAGGACGAGGACGACATCGAGGTCGTCGGGGAGGCCGCGGACGGGCGGGCCGCGGTCTCGGCCTGCCGCGAACTCCGTCCGGACGTGGTCCTGATGGACATCCGGATGCCGGGAACGGACGGTCTGGAAGCCTCCCGGGCGATCGCCGCGGACGAGCGGCTGGCCCCCGTGAAGGTGGTCATGCTGACGACCTTCGACCTGGACGACTACGTGTACGGGGCGCTGCGCGCCGGGGCGACGGGCTTCCTGGTGAAGGACACGGAGCCGGAGGAACTGCTGCAGGCGGTGCGGGTCGCCGCCCGGGGCGACGCCCTGATCAGCCCGTCGGTCACCCGGCGGCTCATCGCCGAGTTCGCGAGCCGGGTCAAGGGCCCGGAGCCGGATCCGCGGCTCGATGTCCTCACCGAGCGCGAGCGCGAGGTCATGCGGCTGGTGGCCGCGGGGCTCACCAACGACGAGATCGCGGCGCGGCTGGTGCTGTCGCCGTCGACGGCGAAGACGCACGTGAGCCGGATCATGACGAAGCTGGGAGCGCGGGACAGGTCGCAGGTCGTGGTGCTGGCGTACGAGTCCGGAATGGTCAGCCCGGGCTGGCTGACGCCGTAGGCCGGCGGGCGCACGCCCGCGACTCCTGGGGTACGACGCCGCGGCGCCCTGCATCCGCTGGGGTACGCCCGGGGCCGTCAGGTGCCGCCCGCAGGCTGACGACCCCGGCCCGGCGGTCCGGGCACGATCAAGGCCATGAAGGCACCCACCTTCGCCGCACGGGCAGCCCCCGTACCGATCGGCGGGCCTGTCGGGGCCGCGACCGGGATCCGCCGGTTCACGGCTGCCGAGGCGCCGGCCCGGGAGACCGGCCGCGTAGCGAGCGCACCGGCGATCGGCGGGCTCGCGCCCTGCGGGGACGTGGTGGGGGCGCTTCCCACGCCAGGCCACCCCCGCTCGAATCCGAGGTAGTCACCGATGTCTCCCACCCGCGGCTCGGCCGCGCCCGTCGCCCCGCCCGCAGCAGGCCGTCTTGATCGGCCGCGCGGCGGCCGGTTCGGATCCCTGGCCGGCTGGGCACAGCGCCACCGCTGGGCCGCCCTGCTGCTCTGGGTCGCCCTCCTGGCCGCCGTCACGCTGGGTTCGCAGGCCGCCGGCGCCGCGTACAGGAACGACTTCTCCCTGCCGGGCACCGACTCCCAGGCCGCCACCGACCTGTTCACGAAGCACGGTTCCGCACAGGCCGGCGACAGCGTCGAGATCGTGCTGCGGGACGGCCGGGGCCTCGAGGGCCGCAAGGCGGCCGTCGAGAAGATGCTGGCCGCGGTGAAGGATCTGCCGAGCGTCGCCGACGTACGGAGCCCTTACGCCGATGCCTCCGCCGTGTCCGAGGAGGGCACGATCGGCTACGCCACCGTGACACTCGACGGCAAGGCCGAGGCCGTGCCCAAGGAGGACGTCACCGCGATCATCGACACCGCCGGGACCATCAGGGCGGACGGGCTCCAGGTCGAACTCGGCGGCGACGCCGTGCGAGGCGCCGAGGACAAGGGAAGCCCGACCGCGGAACTCGCCGGCATCCTGGCCGCCGTCGTCATCCTCGGGCTGCTCTTCGGCTCCGTCGTGGCCGCCGCTGTCCCGCTGATCACCGCCCTCTTCGCGGTCGGCGCCGCCGTCGGCCTGATCGCTCTCGCCTCGCACGTGTTCACCATCGCCGACTTCACGCCGCCCATCACGATGCTCGTCGGGCTCGGCGTCGGGGTCGACTACGCCCTGCTGATCTTCTACCGCTACCGGCACGAACTCACCGCCGGCGCCGGACCGGCCGATGCCACGCGCAAGGCCCTGGACGCCGCCGGGCGTACGGTCTTCTTCGCCGGCTGCACCGTGATCATCGCCCTGCTGGGCCTGGTCGCGCTCGGCCTCGGATCGCTGCAGGGCGTTGCTCTCGCCCTGGCACTGACCGTGCTGACCACCATGGCCGCCTCGCTGGTCCTGCTGCCCGCCCTGCTGGCGATCTTCGGCACGCGCATCCGGCGCCATGTGCTGGAGCACGCCGCCAAGGCGGCGGCCAAGGGCAGGGCCGAAGGCCGCCGCTGGCGGGCCCTGGCCGCGGCCGTGCAGCGCCGTCCGCTGCCCGCGCTGCTGGTCGCCGTCCTCGCCATGCTCGCCCTGTCCGCACCGGCCCTGGGCATGCGGCTCGGCTTCGCCGACGCGGGCAACGACCCGCGGACCTCGACCTCCAAGAAGGCGTACGACCTGCTCGCCGAGGGCTTCGGCCCCGGCTTCAACGGCCCGCTGGTCGTCCTGGTGCACGGCGACGAGGCCGCCGGCCGGGCCGTCCGGTCCGAGCTCGCCGAGGCCCAAGGGGTGGCCGAGGCGAGCCCCGTGATGCCCTCCGACGACGGCGCGCTGTCCACCGTGATCGTCTTCCCGACGTCGGCGCCGCAGGACGAGGGCACCACCGACCTCGTGCACCACCTGCGCGACGACGTCGCCCCGGCCCTGGAACGCGCCACCGGCACCGAGCTCCTGGTCGGCGGCGCCACCGCCGGCTCACAGGACTTCGCGGAGACCGTCTCGCGGCGGCTGCCGCTGTTCGTCGCCGTCGTCGTCGGGCTGTCGTCGCTGCTGCTGATGCTGGTCTTCCGGTCGGTGCTGATCCCCGTCAAGGCGGCCCTGCTGAACCTGCTGTCGATCTCCGCCGCGCTCGGCGTGATGACCCTGGTGTTCCAGGAGGGCTGGTTCGGGGTGCAGCCGGGGCCGATCGAGGCCTTCCTCCCGGTCCTGATCTTCGCGATCGTCTTCGGGCTGTCCATGGACTACGAGGTGTTCCTGGTCTCACGGATCCATGAGGAATGGGAGCGTACGAGGGACCACTCCCTCGCCGTGCGGGAAGGGCTGGCCGCCACCGGCAAGGTGATCACGGCGGCCGGGGCCATCATGATCGTGGTGTTCGCCGCCTTCGTGCTGAGCCCCGACAGGATGCTCCAGCAGTTCGGACTGGGCCTCGCCGTGGCGATCCTGATGGACGCGGTGGTCATCCGCTGCCTGATCGTCCCGGCCGTCATGCAGCTGCTCGGCGAGTGGGCCTGGTGGCTGCCCGCCCCGCTCGCCCGGCGGCTGCCGCAAGTGGCGCTCGAACGCCCCGCGGACGGCTGACGGCCGCCCCTGAAGCGCGCCCGCCGCCGGAGCGGCGGTCGCCGGCAGTCGCCCGGCGATCGCCGCTCCAGGTGGCCGGCGGGCCGGCTCGGGCGGCAACAGGGCCCCCGGGCGCTCGGCCGGCGGTCCGATCCCCGTGGGGACCGTGCGGCGGTCGAAGGGACGATCCCGCGAGCCCGCCGGACGCCCCTCACGGCGCTCTCGGGCGGCTGCGCCTCCGTTGGGGTGGCACCACGCCGGCGGCCGCCGCGCCGCATCTCCCCAGGCGTGACCATCGGCTTCACTCGGTGGTGCCGCCGCACCGGGCGGCTGACGTCCACTCACCACCGCAGCAGAGACGGCCGTCGCCACCGGGGACGGTGAGGAGGACGAGGAACGGCCGCCGAGGAACCCACCGGCGGCCATGCACAGGAGCGAGGAGTACGGAACATCACCGGTACCGGAGCACACACCCGCGACCCCTTGGCGCCGCTCGCAGGGCGCGTCGCCGTCGTCACCGGCGCGGCCCGCGGGATCGGCGAGGCGCTGGCCCGGAACCTGTCGGCCGCCGGCATGCACGTCGCACTGCTGGGCCGCGAGGACAAGACCCTCCGCCAAGCGGCGGCCTCCCTGACCCTCCCGAACATCCACATCGAGGCGGACGTCACCGACCGGGCCGCGCTCGAGGGCGCGGCCCGGCGGGTCGCCGAGGAACTCGGCCCTGCCAGCGTGGTCGTGGCCAACGCGGGCATCGCCGCCGGGGGACCGTTCGCCCACACCGAAGCCGAACTCTGGCAGCGCGTCATCGACGTCAACCTGGTGGGAGCCGCGAACACCGCCCGCGCCTTCCTCCCCCAGCTCACGCGCACTCACGGCTACCTCCTCCAGATCGCCTCCACCGCCGCCTTCGCCTCGGCACCCCTGATGAGCGCCTACTGCGCCTCCAAGGCCGGCGCGGAGTCCTTCGCCGAAGCGCTGCGCAGCGAAGTCGAACCGGACGGCGTCACCGTCGGCATCGCCTACCTCCACTGGACCGGCACCGACATGATCACCGGGATGGACGAGCACCCCGTGCTGCGGGCCCTGCGGCGCAACCAGCCGGCATTCGCCCGCCGCGTCCACACCCCCGACCAGGTCGCCCGACTGCTCGCCGCCGGCATCGCACGCCGCGCCCACCACGTGTACGCCCCGCCGTGGCTCCGGTGGTGCCAGCCCCTGCGGCCGCTGTTCCCGGCGGTCGTCGCCCGCACGGCCCGACGCGAACTGCGCGCTCTCGCCCGCGCACAATTCGGCGCCGACACGGGAGTCATGGGAGCCGGCGGCCGCGCCGACTGGGACGCCTACACCGCCGCCCACCGGCCGCGACCGTGATCGGCCGGTCACATCAACTGATTGCGTTCCAGGGAGAAGAACGTCACCTGGCAGTCGTTCCGGAAATGCGAGGGCAGGTGCCGCCGGTGATCGGCGTGGATCGTGCGGTAGACGTCATGTCTGGTCATGCCCGGCGCGGGTGTGTAGGTGCCGGAGAAGGTCTTCAGATCCTGGTCGCGGTGGCTGAAGGTGATGATGAAGCAGTACTCGACGGGGGGTTCCGCGGGATGTGACATGGCCGCCTTTCCGGGGCTGGGCGTTCGCCTTCATCACTGCTGACGGGCGAATGATCCATCCGGTTGCGGACGGCGCCCCGTCGCCACCCGTCGACTGGTGCGCATCGGATCCCGCCGGTGGCGCCCCGTCAGTCGTCCGTCCGGTGGAGTTTGAGGACGCGGCCCGTGATGGGGGTGGAGACGGCCCGCAGATAGGCGAGCGCCACATCGGCGGCCGGGACCAGCGCGAAGCCGGGGTATCCGGTGCACCGGCACATTCTGCCGGCGGTGCGCCGGGGGGCGGAACGCGGACGGCCGGGGCGAGGGCTGGGCCTCGCCCCGGCCTGTGATCCTCCGGGTGGTTCGCCGCCGGCGGCGCCCGTCAGCGCAGCGTGTACGCCGTGGGCATGGTCTGCCTGACGGTGTTGCCCTGACTGTCGGTCGCGCTGATCCGCAGCCCGACACCCTTGGCGGCCTGGTCGCGCCTCGGGTTCTTGATCGTCGTGGTGAAGGTGTTCTTCCCGGCGGCCCTGGTGGCTGCCGGGCGCCAGGTCTTGCCCCCGTCGAAGGTGGTCTCCGCCTTCAGGGAGGTCACCTTGGGCAGGGCGGCCAGGCTCTCCTGGTAGTAGCCGACGACGGTGATCTCATGGGTTTCCCCGGCCTTGACGGTGTTGTCCAGAGCCAGATCGAAGTCGTAGCGCAGGAAGATCAGCGGCTCGGGCCGGCACGCCGCCTGGTTGCTGCCGATCGCCTCACCCATGCACGGGCTCACCTTCGGGGCGTCGTCCTTGGTCGCCTTGGCGGAGGTGTACTGCCACACCGTCTTGACGTCGTTGGTCTTCGCCTCGAACGTGTACCGGGCCGACTTCGCCGGAAGGTCGTACGAGACGACGTCCCCGCCCTTGCAGCCGGACACCGCCAGCATCACCGCGGCTGCGAGCACCATGAAGGCCCCTCTGCGGCGCCGTGCCGATGGCACACGGGTGTTCATCGTGTCGGTCTCCTTAGCGGAATCGAGTGTCGTCACTGGGTGTCCCAGTTCTGGTCCGGGAGGTGCTCCTTGCGACCCTCGATCTCGTCACCGGACGCGTTCAGCAGCTTGAAGTCGCAGGTGTAGTCGAGGTTCGGCGCGCTGGGCGAGGGAGCCTGTCCGCAGGTCGGCATGTCGACGAAGGGGTGCTCGATGAGCTCGTCGTCGACGATGCCGATCAGTGCCTGGCGGCCGCCGCCACTGCCCGTCAGGTAGATGCTGGGGTAGAAGGTGTCCCCCTGCCGGCAGCCCGCGCACGGTCCGGCCTCGACCGAGAAGCCGGACTCGGTCCGCGCCTGCGCCACCGCCCCCGGCACGGCCGGCCCCGCGTTCCAGTGGATCTCGTTCCTGCCGGTGAGAATCACGTCGTTCTTCTCGGAGCGGTTGTGCTCCATGAAGAAGTCCGTTCCCCGGTCGGCCCAGGAGGCGGTGAAACTGCTGATGGCGTTCGCCTGCCCCTTGACGAAGACGGTCATGGTCTGCCGCGTGAACGGTTGCGGAAGTGCCACGTGGAGCGGGATCGCGCCGCCCTCGAAGTACTGCCTCCAGCTCATCTGGTGAACCGCTCCGGGCCGAGCCGCGTGGAAGGAGAGATCGACCCGGTCGAGATCGTCCTTGTCGACCCGGTAGGCGTTCGGCCGGATCTGTCCGTCTTCGTAGTACCTGGCGGCGTACGCCCTCGGCACGACACTGCCGCCGAGACTGATCCTGACATCCGAGCGGTCGGCCTTGATCCGCTTGATCAGGCCCTCGGCCTGGGCGTAGGGCACGCTCACGATCGGCAGTGCGGCGTACGACCGGATCTCCGGGCAGCTCTCCGGTCCGGCCACGCACATATCGAACGTGGCGGGGCTTCCCAGCGAGGTGAGGCCCGGTGCCGCGACCAGCACGCCGACAGCGCCGGCGGCGGCAGCGGCTGCCACCCGCTCGTCCCGCAGCTTCGGGTAGTCGCAGGTGCCCTGGCAGATGTCGGTCGGTGTCAGGAGTGCGAGCTTGCCCCGGGCATCCACCTTCGCGAACTCAGCGGCGGAGCCGGTGCCGGCGTGCACGACCGCAAGGCTGCCCTTGATCGCCAGACGGGGAACCGGGATCGCGGCTTCGCGGGTGCTCGGGTCCCCGTTGTCGCGCAGCCACCCCTGCGTCTCGGTCAGCACGGCGTCCGGGGTCGCATAGCGGGCGGACAGACTGGAGGGGGCACCGCCACCGGTGACCCTCATGGTGACGACGGGAGTCGTTCGCGTGCTGGCGAAGTCGTTAGTGAAGGTGCCCGTGCTCGCCTTGCCGGTGGGCAGCACCCACCAGTTCGGTTCCTCGGCCTCGTACTCGGCCGAGAGGGTCATGCTGTGCACCCATGCCCCGGTCACCGAGGCACGCTTGATGACGTCGGTCGCGTTGTAGGTTTCGGTGGGCTCCGGAGTCCGCACCCTCAGCGGTTGGGCCTTGCGCAGGTCCAGCGTGACGGTGGCCGGCTTGGTGAGGCTGACCTCCGGTGCGATGGCGTTGGCCTGCTGCCACTCGCCGGTCGCGTCCCGCCAGCTGACCGGCATGTCGACCGAGTAGGTGCCGCGGAAGAACTGATCGGTCATGGTGGCCGTGCCGTTCATGGAGACCAGGCCCGCGTGCAGGTGGACCTGGTCGTCGACCGGCATGATGGTGGCGTTGCCGTATTGGACGTCGGTGGCACCCGCCGGGGAGACGACGTTCAGCGTCAGCGGGAACTTCTGGGCCTCGACGAAGGTGTGGACCCCCGAGCTCAGCCGTATCGCGCCCGAGTCGTCACGGGCGCTCAGCAGCCCGTTGTAGCCGCCGTGGGCCCCGTCGGTGCCGAGGACGCTGCCGTCGACCGTCACCGACACCTCGGCGGACCCGCCCGCGGGGACGACCACCTTGTCCGCGCTGAGGGTGAACAGGCCCGCCGCGGCGGGCTTGCCGTCGGCGAAGGAGACCGGCATCGTCAGATGCAACGTGACGGCCTCGTCACCGCGGTTGGTGTACGTGATCTTCTTCGTCACCGCGGACTGCGGGTAGGTCAGGCGGCCGAAGTTCAGGTTGCCCTTCGGGACGATCCGCGGATTGGTCGCGGTCGCCAGGTCCACCAGGCCCCTGCCCTGGGCGTACATGTCGTGCCCCAGGTCGGTGGCGGTGTCCATCAGCAGCGCCTTGATCTGCTGCCCGGTCAGCTCCGGGTGCTGCTGGGCGACGATGGCCGCGGCGCCGGCCACATGGGGTGTGGCCATCGAGGTCCCGTTGGCCGCTGTGTAGTACTCGTCCACCACGGTGCCCATGGCCGTGCCGGCGGCGCGTGCCGCGACGATGTCGACGCCCGGAGCCGCGATGTCCGGCTTGGCGGCGCCGTCCCCGATCCGCGGTCCGCGGTTGGAGAAGTCGGCCATGTCGCCGTTCTTGTCGACGGCCGCCACAGTCAGCGCGTCGTCGGCCGAGCCCGGTGAGACGACCTTCTGGGGGAACCAGCCGGAGTTCCCGGCCGCGACCACGAACAGGGTCCCGGTGGCGCGGCTGAGCTCGTTGAGCGCCTGGCTCATCGGGTCGGTGCCGTCGGTGGGCTCACCGCCGAGGCTCATGTTGACGACCTTGGCCCCCGAGTGGGCGGCCCAGTCCATGGCCGCGATGATCCCGTCGTCGGGGCACTGCCCGTTGTCGTCGCAGACCTTGCCGACCAGGAGCTTGGCGCCGGGCGCGACACCCTTGCGCAGCCCCTTGGAGGCGGCGCCGCTGCCGAGGACCGTGGCCGCCACGTGGGTACCGTGGCCGTGCCCGTCCTTGGCGCCCGAGGGGCTGCCGGTGAAGTCGACCTGTTCGACGATGCTTCCGGACACGTCCGGGTGGCCGGCGTCGATGCCGGTGTCCAGCACCGCCACGCGCACGCCGGTGCCGTCGTAGCCGCGCTCCCAGGCGACGGGCGCGCCGATCTGCGGTACCGACTGCTCGAGGTCGACCGTGGAAAGGCCGTTGAGCCAGACCTTCTTGACCCCCGCGAGGGAGCCGGCGGACCGGGCGTCGGCGGCACTGGCGTCCGTCTTGCCCCGTACGCCCTGCCACCACCGGCCGCCGTCGGCGATGTTCATCGAGCGGCCGTTGATGCTCGGGAGCGCCCTGCCGCCGGACGCCCCGGCGACCTTGCGCGTCTTCTCGGCCCCGGCCGTTCCGGTGTAGGTGACCAGCACCGGCACCTTGTCGACCTTGCCCGCCGCGACGAGCTTCGCCAGCTGGGCCAGGTCGAACAGGCTCCAGTCGAGCAGTCCCTTGCCGACCAGCGCGAGGGCGTCGTCCGGCACGGCGTACACCTTGCCCTGGCGGGTGATGGTGTGGAACACGACCGGGGGGCCGTCGGGCCGCGCCGCCCGCTCGATGTCGCCGACGACCGGCCTGCCGTCGTCGTCGACGCCGACGTGCACCCTGTCGCCGGTGATCAGCGTCACCGGGACGGTCCCGCCGGACGCGGAGACGATCCGCGCCAGGTCGCTGTTGGCCTTCGCCTTCGCGGGCGTCGTCCGTGTGACACCGGAACGCGACTTCTGCCCGGCCGGCTCGGCGGCGTATGTCGCCGCGGTCGACGCGACCATGCCGAAGACGGTCAGACCGACGGTCACCGCGCCCAAGCGTCTGCCGAGACGCTTCCTTGCGCTTGGCCTCATCTATGGGTCTCCTGTGAGGTGAATGACGGGGGATATCCGAGGAGTTGCTACGCGGAGGTGTGCCGGACGCCCGCGATCGGGTTCCCGGTGGACGCGAGGAGTCCTCGCCCCGGCCGAGAGGCTGGGGCGGACGGCGCCTCGCGGCACCGGCGATCACGGTCCGGCCATGGACCTGCGCGCTAGAGCGGTTCGTACTCGCCGGCAACGGCGGTGACGCCCGTGGCCTCGGAGGCCGGGGCGTCCGCCGGGTCGGCCGGAGGTCCTGCCGTTGCCGGTTCGTCCGTGGTACGGCGTACCGGAGCGGCCGGGCTGTCTGCCGGTTCGGTTGTCGGCGGTTCTGCGGGGAGCATGGTGACGAGTGTGCAAGCGGGCCCGGTCCGGGCTCGATTGGTCAGATGCGGGATTTAATCCGCCGCGCGGGCGAGGGTATTTCTTCGTCGCCGGGCGGGGAGCGGCGGAATTTACTCGTCGGCCGCGGGGGTTTGGCCCGGCTCGCCGACGAGGCCCGACTCCACGACTCTGAGCGCGAGCGCGGTCCGCGACGTCACCCGCAGTTTGCGCATGGCCGACTTCACCTGGCTGGCGACCGTCTGCGTCGACACCACGAGCACGTCGGCGATCTGGCGGTTGGTCCGGCCGTCGACCAGCAGACGGGCCACCTCCAGCTCGCGCGGGGAGAGCCGGTCGCCGTAGCCGGGTCGTCCCCGGCCCCGCGTCGTCCCGGCTTCCCGTTCCCGGCCCTGCCCCCGCCCGCTCAGGAACCGCGCCACCCGGTCGGCGTCGTTGCGGGCGCCGAGGTCCGACAACAACCGCGCGATGTCGGAGAGCATCGCCATGCCGTCCTCGGGGCGGTCGGCGGCGAGCAGGCAGCGGGCGTGACGCTCCCGGGCGAGCAGTGCGTCGTACGGGCGCGGCAGTGCCTGCCACGCGTCGGCGGCCCGGGCGAACAGCGCGGCGGCGTGGGCGGGCCGGCCGTCGGCTTCGGCCAGGATCGCCCGGCACAGCACCAGGGACGCCTGCGGTGCCGGAGCCTGCTTTCCCCCGACGGCCCGCTCGAACGCGGCCACCAGGTCGGCGCCGTGGCCGGGCCGACCGGCGGCCACCAGGGCCGCGACCCGTACCGGGGCGAACTCGACGGCCCGGGTCCAGATCCCGCCGCCGACGGCGAACCCGGCCGGTTCGTCGGTGAGGCGCAGCGCCTCGTCGACGTCGCCGTCGCGCAGATACAGCTGAGCCAGCGCGGCCGTGGCCTCGATCCGCTGCTGGTCGTCGCGCGCGGCGAAGCGCAGCCGCTCCTCCGCCGCCCCGCGGTCCCCGGCGGCGGCCTCGATCAGGCCCGCCACCAGGGCCGCTTCGCTCCGGTCCTTCAGCCGCACGCCGCCGTCATCGTCGGTCAGCCGGGCCGCCCGGTCCGCGAGCCCCTCCCATGCACCGCTGAACCAGTCGAGGTGGGTCCGGGACGAGGCGATGCTCGCGAGATACTCCGGGAACTCGTGGCGCTCGGCGAGCTCCGCAGCCTTGGCCAGCCGTACCCTGGCCTCGTCGAACAGCCCCCACCGCATCGCCTCTTCGCCGACATTGGTGTGGCCTATCGCGACCAACTCCGCCTCCCGCGGATTGGCGACGTCGTCCGGGATCTGCCGTGCCGCGTCCCACCCGGCCTCCTCGCCGAGCATGAGCAGCGCGAAGGCGCGTTCCACGGACAGGCGCATGCGCTCGTGCGGCGCGATCGACGGCGCCTCCACGGGTGCCTCCTGCAGCCACCGCAGATGCTCCGAGGCCGGCCACGCGCTCCCGAGAGGCAGCGCCAGGAGGATGCGGGCCCGTGCCATGTCCAGCGAGTCCGGTGGCAGATGGGGTACCGCTCTCAGGATCTCGAGCCGGCCCGGTTCCATCTCCCCCGCGACCATGAGCACCCGGCCGATCTGGAAGCGGACCAGGGCCTGCTGTTCCGGCGTCAGCGTCGGCATCAACAGGGCCGACTGCAGCGCTTCGATGACCGTCGAATGCGGGTCGGAGCCGGGCAGCGACTGGAACTGGATCTTCCTGACCAGCCGGACCAGCGGCTCCACCGGCAGGGCGACGGTGGCGACCAGGCTGTGGAGCAGCAGTGTCGAGGTGGCCACATCGCCGGACTGCGCGGAGAGGTCGGCCGCCCGCTCGGTGTACCGGCAGGCCGCGTCGGCCTCGCCGGCCAGGCGGAAGTGCCGGGCCAACTGCGCGACCGGCGGCAGCGGTCCCTCCTCCAACGCGCGGCCGGCACGCAGATGCATGGCACGCCGCTCCTGGGCCGGGATCGCCTCGTACACGGCGTGACACGCCAGGGAATGCCGGAACGACCACTGTCCGGGCGCGGCCTCATGGAGCAGTCCGCACCCCAGCGCGTCCGCCGCCTGCGCGGCGAACCGGTCATCGGGCAGCCCGGTCACCGCTTGCAGGGTCGCGTAGTCGGCGGGGCCGGAGAGCACCGACACCGCGTAGAGGACCGTCCGTGTGTCGGGCCGGAGCCGACCGACGCGTTCCAGCATGGCGTCGCGGATCGTGGGCGGCACCTCGATGCTGTCCAAGCGGCGGCGGGCCCAACCGCCGTCCCGGCGGACCAGGTCGGCCCGGTCGTGCATCAGCCGCACGGACTCCTCCACCGCCAGCGGGACGCCGTCCGTGCGTTCATGGAGGAAGGCGGCGAACTCGGCCGACACGTGCTCGCCGGCCAGCATCGAGGAGACGAAGTCGCCGGTCTCGTCGACCCCCAGGGGGTGCAGGGTGAGCCTGGCCAGGTGCGCGTCGGCGGGCAGCCGGGAGGAGAGCCGCAACAGCAGCGAGTCCGACGGCACTTCCTCGCGCCGGTACGTCACCACCACGCTCACCGGCAGGGGCCGGCGTGAGACCAGGAACAGCAGGAACTCCAGGGTCGCCTCGTCCGCCCAGTGCACGTCCTCCAGTGCCAGCACGGACACGTCGAGCCGGCCGAACACCTCGATGAACGCGCGGAACAGCCGGTGCCGGGCCGCGGTCGCGTCCTCCAGCGGCTCCGGCGCCGGCGGCAGGTCGGCCGCCCACTCGGGGAACAGCGGACGCAGCGCGCCACCCAGGCCGCTGAGCCGCAGCCCGGACACACCGGCGACGCCGTCGCGCACCGCGTCCACGACCGCGCCGAGCGTGTACGGCACGCGCAACTCGGGGCAGGCCCCGACCAGGACACGACGCCCGTCCTCGGCATGGGACGCCAGGAACTCCCGCAGCAGCCGGGTCTTGCCGATGCCCGCCTCGCCGTCGATCAGGACCACGGCGGGCGGTCGCCCGAGCGCGCTGCCGAGTGCGGCGACCTCCCGTTCCCGTCCCACGAACCGCGGCACGGACAGCTCCGAAATGTGCCCGGAATCGGTGCTGTCCCGTTCTGTCAACGCCCGTCCGCCCCTCGGTCGATCACCGATACGCCGGTGCTGACTCTAGCCGTGAGAGATCGTTTGGCTAGTGGCCCGGCCCCGTTGACCTGCCGTACAACCGATCCGCCACCGGTCTCCACGGGCAACCGGCCACGGAGCCCCCGCAAGAACCCGTTGGCGAGTCACAGCGAGTCTTGCTAACCTTCCGCAGGCCGTGCGAGATAACGAGGAGGTGGTACCCGTGAACGTATTCACATGGGTGCTCTCCTCCGGGGTCACGGTCGGGCGATAGGTCGTCCGGGAGCGCCGTTCAAGAGCACTCCCGAAAGGCACGACCATGCATTTCACTTCCGAACAGCGCCTCGACGACGGCGTCCTTGAGCGCGAATTCACCCTCGGCGAGATCCCCGGCATCCTGTGGACGCCCGGATCCGCATCCGCGTCCGCACCGGCGCCGCTGATCCTGCTCGGCCACCCCCCGCTCGGACTGCACAAGATGTACCCGCAACTGGCGGGACGGGCCCGGCACGCCGCGGCGGATGGCTTCGCCGCGGCCACCATCGAGCTCCCCGGGAGCGGTGACCGGCCCCGTTGGGCCGCCGCCGAGCAGGCCCGTGCGGACCTGCGCCGGGCTGTGGAGGCCGGCGAGCCGGTCGGCGACGAGATCGTCGACGCCCTCATCCTCCCGCTGGTCGAAAAGGCGGTCCCGGAATGGCGGGCCGCCCTGGACGCCCTCCTTTCGCTGCCCGAGATCGGCGGCCCGGTCGGGTACTCGGGGGGAGTGATCTCCATCGGGACCCGGCTGGCCGTGGTCGAACCGCGCATCTCGGCCGCCGTGCTGTTCGCCGGGAGTTTCATCCCGCGCGCCATGTTCGATGAGGCCCGCCAGGTCACCATTCCGCTGCACGTCCTGCTGCAGTGGGACGACGAAGGAAACGACCGGCAGGCAGCCCTGGATCTGTTCGACGCCTTCGGCTCCAAGGAGAAGACGCTGCACGCCAACACGGGCGGGCACACCGGCGTCCCGCAGTTCGCGGGGGACGAAGCGGCCCGGTTCTTCACTCGGCATCTGAGCTAGCCGCCGACTCCCCCGCCGTCGGGCCGTCGGGCCGCGGGCCGTCGGTAAGCCGTGTCGGCCAGGACGCTGCTCGTCGAGGGCAGGTCCAGGCTCTCCTCAGCTCCCCACACCACGGGCCCCTGCCCACGCGGCAGGGGCCCGCGCTGCCCGACGTTGTGAACGGTTCGATTTCGGCAGAGCTCCGGGTGCGGCCCCAATTCGTGTACGGGGGCTGTCGGTTCTCGTGAACAGAGTCAAGCGGGCGACCGCGATGTGGGATCAGTGGTCGACCCGAGGTCGCCGGGCACCAGGGAGAACAGCACCAGGTCGACCCGAGTTCCGTGCGCCAAGCCGGCGTTTCGCAGGGTGCCTTCGCGGTGGAAGCCCGCCTTGAGCGCGACCGCCTGGGACGCGGTGTTCTCGGTGGCAGCTCGCAGTTCCATGCGCTGGAAGTGCTGGTCGGTCAGGAGCCAGTGCGCCAGCGTGCGGGTCGCCTCGACTGCGATGCCGTGACCGCGCGCCCAGGGTGACACCCAGTACCCGACTTCGCTGACCAACGCTCGCCAGTCCGTCTTCTTCAAGCCGACTTGGCCCATCAAACGCTTGGTGCCGGCGTCGGTGATGGCGAATTGGATGCCGTCGCCGCTGTCCCGCATCGCGCGTGCGGTGCTTGTGCACCAGGCGGTGGCATCGTCCAGCGTGTAGGGCTGGGGCAGCGGAAGCCATCGTTGGGTGAGGGAGTCCGAGCAGCTTGCGCGTGTGTCCTGGATGTCACCGGTGTCGAACGCGCGGAGGACCAGTCGTCTGCTGTGCAGAATCGTCTCGGGGAACATGTACGACTCCGTTCCCAACCGACCGATTGGTCCGAGAGACGGTAACAGGAGCCGCCGGTCCGAAGATCGGCGGCTTGGTCAGGAGCGTACCTCTGCCGGTCAGCCGGGGTCGGGTGACTCTGGGATCGGTTTGCCGGGGGCCCGTCGCCGCATGCAGGTGATGCAGGCCCAGCGGGCGCAAGCGGTGATCAATCGGCGGTCTTCGAGACCTTCGCTGACCGCGGTCTTGTACTCATCGCCCCAGCCGAGCCAAGAACTCCTCGCGGACCGGCGTGACGCGACGGAGACAAGCAGCGTCCGGAAGTAGTCCACGGCCGGTCCTTCTGACCGGCCGTGCGGGCGTCGATGACCTCGTGAGCGGAGGGCGCAGCCCCGAGCGGCATCAGTGCTTGATGACGTCCTTGGTGCTCTCCTTCGCACCCCGCATCCTGCCCCGCGCTTCGAGAGCGGCGCCCTTTGCCTCGAGTGTGTTCTTGTGCACCGCGTGCGCTCCCTTCCGCACGATCTTTCCGACGACCTGTTCGGCCTTGGCCTTGGCTTTCTCTCCGGCACTCATCTCGGCACCTCCGTGGGGTCCCACTGGCCGCCTGCCCTTGAGCCAGGCGGCGAAACCGCCCTCCACCACGAGCAGAATCCGGGGCGGGACGAGTCGGCGCCCGCGCGTGTCCGCACACGCACCAACTCCCGCCACACAAGAGGCGCGCCACACATCCACGGCCGCCTCTCGACTGCCGTCCTGAGGCCCGGCGCCTGGGGGACAGTCGTCCTGAAGCGTCCGCCCCTCCCCCACGGCCAGGGCGGACGCACCGAAGCCCCCTGCCGACCTGTCCCGATCCCGCGCCCGTGCGGGGTTCACACATCCGGTCCATCGAAGCACGCCGACGATCACTATCTGTGATGAGCTGACCGCGCACTGCCGTCAAGGGTTCCCGTGGCGCGCGGCGCCGCCGCAGCCCTGTCGAGCACTCCCAGCAATCCCCCCGCGCACAGAAGAAAGGCGTGGCGATGACCGCTGCCCGGACCACCGCCCGCATACGCTCGCGCAGGCTGCGCGGCGTCCTGGCCACGCTCGGCGCGTCCGCGCTGGTGCTCGCCGCCTGTACGACCACCGGCCCCCACCGATCCCCCGCGGCACTGCGACCGGCGGCGGATGCCGCCCGGGGCGCCGGCGGCACCGCGCCCCCGGACTCGGTCCCCACGGCGCTGCGGCCCTACTACGAGCAGAAGCTCACCTGGCGGCCGTGCCCGGTGGCCGCGTTCCAGTGCACGGAGGTACGGGTGCCCTTGGACTACGCGCATCCCGAAGCCCAGGACATCACGCTCACCGCCATCCGCACGAAGGCCACCGGCGCCGGCGGTGCGGCTCGCATCGGCTCGCTGCAGTTCAATCCCGGTGGCCCCGGCGCGTCGGCCGTGGAAGCGCTGCTGGCCTCTGTGGAGGAGTTCTCCCCGGCGCTCCGCGCGGCCTACGACCTGGTCGCCGTCGACCCACGTGGGGTCGGGTTGAGCACGTCGGTGAACTGCGCGACCGACACGCCCGCCGTCTCGCTGGGACGCGGTATGCGCATGCCTGACGTGGATGTCGCGACGCTGGAAGCGACGGACGAGGCGAACCGGGAGGTCGCCGAGGCCTGCGAGGAGCACGCCGGAGCCTTGCTGCCCCATGTCGGCACCGTCGACGCGGCCCGGGACATGGACATCATGCGGGCCCTCCTCGGAGACGAGCGGCTGCACTACCTCGGCCTGTCCTACGGCACGTACCTCGGGACGACCTACGCCGACCTCTTCCCCTCCCGGGTGGGGCACTTGGTGCTGGACGGTGGGGTCGACCCCTCCATCGACGGCTACCAGAGCATGCTCAACCAGGCCGGCGGCTTCCAGTTGGCCTGGGAGTCCTTCGCCGCCGACTGCGCGGCCCGCCCGGACTGCCCCCTGGGTCACTCCGTGGCCGAGGCCGGCCGGACACTCGACGCGCTCCGGGACACCCTCGACCGCACCCCGCTGCGGCAGGGCAAGGACGTGATCGTCACCGGAGACAGCATCACCTACACGGTCCAACAGGGCCTCATGTATCCCGGATCGGCGAAACCTCCCGCGTATCCCCAGTGGGCGGAACTGCGCGGCGTCCTCGCAGGCGTACTCGAGGGCGACACCACCGCGCTGCAGCGATTCGTCGGTTCCGCCGAGGAGGACAACGACCCGGGCGACCAGTCCTTCCTGGCCGTCCACTGTCTCACCGCCGCCCTCGGCCCGCGCTCCACCCCGGCGCAGGTCCAGTCGGCGCTGCCCCGGTTCCTGCGCGCCTCGCCCCAGTTCGGCACGCACTGGGCGACCCAGCTCATGAACTGCGTCCACTGGCCGGTCCCGGCGAACCAGCACCCCCACCGCGTCACCGCCCCCGGCGCCGCGCCGATCCTGGTCATCGGCACCCTGCGCGACCCCGCCACGCCATACGTGGAGGCCCAGTCGCTGGTCCGCCAACTGTCCTCCGGGCACCTGCTCACCTGGGACGGTGAAGGGCACGCCGCCTTCCAGCGCGGCAGCGCCTGCGTCGATCGCGCCGTCGACGCGTATCTGACGCAGGACCGCATCCCGCCCGCGGGCACGGTCTGCGACTGACGCGGCAACACGCGGGCGTGGGGAACATGCAGCCGCTCGTAGAACGCATCCGGACAGGCGAGGACGCACGGCACGGACCGCGGTCACGCCTCACTCGTCCGCCGCGTAATCGGGTTCGGTCCAGGACCGGTCGGTGCGCGGGGCGCGTACCGGGACGCCGACGCCGGCCGGGGACCCGGCTGCCGGGGTGCGCGGACGACGTGGCTGTCACAGATCGCCGCGCTGTCCTGTCCAAGGTGCACAACCAGGGATGGCTGCCGCGCACCCCTCAGCGCACCCCCGTAAAGGACCTCCATGCCGATCGCCGAAGCCCGCGTCCCGACCGACCACCCGAGCCGGTACCTGGCCCGGCTGTGCAAGCAGCCGGGCCCGATGGACGGCGCATTGGCCCTCCTCATCCGCCTCCACGGCGGCGGGACGCGGCTCCGGATCCGACACGCCGAATGGTCCGGCACTCACGGGACGATCGACGTCGGCTCGGGCCGGTGCACCCTGGACGCCGGCCCCGGCTCGCTCACACTCCGCATCGAAGCCACGGATCGGGACAGCCTCCGTGACATCCAGGACCTGATCGCCGGGCGCCTGCGGAAGATCGGTGCGCACGATTCCCTGCAGATCACCTGGCAGCAGACCGAGTCCGTCGACGCCGCACACACCGCGACCGTCCCGGCGGAGCTCTCCGTGCCTCGACGGCGGCGTCGCGCGACGCTTGGCGCCGTGGCCCTCATCGTGCTGGTCGTCGCCGTCCACCTCGGGCTGGGAGGACTCCTGCTGGTCTCCGGCCCGTGGCGGCACTGGCTCATCGGCGCCCTCGTGGCGGTCGTCGTGGCGAAGGCCGCCCACGTCCTCGCCCGCCGGGCCTCGCGCCGCGGCAATGCCCGCCAGGCCCGCTGACCACGGGGCGCTCACGGCCCTGCCCGCGTCGCGATGACGACTCACGGCGGGGCGAGCGCGCCCCCGCCCCCCGGCCGTGGGGCCGGTGGGCGGGGGCGCGTCGGCCCGTCACCGGAATCCGGTCACTGAGCCTCGATGGCAGGACCGCTCAGTGGCGGACGATCTGCGGGGCGATGTCCTCGGTGAAGCCTTCGTCCTCGGAGGGCGCGAACTTGGCGGCCTTGGCGACGGTGGTGCCGCAGA
>NZ_JBEZXR010000050.1:0-64846 GCF_040638135.1 Streptomyces sp. NPDC026673 | reverse complement strand
GGCCCGGGGGAGTTGTCGAATCGTCCGAGTAGCCCACTACGAGGACGACTCTCCGCCTTGCGATGCACCGCACCTGGGGGCACCTCCCAGCGCCAACTGGGGGAGCCGCTGGGACCGCCCTTCGGGCGGTGGGGGCACCTCCCGGCGGTAGCTGGGGGAGCTCATGTGACGACACGACCTAGAACGTGATCACCGACACCGACCCCGAGGTCGCGTCGGCGACGTAGACGCGGCGCTCGTCCGGCGACACCGCCACCCCCTCGGGGCTGGAGCCGACCGAGATCGCGTCGCCGACCGTGCGGTTCTCCGCGGTGTCGATCACCGACACCGCGCCCGAACCCCCATCGGCCACGTAGACGTGCCGTCCGTCCAGCGACATCGCCAGCCCCGCGGGGCTGGAGCCGACCGGGATGGGGTCGCCCACGGTGCGGTTCAACTCGGTGTCGATCACCGACACCGACCCCGATCCCCCGTTGGCGACGTAGACCTTGCTCCCGTCCGGCGACACCGCCAGCCCCTCCGGGCGGCGCCCGACGGGGATGGGATCGCCCACCACACGGTTCTTCGCCGTGTCGATCACCGACACCGACGCCGAGGTCCTGTTGCGGCCGAAGCTGGTCACATAGACCTCGCGCCCGTCGGGAGACACCGCGACGCCCCGCGGGAAGCGGCTGACCGGGATGGGATCGCCGACCACGCGGTTCTTCGCGGTGTCGATCACCGACACCGAGCCCGAGGTCCCGTTGGCCACGTAGACCCGGCTTCCGTCCGGCGACACCGCCAGCCCCTCCGGGCTGGAGCCCACGGACACGGCATCGCCGACCGTGCGGTTGCTCGTGGCGTCGATGACCGAGACCGAGCCCGCGTAGTTGTTGGTCACGTAGACCCTGCGCCCGTCCGGGGACACCGCCACCCCCTTCGGGAAGCGGCCGACCGGGATGGGATCGCCCACGGTGCGGTTCAACTCGGTGTCGATCATCGACACCGAGCCCGAGCTGTAGTTGGCGACGTAGCCCCGGCCCCCGTCCGGGGACACCGCCACGCCGTGCGGGGAGTCGCCGACCTTGATCGACTGCACGGATGTCGGTGCGGCGCGGTCAGGGCCCGAAGGCGACTGTGCCAGGTAGATGCCACCGCCCACCAATGCCAGTGCCGCCAGCAGCGCTCCCGCCACTATCCCTGCCCGCCGGCGCCGGGGCCGCGGACGGCCGGGCCGGGCCGGACCGGGCCCGGGTGGACCGGACCGCGGAGGGCCCTCGTCGGCCTGCGGCGGCAGCGGCCCCCGGGGCGGACCGCTCAGTTCCCCTTCCCCCTGCCCGGCCGGCGGCGGGAGTTCGGTCGTCAGGGCGGCCGCCGCCTGGGGGCGCGGCGGCTCCGGCGCGGGAGACCGCTCGGGCGGTGCCGCGTCCGCGGGAGCCGCGGACTCCCCGGGCGGGGCCGGGTGCAGGTGGTACGGCTGCGCGGCGACGGAGGAGAGCCGCCGGGCGGCCTCTTCGCCGCCCATCCTGTCCGCGGGATCCTTGGCCAGCAGCCCGACGAGGACCGGGGTCAGCCGCGTCTCCCTGCGCGGCGGGGCGGGGGGCTCGAAGAGCAGGGCGCTCAGCGTGGTGAGGGCGGTGGCGCGGTCGAAGGGGCCGGTCCCCTCGAGCGCGAAGTAGAGGGTGGCGCCGAGTGAGAACAGGTCGCCGGCCGCCGTGGGCGGCTGGTTGTTCGCCCGCTCCGGGGCCATGAAGCGCGGGGTCCCGAGGATCTCCAGGGTCGCGGTCAGCCGCGCCTCGCCGGAACTCGGCTCCAAGGCGATGCCGTAGTCGGTCAGCATCACCCGGCCGCCGCCCTCCGTGGGGTAGGAGGGCTGCGGGTCGGGGTGGGTCAGCAGGATGTTGGCCGGCTTGACGTCCCGGTGCAGGACGCCGAGGCGGTGGCCCTCCAGCAGGGCGTCGAGCACCGCGAGCCCGATCCGCGCGACTTCCGCGGGCGGAAGCGGTCCCCGCTCGCGCACCACCGCCTCGAGGTCCATGGCGCCGGGCACGAACTCCATGACGATCCACGGCAGCCCGTCCTCCTCCACGATGTCGTGCACCGTGACGACATGGGGATGGGTCCGCAGCCGGGCGGCGTGCCGGGCCTCGCCGCGCGCCCTGGCGATCCGGGAGCTCACCTCCCGCTCGGGGATTCCGGGCGGCAGGACGATCTCCTTGAGCGCCACCTCGCACGCCAGTTCCTGGTCGTAGGCGAGCCACACCCGTCCCATGCCGCCGACACCGAGCCGACGCAGAAGCCGGTAGCGTCCTGTGACCACGCGCCCGACGTCCTCGTGCGTTCCAGCCATGGCACTTCCTCGGCGAGCGTTGTAAAGGCTCCCCTTCCACGTATCGCACATCGCCTCAGGCGCAGCAAATCGCCCGCGGGACACGTGGCTCGTGACAGCCGGCCGCCCGGCGGTTCAGCCGGCCCGGAGCCCGTCGACGGAGCCGGTCGCCGCGGCCACGGGCGCACCGACACGCGGTTCGGTGACGGGGGCGGCGCTCGAGGTGCTGCGGAGCAGGAGCAGCGCGGCGTCGTCGTGGAGCCTGCCCCCGACGTGCTCCAGCAGGTCGTCGTGGAGCGCGGCGAGGGTGCGCGCGGGGTCGTCGGTCAGATGGCGCGTGACGCGTTCGTCCAGCGGGTAGAAACGGCGGCCGTGGTCCCGGGCCTCGACGACACCGTCCGTGTAGAGCAGCAGCTGGTCGCCCTCGGAGAACGGCAGCACCTGGAGCACCGGTTCGTCCCCGGCCAGGGCGCGCAGACCCAGCGGCGGGACCTGGCCGGAGGACTCGACGGCGAGGACGTCGCCCCCGCGCAGCAATAGCGGCTCGGCGTGGCCGCAGTTGACGACCTCCATGCGGCCGGGGCGGGGATGCCCGACGACCACGGCGGTGACGAAGTCGTCCGAGCCGAGGTTGCGGGCCAGGCTGCGCTCGATCCGGTCGACGACGTCGAGCAGATCGGGCTCGTCGTAGGCGGCTTCGCGGAACACACCCAGCACCAGGGCGGCGGTACCCACCGCCGGCAGCCCCTTGCCCCGCACGTCGCCGACGATCAGACGCACGCCGTACGGAGTGGGCACCAGGGCGTACAGATCGCCGCCGATCCTGGCCTCCGCCGCGGCGGCGCTGTAGCGCACGGCCACCTGGAAGGGGCCGACCGTCTCCGGGACGGGGAGCAGCAGCGCGTGCTGGGCGGCCTCGGCGACCGAGCGGACGGCCGCGAGCACCCGCTCGCGGCGCTTGCGGATCGCGGCGCCCAGCCCGCTGGCCAGGGTGACGGCGGCCAGCGCGCCCACCACGATGGCCAGCTTGTCGCCGGGAGTGTCCTTGTACGCGCCGAGCGCGGCGGCCAGGGCCACGGCCAGAACGCCGACCCGCAGCACGCGCCAGGGTCCGCCCACAGCCGCGGCCAGCGCCGGACCGACGGCGAGCAGCGGCAGCCAGTCCGGGCCGCCGCCGCTGGCGAAGGCGACGAGCGCCACCCCGCAGATGATCAGCAGCGGCACTCCCGAGGCGAAGTGCCACGTCGGCCGTCCGAGATGCCGCTGGTCCCGGGCTTGACTCATGTTCGTCCGCATCCCTGCCTGTGCCGGCCGTCACACCGCTGCTGTCCGTTTCAACCAGTTAATGGGCTTATGCACCCTCGCCGCAAGGGCGGGAATTTCAGATAGTGAGCGACAGTCCGCGGGTCACTCGGCTCGCGGTGGAGAGCAGCATGGCCCGCACCTCGTCGAGGGCGTCGAGCCGGTCCGCGCGCACCGACACGCCGAGCGCGCCCAGGGTGCCGCCGCTGTGGACCGGGACCGCGATGCAGACGGTGCCGAGGGAGTACTCCTCCAGGTCCATGACAGCCGGAGGGGCCGGCGCCTCGTCCAGCCGCCGCAGCAGCTCGGCACGGCGGGTGATCGTGCGCGGGGTCAGATCGGCCAGCGCGTGGCGGGAGAGGTAGTCGTCGCGGGACTCCTCGTCCAGTTCGCGCAGGACGCACTTGCCGAGGGCGGTGGCGTGCCCGGCCTCCTCGAAACCGACCCAGAGGTCGACCCGCGGGGTCCGGGGGCCGTCGACGATGTCCGCCACCCGGATCTCGCCGTCCTCGTAGAAGGTCAGGTAGACGGCCGCCGACACGTTGTCGCGCAGGGCGGCCAGCGCGGGCCGGACGCGGCTGAGCGGCATCTGCGGCCGGCTCGCGGCATGGAGGGCGCCGAGCTTGTCACCGAGGGCGAAGCCACCGTCGTCCAGCTTGCGCACATAGCCGTCGTGGGTCAGCGTCCGCAGCAGGTGGTAGGCGGTGGCGAGCGGCAGTCCGGTCTCCCGCGCCAGCTGTTTCGCCGGTACACCGCCCTCGTGCGCGCCCACCGCTTCCAGCAGGCGGAAGGCCCGCTGGACGGACGTGATGAGCGTCGGCCCGCCCTGAGCAGCCATACGACCAGCCTGCGCCCGGCGCGCGGCCCGGGCAAGCGACACGGCGCCGCGGCCGCCGACCGCGCCGGGCGACCGGCCCCACCCGTCCCAACCCGCGGGTCCGGGGCGGCGGCGGCAGGGGGAGAGTGTTTGCGGCATAGAGTGCTGATCATCCGTCCTCCCGGAAGGATTCGACGTAGATGTACGACGCACTTCTCGCCGAGACCGTCACCCTCACGGGTCACGGCGGCGACCGCATCGAGGCCTACTCCGCCCGGCCCATGACGCCCGGTCCTTACGGCGGCGTCGTGGTGATCCACCACATGCCCGGTTACGACGCCCCCACCAAGGAGATCACCCGGCGGTTCGCGGCGGAGGGCTTCGCGGCCGTCTGCCCGAACCTCTACAGCCGTGAGGCGCCGGGCGCGTCGCCGGACGACGCGGCCGCGGCGGCCCGCGCCCGCGGCGGCGTGCCCGACGAGCGGTTCCTGGGGGACGCCGCCGGCGGCGCCGCGTACCTGCGGGGCCTGCCGTCCTCCAACGGAAAGGTCGGTGTGATCGGCTACTGCTCCGGCGGCCGCCAGGCCTTCCTCGCCCTGGCCTCGCTGGACGTGCAGGCCGGCGTCGACTGCTACGGGGCCTTCGTCGCGGGCCGGCCGCCCGAGGACTTCCCGCTCCAGATCGAGCCGATCGTGCACCTGACGAAGGACCTGCGCGGCCCGCTGCTGGGGCTGTTCGGCGCGGAGGACAGCTACCCCTCCCCCGAGCACGTCGCCGAACTGGAGGCGGAGCTCAAGGCGCAGGGAAAGCCGTACGAATTCCACACCTACGAGAACGCGGGCCACGCCTTCTTCGCCGTCGGACGGCCGAGCTACCGCCCCGAGGCGGCGGTCGACGGCTGGTCCAAGGTCCTCGCCTTCTTCAGGGAGCACCTCTGATGTGCACGTACCTCACCGAGAAGATCCGCATCGACGGCAGCGGCAAGGGCGCCCAGGGCTACTTCGGGCTGACCGAGGCCATGGTCTACGTCGACCACCCGCAGCACGCGCCATACGAGCACACCGTCAACATCGACTTCCTCAACCCGGCCCTCGGGCCCGCGGCCCGGGTGGCCGTGGAGCTGACCGAGGAGGCCGCCCTGGCCCTGGTCGACGCGATCCGCTCCGCGCTGGCCGCGGCCCCTCCGGGGCTGGCCTCCTCCGGGCAGGCCGCACCGGCGGCGCGCTGACGGCGCGGACCGTCACCCCGGGACCGCGACCTGGATCAGGGCGTGCGTGCCGCTGGTACGCCATGCGGTGCCGGTGGCGTCCAGCCGGGCCGCGGTCTCCGGGGTGAGTCCGGCGACGGTGTCCGACTTGAGGGTGCGCAGGGCGGCGACCGGCCCCGGGAACCAGGCGGTGACGTCCGCGAACGGCACCGTCGGCGGCCAGTGCCGGTCGTCCACCAGGCGCCGGTAGTTGAGGTCGCCCTTCATCACCGTCAGCTGCCCGGCGGCGAAGCGTTCCCGCAGGTCGTCCGGCATGTCGCGATAGCCGAGCGGCGCGCAGGCGAAGGGGTGGGCGGACAGGGTGAGCCGGCCCTCGCGCAGGGCCGCGAGCAGGCGTCCGCCGACGCGGGCGGCCTCGCCGGGGGCGCTCGCCATCCGGTGCAGACAGGACAGGACGTCCTGGGCGGTGGCGTCGGAGACGTAGTACGGGCGCGGTTTGACCAGCAGGTCGACCGCGGAGGCACGTCCGCTCGCCAGGAGGTCGTCGACGAGGGCGAGGTCGGCGAGGACCTCACGGGCGCTGTTGTCCGTCACGACGACGACCGTGCCGCCGTCCAGCAGCGACCACAGCACGTCCGAGTCGTCGGCGACCAGCGTGCCGGACGCCTCGGGGCCGCCCGCGTCGGCCACCATGGTGAAGCCGAGGTCGGCCTGGTTGCCCCACACGGCGGCCGCCAGCAGCGCGTGTTCGCGGTCCCCGGGGGCGAGACCGGGCAGGTCGTCCAGGGCGGCGAGGTCGTCGGCGAAGCCGGGACCGTCCAACTCGGCCTCCTTGAACGGCGCGAAGAGGTCGACCCCGTGCCATGCGCCGTCGGCGAGATATCCGGCGGCGTCCAGCAGGCGCCGGTAGAAGTACGACTCCGACCACAGGAACGGCAGTTCCGGCCACGGCCGCCCGAACCGCCCCTCGCCCCACGCCTCCCACTCCGCGCGGTCCGGCGCGTCCTGCGGCAGCGGTGCCACCGAGCCGTGCCGTGACTCCTCCAACAGGTCGGCGAAGGCGCGCCGCCGCTCCGGTCCGTACGGGACGGCGTCGAGGATGCGCCGGATCAGCACGGGATGCCGGACCTGGAAGACGCTCCAGGCGAAGGACTCGGGGTCCTCGCAGGTGATCGGCGGTGCCTGCGGCGGATTCGTACCGGGGGTGCCGTCCGGGTGTCCACCCATGCGTCGTCGTCCTCCAGTCGTCGGGTGCGGTGGGCCGTCGCGGGAATTCTCACAGGAAGCGGACGGCGAGCGGCGCACCCGGGCCGTGCGCGGCGACCCGGCGGAAAGGTGTTTCCTTCGGGCGCGGCCTCGGGCACCCTGTCCCGCGACGGGATCGCGGGATGGCGATGCGGGGCGACGGGGAGTGCGAGTGGCACAGGTACACGTGGAGTTGGTCTGCGACGAGGAGCCGGCCACGGCCGTGCTCACCGAGGTCGGGCCGCGGGCGATGGACGTCGTGGGGGTGCTGCGCCGGCTGACCGGCCTGAGCGCGTGGAACTGCCTGCTCCTCACACGCCGCGCCCCGGTGGTCGTCCTGCGGGACGTGGGCGGTGAGTACGCCGCGTCGGCCGTCGCCGCGCTCCGCGCGGCCGGAGCCACCGCCGAGGTCGGGGTCGGAGGCGAGGACGGGGACGGGGTCGAAGGCGGGGACGGGCTCGGAGGCGGGGTGTCGGAGCGGGCGATCAAGAGGGCCCTGACCGAGTGGCCCGGTCTGCGGCCGCTGCCACCGCGGGTCCCGCCTCTGTTGCGGAAGGTGGGCGCCCCACCGCGACTCGCGGCGCATCTGCGGCTCGTGCACGACGTGGCGTGCGAACTGGTCGAGTGGGTCGGACGCTACAGCCCGGGCCTGGTCGTGGACCGTTCGGCTGTCTTGTTCGGCGCGGCCACGCACGACATCGGCAAGGCCCTGCACGTCGCCGAGTTGTCCGGTCCGGGCGGCAGGCACGAGAAGGCGGGGCGTGCTCTGCTGCTGACGCACGGCGTCGAGCCGCGCCTGGCGCGCTTCGCCGCCACGCACGGGTCGTGGACGGGCGACGGCGTCACCGTCGAGGAGCTGCTGGTGAGCCTGGCCGACAAGGTCTGGAAGGGCAAACGCGTCACGGACCTGGAGGACCTCGTCGTCGTCCGTCTGGCCGATGCGACGGGGAGCGAGCGCTGGGAGGCGTTCCTGGCACTGGACGAGTTCCTCGGCACCGTCGCCGCGGACGCCGAACGCCGGCTGGCCTTCCAGGCGTCGTTCCCGGTCGCCTAGCCGTACGCGGTCATGGGGCGACCCGGGTGCAAGCGGCGAGGTCGTGGTGTTCCCGTCGCGGGTGGGTGCGGGTTCGTCTCGCTCCCTTCGGTCGCAAAGCGGCGGGCTGCGGAGGGGAGGGTGGGGGGCCTGGGGCTGGTCGGCCGTGTGCGGGTGGGTGGGTGGCGGGGGTTCAGGCTCCGGAGCGGGGTGCCTTTCCGGTGGCGTGGGTCTCGTCGCCGTCCGCGGGTATAGATGGCCGCTTCCCCGCCTACTGCCGGTGGTGGACGCGCCTGCCGTGACCGGCGTCTGCGGCTGATTCGGGGTACTGGCGGGGCGTGGGCGGAACATCGGGCTCGCTTTCGCCGACATAGTCGGTGGAACAGAGCCCGATCTTTGAGCCGGAGAAGATCGGGCCCGCTTTCGCCGAAATAGTCGGCGAAACAGAGCCCGATCTCGGAAACCACCCACCGGGCCCGCCTCCTGTCGGGGAATCACCCGCAGACGCCGGTTACGGCAGGCGCGCCACCCACGCACGGTGGGCGTGGCCACCGGCCATCTCTACCCGCGGACGGAAACGAGACCCACGCCACCGGAGAGGGAACCCGCTCCGGCGCCTGAACCCCCGCCACCCACCGGCCCGCACACTGCCGACCAGCTCCAGGCCGCCACCCTCCCATCCGCAGCCCGCCGCTTTGCGACCGAAGGGAGCGAGACGATCCCGCACCCACCCACGGGCGCTTCCCATGCGGCCAACGGCCCGAGTGGACGCGGCGGCCGCCAACTCCCCCCGCCCCTCGGGAACGGCGCCTGTTTCGGCCATCCTCCCGCCGTCCGCGCTCGCGCCCCGGTTCGGAGGCATCGCCGTCGGCACACCGGGTACGCGACGCAGCACGGACATGTCCGTGGCACCCCCGAACGCTTCCTCCGGAAGGAGTCGAGACGATGGGCTGGTGGCGAAGCGCCGCTTGCGCAGACGAGGATCCGGAACTGTTCTTCCCGGTCGGCTCATCGGGCCCCGGCGCCGGGCAGGAGGCCCGCGCCAAAGCGGTCTGCGAGAGGTGCCCGGTGGCGAACCCATGCCTGGAGTGGGCACTCGAGACCGGTCAGTCCGCCGGGATATGGGGCGGCACCTCCGAGGAGGAACGCCGGGCGATGCGCCGCCGCGCCGCACACGGCAGCTGACCGGTCCCCGAGATCGGAGCGCTCCGGCACACACGTCCCGGTTCGCGCGCCGTCCGGGCGTACACGTTCCCGAACCGTCCCGCCGGGCTGTACGCCCGGGCCCCGCCACCGGTGCGTCGACCCGCCTGCGGCCGCCCCACAGCGCGGCGGACGAGTCCCCCGCTCAGCGCCGCCGGCGACGCCGCCGGGCACCCGTACGCCGCACCACGCCCGGCAGGCGCACGGCGACGAGCAGGGTGACCAGCCACGTCACCACGAAAGCGCACACCACCGCGAGCAGGGTCGTCACGGTGGCCGCGATCAGCAGGCCGAGGCACACGATCGCCAGCAGGGCCAGAAGCAGGGTGCGCGGCCGCCGCAGCAACTCTCCCGGGCCCGGGTCCGGCCTCGGTTCCAGCCGCATCGTACGCAACTGCCGATCGAGGGCCCCGTCGCAGCGCAACACATCCTCGATCTCCGCCAGCGCCCGCCGTTCGCGCTCGGAAAGTCCCGAACCGTCCATCACCGCCCCCTCCACCCACCGCCCATGCGTGTCCCTTACCCCGAATGGGCGAAGGGATGAGGGGTACCCGGTCGCAGAGTCGCAGAATGTGCCGGTGTCGTGACGGAGGGATCCCGATCATGTTGATGGCCCATCCCGTGGTTCTGCACATGCTGGTCGAGCGGTACGAGACACTGCGGGCGCTGAACGCCGAGAACGGCGGCCCCGAGGTGCGCCATCGGTTGGAGGACGTGGCGCACACCCTCTGCGTGGCGACGGGGACGCGGGACGTGGGGTCCGCGCTCGCCGCGGCGCGCCGCGGGATGCCGGGCGCGCGGCCGGACGAGCATCGCGTCCGCGGTTCCTGAGACCGGGAGGCGCTGAGAGCCGACGGGGTGGCGTGAGCGGCGGGCGGCCGGGTACGCGCCCCTCAGCGGAAAGGCCCGAACCGGGAGGATCGCATGTCGAGGAACGCCACGCCCCCCAACGATCCGGTGCCGCCGAACCCCACCCCCTCGCCCGGCCCGACAGGACCCGAGCCGGGCCCGGCGCCCGGCCCCGTACCGCCGCCGGTCAGCCCGGATCCGCTGCCGCCGACGCCCCCGCCGGCCGGCCCGGACCCCGTGCCCCCGAACCCCATGCCGCCGGGTCCCGGGCCGGAACCGGGTCCGCTTCCGCCTCCGGGACCCAGCCCGCAGCCCGCGAACTGAGGGACCGGGCCGGGCCCGGGGCGGACGCCCGGGCGGAGTACCGCCGCATGTGCGACTTCGTCCCGCTTCGGCGCTCGCACGGCCGTGACAGGATCCTGCCGACGATCCTGATCCGGCACGGGGACGCGGAGGAACGATGGAACTGCTGCGGGCCGACGGGCTCGACGCCGGCTACGCCCGTACGGTCGCGGGCTGGCCGGACTCCCCGACCGAGGTCGCCCTGTGGTGCGGGCGGAAGGACTTCCCCGTGCCGGTCGACGTCGTCGCGGGCTGGCGGCAGGCGTCCGACGTCGAGGCGTACGTGCTGCACGAGGACGCCGACCCCGTCGCCTACGGCGAACTCTGGGTCGACACCGAGGAGTCCGAGGTCGAGCTGGCCCGCGTGATCGTCGCTCCCGGGGCCCGCGGCCGGGGTGTCGGGCGGCATCTCGTCGCCGAACTGACCGTACGGGCCCGGCGGACCGGACTGCCCGACGTCTACATGCGCGTGCACCCCGACAACGCTCCCGCACTGCGGTGCTACCGGGCGGCGGGGTTCGAGCCGGTCGCCCCCGAGACGGCGGCGCAGTGGAACGTGCGGCAGCCGGTCGCGTACGTCTGGCTGCGGCACGCGGGGTGAGCGGGCGCGCGGCGCCGCCGTGGAGAGCGCTCTCATACCCTAAGAAGATGGCGCGGACACGTCAATAGGTACGGACCAATCCGCGCCGCGGTCAAGGTCGTGGCGACCCACCTCCGCCACCGACCCGACCTGCGGCGTCGCCGGCCCCACACGTCCCGGGCCGACGGAGGGTCACCAACCGCGCCGAGTCAACAAGTTCGGAACGACGGATTGACACCGTCCTCTCCCGGCCGGACTCTGAGAGCGCTCTCACACCTCCGCCCCCCACACCAGGAGGAAGCGCATGCACGCCCGACGAAAGCCCATCGCGGCCCTGTTCGCCGCGCTGCTGACGGCGGTCGGCCTCAGTGTCCTCGGCACCACGTCCCCCCGCGCCGAGGCCGCCGTCCCCTCGACCATCCCGCTGACGATCACCAACAACTCCGGCCGCGGCGAGCCCGTCTACATCTACGACCTCGGCACCGAGCTCTCCACCGGCCGCCAGGGCTGGGCCGACGCCAACGGCACCTTCCACCCCTGGCCGGCCGGCGGCAACCCGCCGACCCCGGCACCCGACGCGTCGATCACGGGCCCGGCCAACGGGAAGTCCGTCACGATCCGGATCCCCAAGTTCTCCGGCCGGGTCTACTTCTCGTACGGCCAGAAGCTGGTCTTCAAGCTGACCACCGGGGGTCTGGTGCAACCCGCGGTGCAGAACCCGTCCGACCCCAACCGGAACATCCTGTTCAACTGGTCCGAGTACACGCTCAACGACGCCGGCCTGTGGATCAACAGTACGCAGGTGGACATGTTCTCGGCCCCCTACGCCGTCGGCGTGAAGCGCTCCGACGGCACGACCAGCAGCACCGGGCGCCTCAAGCCGGGCGGCTACAACGGCTTCTTCAACGCCCTGCGCGGCCAGCCCGGCGGCTGGGCGAACCTGATCCAGACCCGCTCCGACGGCACCGTGCTGCGCGCGCTCGCCCCCGGCCACGGGATCGAGACCGGCGCCCTGCCGCGCACCGTCATGGACGACTACATCAACCGGGTCTGGCAGAAGTACTCCACCTCGACGCTCACCGTGACCCCCTTCGGCGACCAGCCCGGCACGAGGTACTTCGGCCGGGTCTCGGGCAACGTCATGAACTTCACCAACGCCTCCGGCGCCGTCGTCACCTCTTTCCAGAAGCCCGACGCCGACAGCGTCTTCGGCTGCTACAGACTGCTGGACGCGCCGAACGACCTCGTGCGCGGCCCGATCTCGCGCACCCTGTGCGCCGGCTTCAACCGCTCCACGCTGCTGACCAACCCCAACCAGCCGGACACGAGCGCGGCCGGCTTCTACCAGGACGCCGTGACCAACCACTACGCCCGCAAGATCCACGCGCAGATGGCCGACGGCAAGGCGTACGCCTTCGCCTTCGACGACGTCGGCCACCACGAGTCGCTGGTCAACGACGGCAATCCGCAGCAGGCGTACATCACGCTGGACCCGTTCGACTAGGGTCCGCGACCAGGGGCCGGGCCGCTCGGGCCCGATTGTCAGTGGCCCGGCCTACGGTGGGAACGACACAGGAACCGCGACGAGAGACTGGAAGTCCCATGACGACCCTCCCCGACCGTCCGAACACCGCGCTGCTGATCATCGACGTCCAGAACGGAGTGGTGAGCGGCTCCCACAACCGCGACGACGTCATCGCGAACATCAACACCCTGATCGGCAAGGCGCGCGCCGAGGACGTACCGGTGGTCTGGGTGCAGCACTCGGACGACGACCTGCCGAAGGGCAGCGAGAGTTGGCAGTATGTGCCGGAGCTCGTGCGCGAGGAGTCGGAGCCGCTGATCCACAAGCTGTACGGCGACTCGTTCGAGGACACCGAGCTGGAAGCCGTCCTCGCCGACCGCGGGGTGGGCCGGCTCGTCGTCACGGGCGCCCAGACGGACGCCTGCATCCGCTCGACCCTGCACGGGGGCATGGTGCGCGGTTACGACGTGACGCTCGTCGGCGACGCGCACACGACGGAGGACCTCAGCGCCTACGGGGCGCCCGGTCCGGACCTGGTGATCTCCCACACCAACCTCTACTGGAAGTGGCAGAGCGCCCCCGGGCGCCGCGGCGGCACCGTCGACACCGCCGATGTCTCCTTCGCGGCGGCCGAGGAGAGCTGAGCCGTCCGGAGTCACGGACCGATCCGCCCGGCGGTGGAGGCTGCCGCCGGGCGGGACGGCGCCGGCTCCGTGGCCGAGGCCGGCGGACGGCAGACGGCAGACGGCGGGACTCCACGTCGGTAGGCTGATCATCACCGGATGGTGGATCAAGGGCGGGTGGTCACGGTGATCGGCATGTACAGCGCCGCGCAGCAGAGCGGCAACCCTTCACCGGGGCATCTCCTCAATATCGCGGTCCCCTCCCTGCTGACCGGTCTCTTCCTACTCCGCCGACGTCGGCAACTCGCCCAGGAACCTCCCATCATCGGGCGCCCCCCGGAAGCTGTCGCGCGGCTGCGCCTCGGCTATCTGATCTCCGGATGGCTCTGCACGGGCTTCGGGGCGTTCGCCCTGCTGGTCTCCGCGATGGTCGCCCTGACCTCAGGGCGGTGAAGCAACCGCCTCCGGCCGCCGGATGAGCGGCACCCCCGGCTGATCCGGGATCGTGCGGCCGTACCGCGCGCGGCGTGGAACCCCTCCGCCACGGCGACCTGACGCGCCGCCTCCTCGGGTTCGGCGGCACCGTGGGGCAGGACGGCCCCCACCCACCAGGAGCGACCCGGAGCGTGGCGCAGCAGCGCTCCCCGGCGATCTCGACGTGCTCGCCCGGAAGGGCGCGGGCGCTCCGCTCCTCCGGGCCCCGCGGGGCTGCCGGATCGCCCATCACGGACCCGGGCAGAGCCGGCAGGCGCACCCTCCCGATCCGTCGGCCTTGGCGCTCCGGCAGGTGATGGCCCGTCAGATCTCGGTCCCGGGACCTGCCACGAGCGCGGCCGCAGCGTGGATGGGCCCCTCCGTGCCGCTGAGCGGGGTGCCGGTACCGCCGCGGCGTCCGGCGATGATCTCGGCGGCGATGGAGACGGCGGTCTCCTGCGGGGTGAGCGCGCCGATGTCGAGGCCGATCGGCGAGCTGAGCCGGGCGAGTTCGGCACCGGTCAGGCCCGCCCGCCGGAGGCGTTCGAGGCGGTCCTCGTGAGTGCGCCGGGAGCCCATCGCCCCGACGAACGCCAGGGACGGCAGGCGCAGGGCCACATCCAGCAGGGGCACGTCGAACTTCGGGTCGTGGGTGAGGACGGCCACCATCGTGCGGGCGTCGGTGCGGCCCGCGGCCGCCTCCGCGGCGAGGTAGCGGTGCGGCCATTCCACGACCACCTCGTGGGCGTCGGGGAACCGCGCCGCGGTGGTGAAGACGGGGCGCGCGTCGCAGACGGTGACCCGGTGGCCGAGCAGTGCGCCCTGGCGGGCGAGGGCGGCGGCGAAGTCGGTGGCCCCGAAGACCAGCAGGCGGGGCGGCGGGGCGTACGACCGGAGGAAGACGCGCCGTTCGCCGTAGCGGCGCTGTCCGCTCGTACCGCGGGCGAGCATGGCGCGGGCGTCCTCGGCTACGGCGTCGTCGAGTTCCGCGGAGCCGAGGCCGCCGGAGTTCCCTTCGGGGCGCACCACCAGCCGGGTCCCCGTGCCGGGGCCGGCGACCACCGTGGCCACGGCGACCGCCCGGCCCGCCGCCACGTCATCGAGGACACCCGGCAGTTGGGGGTACGTGGCCGGGGAGACGGGCTCGGCGAAGATGTCGATGGTGCCGCCGCAGGTGAGGCCCACGGCGAAGGCGTCGTCGTCGCTGATCCCGTACTGGTGCAGCTGCGGAGTCATCGTCCGGGCGACCTCTCGCGCCACCTCGTAGACGGCGGCCTCGACGCACCCGCCGGACACGCTCCCGGCGACCTCTCCCTCGGCGGACACGGCCATCACCGCGCCCGGGGGGCGGGGCGCACTGCGGTAGGCGGCCACCACGGTGGCGAGTCCGATGGTCCGGCCCGCCGCGTACCAGGTGCGGAGCGGTCCGACGAGGTCATGCATCACGGTGCCTTCAGACCAGCCACACGATGAGCAGGACCAGCACGACGACCGCGAGGGCGGCCGGGATCGCGCGCTTGAGCACGGCGCCCTTGGCGATGCCCATGAGGTCGATGGGCTCCGGTTCCGGAGCCGTGGCGGTCGCCGTCGGCGCGGGTGCGGACTCCTGTGCGGGTGCGGGCTCCTGTGCGGGCGCGGACTCCTGTGCCGGTGCGGACTCCTGTGCGGGCGCGGGTTCCTCTGTCCGCTCCGCGGCGGGCGGCTCACCACTCCCGGTCCGCGCTCCGTAGACGGCGGCATCCGGGGCCGCCCCCGTCCCGTTCACCGCGGGTGCGGGAACCGGCGCGGCGGACGCCCCCGTGCCCGCGCCCACCGCGGCGGGGGCCGGGGCCGCGACCGGGGCGGGGGCCCGCTCCTCGGCGAGCTGCCGCTCCAGGGCCTCCGCGAACTGGCCCAGCAGTTTCCTGCTGACCTCCTCGATCATGCCCTTGCCGAACTGCGCGATCTTGCCGGTGATCGTCAGCCTGGTCTCCACCGTCACGAGCGTCGCCTCGTCCTGGGGGACCAGGCGGGCGGTGATGCGCGCGTCGGCGTTCCCCTGTCCCCGGGCGTCGCGTCCGCGCGCCCGCAGTACTGCGGTCCGGCTCTCCTCGTCCCGTTCCTCGAAGGCGGCGGTGCCCTTGTACTGGACGGTCACGGGACCGACCCTCACCTTCACCACGCCGTTGTACGTGTCGCCGTCCCGGCCGGTGAGCTGGGCGCCCGGCATGCACGGCGCGATCCGCTCGACGTCGGTGAGCAGTGCCCAGGCCTGGTCCGGCGGCAGGCTCACTCGGAACTCGTTGGTGAAGTCCATCGAGGGCAGACCTCTCTTCCGGTGGTGGCGTCGTCGGCGGACCCGGACGGTGCCCACACCTTGGGCCTGCCGCCGCGGGCCGTCAACGCGCAGTTCAGCGTTCGCTTAAGAGACCTCGGCGCGGGGGCGGGTGCGCCCGGTCAGCTCCAGAGCGTGACGTGGACGGGCGGCCGGAACTCCGTCAGCGGCACGCCGTTGGAGCGGGCCAGCATGGCCTGTGTGGCGGCCGGGGTGGTGACGAAGCGGCACAGCGCGGCGGCGACGGCGGAGCGGCGTTCGTGGGCGAGGGTGCTCGCGTAGAGCATCCCGTTGATCGGCATGCCGAGGACGTCGAGCACGACGAGGTGCGACCGCCGCAACTCGTCGCGTACGACGTGGAGCAGGGCCAAGGTCACCCCGTCGCCGGCGGCGACGGCGTTGAGCGACGCGGTCACACTGGGGAAGGCGGTGGCCTTGGCGGGGTCGACGCCGATACGGGTGAGAAAGGCGCCGGCGAGGGTGTCGGGATCCATGCCCGCGGGGCCGAAGAGCCAGGGCTCGCGGCCCAGCCGGCCGGGGGCGATACGGGACTGCTGTCCCAGCGGGTGGCCGGGCGCGGCGACGACCACCAGTTGGAAGCGGAGGAAGGGGACGGACTCGATGGCGGGGTGGGCGGCGGGCGCGGGCCCGATCGTCACGTCGGCCCTGCGGTCCCTGAGCAGTTCACCGAAGACGCCGACGGGCACGGCCAGCGTGTCGGCGTCCAGGTCGGGCTGACGCCGTCCGAACGCCGCCAGCAGGGCGGGAAGCACCTGCTCGGCCCCGGTCTCGGTCGATGCGACCCGCAGTTGGGCGGTGCCGGCGGTGGCCTGCCGCACCCGGTGACGGGTCTCCTCCGCGAGGCCGACGATCTCGGCGGCTCCCGCGGCGAGGCGCTGTCCGCCCGGGGTGAGGCTGATGCCCCCGGCGGCCCGGATGAAGAGGACATCGCCCAGTTCGCGGCGGAGTGCCGCGACGGCCCCGGACACCGCGGGCTCGGTGACGCCGAGGGATTCGGCGGCGGCCTTGACCGATCCCAGGCGCGCCACGGCGACGAAGGCCCTCAGCTGAGTCAGCGTCATGAGCCTATTACATCTGTTCGAGCGTCAACTGTCGCAGTCCGTATTAACCATTCACTTCAGTTGGCGTTGACCGCCCCCGTCCGCGCCACGAGTGTTCCCCCCACATGCACCCCGCATCGACCCACACCGTCCACCGTCCGGGCAGGGAAGGAGGGTGCCGTGCAGGTACCCGCTTCGTTCGAGTACCAGCGGGCGCAGAGCGTGGAGGAGGCCCTGGAACTGCTGGGGCGCTTCGGTGAGGAGGCGAGGGTCCTCGCCGGAGGACACAGCCTGCTCCCGATGATGAAGCTGCGTCTGGCCGGGCCCGAGGTGCTCGTCGACATCAACGACCTCACCGAACTCGACCACATCGACGAGACCGGCGGCGAGCTGCGGGTCGGTGCCCTCACCCGGCACCGCACCCTGCTGGAGTCGCCGCTGGTCGGACGGCACTTCCCGATCATCCACGACGCCGAGCGGGTGATCGCCGACCCGCCCGTGCGCAATCGCGGCACGATCGGCGGCTCGCTCTGCCAGGCGGACCCGTCCGAGGACCTGTCGGCGGTCTGCGCCGCGCTGCACGCGGTCGCCGTGATCCGCGGCGCGGACGGCGAACGCACCGTCGCGATGGCCGACTTCCACCGCGGGCCGTACGAGACGGCGGTCGGCGCCGGGGAGATGCTCACCGAGGTGCGCTTCCCGATCCGTCCGAACTCCGGCAGCGCCTACGAGAAGCTGGAACGCAAGGCGGGCGACTGGGCGGTGGCGGCCGCCGGGGCGGCGCTCTCGCTCGACGGCGGGCGCATCGCGCACGTCGGGGTGGGCCTCGCGGCGGTCGGCGCCGGCGGGCTGCACGCGGACGCGGTGCAGGAGCTGCTGGAGGGCCGGGAGCCCTCTCCGGAGCTCTTCGAGGAGGCCGGCCGGGTGGCGTCGGCGAGCTGCTCGCCGGTCACCGACAGCCGTGGGACGGCCGAGTACAAGCGGCATCTGGCCGGAGAACTGACCAAGAGGGCCCTGCGGCGTGCCGTCGACCGGGCCGCCGCTCCGGCCGCGGCCGTGAGGGAGGGATGACGGACATGCGGATCACCGTGAACGTCAACGGCGAGGACCACACCCGGGAGGTGGAGGCCCGCCATCTGCTGGTGCGCTTCCTCCGTGACGACCTGGAGCTGACCGGTACGCACTGGGGCTGCGACACCAGCAACTGCGGCACCTGCGTGGTGCTGATGGACGGCGAGCCGGTCAAGAGCTGTACGGTCCTGGCCGCCATGGCCGAGGGCCACGAGATCCGTACGGTCGAGGGGCTGGCGGACGGCGACCGGCTCGACCCCGTGCAGCAGGGCTTCATCGAGGAGCACGGGCTGCAGTGCGGCTTCTGCACCCCGGGGATGATGCTGAGCGGGCGGGCGCTGCTCGACCGCAACCCCGACCCGTCCGAGGGCGAGATCCGCGAGGCGATCTCCGGCCAGCTGTGCCGCTGCACGGGCTACCTCAACATCGTCAAGGCCATCCGGTGGGCCGCCGCCAACGAGGCCGGCAGCCGTACGCAAGCGGGGAGCCAGGCATGACCACCGTCGAGGAACCCTCCGTCCCCGCCGCGGAGGAGCGGCCGATCGGCTTCGGCCGGATGAAGCGCAAGGAGGATCCGCGCTTCGTCCGCGGCAAGGGCCGCTACGTGGACGATGTGAAGCTGCCCGGCATGCTGCACGGCGCCGTGCTGCGCAGCCCCTTCGCGCACGCCCGGATCGTGTCCATCGACACCTCCGCCGCCGAGGCGCACCCCAAGGTCAAGGCCGTCATCACCGGGGAGACCCTGGCCGGGCTGGGCCTGGCGTGGATGCCGACGCTGTCGATGGACACCCAGGCGGTGCTCGCCACCGACAAGGTGCGCTTCCAGGGTCAGGAGGTGGCCTTCGTCGTCGCCGAGGACCACTACGCGGCCCGGGACGCGATCGAGCTGATCGACGTGGACTACGAGCCGCTGGATCCCGTCGTCGACGCCCGCCGCGCCCTCGACCCCGCCGCCCCGGTCATCCGCGACGACCTGGAGGGCCGCACCGACAACCACATCTTCGACTGGGAGGCCGGCGACCGCGCCGCCACGGACGCGGTGTTCTCCGACGCCGACGTCATCGTCGAGCAGACGATGCTCTACCCGCGTGTGCACCCCGCACCGCTGGAGACCTGCGGTGCGGTCGCCTCCATGGACCCGGTCGACGGCAAGCTGACGCTTTGGACGACCACTCAGGCACCGCACGCGCACCGCACCCTCTACGCGATGGTGGCTGGGCTGCCCGAGCACAAGATCCGGGTCATCTCCCCCGACATCGGCGGCGGCTTCGGCAACAAGGTCGGCATCTACCCGGGTTACGTGTGCGCGGTCGTCGGCTCGATCGTCACCGGAAAGCCCGTCAAATGGGTGGAGGACCGCTCGGAGAACCTGATGAGCACCTCCTTCGCCCGCGACTACCACATGACGGGGCAGATCGCGGCGACCCGCGAGGGCCGCATCCTCGGCGTGCGCGTCAAGGTCCTCGCCGACCACGGTGCCTTCAACTCCACGGCCCAGCCGACGAAGTACCCGGCGGGCTTCTTCCACATCTTCACCGGCTCGTACGACATCGAGGCCGCGCACTGCGAGGTCACCGGCGTCTACACCAACAAGGCGCCGGGCGGCGTCGCCTACGCCTGCTCCTTCCGCGTCACCGAGGCGGTGTACCTGATCGAGCGCATGGTGGACTGCCTGGCGGCCGAACTCGGCGCCGACCCGGCCGAGCTGCGGATGCTCAACCTGCTGCGGCCGGAGCAGTTCCCGTACCAGAACAAGACGGGCTGGGAGTACGACTCCGGCGACTACCCGGCCTGCCTGCGCAAGGCGATGGACCTCGCCGGGTACGAGGAGCTCCGCCGCGAGCAGGCGGAGAAGCGCGAACGCGGCGAACTCATGGGCATCGGCCTGTCGTTCTTCACCGAGACGGTCGGCGCCGGCCCGCGCAAGCACATGGACATCCTGGGCCTGGGCATGGCGGACGGCTGCGAGCTGCGCGTCCACCCCACCGGCAAGGCCGTCGTCCGGCTCAGCGTGCAGACGCAGGGACAGGGCCACGAGACGACGTTCGCGCAGATCGTCGCCGAGGAACTGGGCATCCCGCCCGAGGACATCGACGTCGTGCACGGCGACACCGACCAGACGCCCTTCGGCCTCGGCACCTACGGCTCCCGCTCCACCCCCGTGTCGGGCGCCGCCGCGGCGCTGGTGGCGCGGAAGGTGCGGGACAAGGCGCGGCTCATCGCCGGGGCGATGCTGGAGGTGTCGCCGGACGACCTGGAGTGGACCAAGGGGCGCTGGTCGGTCAAGGGCGACCCGGCGATGACCCGGACGATCCAGGAGATCGCGCTGGCCGCGCACGGCGCGCTGGAGCTGCCGGAGGGCGTCGAGGGCCATCTGGAGGCCACCACGGTCTACAACCCGCCCAACCTCACCTATCCGTTCGGCGCGTACATCTGCGTGGTGGACGTCGACCCGGGGACGGGCGCGGTGAAGGTGCGGCGCTTCATCGCCGTGGACGACTGCGGGACGCGCATCAACCCCATGATCATCGAGGGGCAGGTGCACGGCGGCCTGGCGGACGGGGTCGGCATGGCGCTGATGGAGTTCATCGGCTTCGACGAGGACGGCAACTGCCTGTCGGGCTCCTTCATGGACTATCTGCTGCCGACGGCCCTGGAGGTGCCGGCCTGGGAGCTGGGCCACACCGTCACCCCGTCACCGCACCACCCGATCGGCGCCAAGGGCATCGGGGAGTCGGCCACCGTGGGTTCGCCCCCGGCCGTGGTCAACGCCGTCCTGGACGCCATCGGCGTGCGCCACGCGGACATGCCGCTGACCCCCGGCCGGGTCTGGCAGGCGATGCGGCACGGCGAGGTGGAGGCGCCGCAATGAGCCCCGCCCCGGTGCTGGACGCTCGGATCGCCGAACTGACGGCACGGCACCTCCCGTTCGTCCGGGCCACGGTCGTGCGCGCCCGCCGCCCGGCGAGCGCGCGCCCCGGTGACACCGCCGTGGTGCTGGAGGACGGCCGGATCGAGGGGTTCGTCGGCGGTGTGTGCGCCGAGGCCACGGTCCGCGCGCAGGCGCTGCGGACCCTGGCCAGCGGCGAGGCGCTGCTGCTGAGGATTTCCCCGGAGGCGGAGGAGAAGGACGCCTCCGGGGAGCCGGAAGCCGAGGACGGGGCGCTGAACCTGCGCAATCCGTGCCTGTCGGGAGGCGAGCTGGAGATCTTCCTGGAGCCCCGGCGCCCCGTCCCGCGCGTCCTCGTCCTGGGCGACACGCCCATCGCGCGTGCGCTGACGGGCCTCGGTCCCGCCCTCGGCTACGAGGTGGCGGGACCGCCCGGCGGCGGGCTCACCGAGGAGTCCCTGACCGGGGCCCGCGCGGTCGTGGTGGCCTCGCACGGGCGTGGCGAGGAGGCGGCGCTGACGGCCGCGGTGCGCGCGGGTGTTCCGTACGTGGGGCTGGTGGCCAGTCCCGGGCGCGGCGCGGCGGTGGTCGGCGCGCTGGACCTCACGCCCGAGCAGCGGGACGGGATCCGGACGCCCGCGGGCCTGTGGATCGGAGCGCGCACCCCGGGGGAGATCGCGCTGTCCATCCTCGCCGAGGTGGTCGCCTCGGTGCGGGGCGGATCCGAGCCGGTGGACGCGGCACCGGAGCCCGTCACACGCGCGGCGCCCGCCGCACCCGCGGGGCCCGCCGCCCTCGACCCGGTCTGCGGGATGACCGTGGCCGCCGTCGCGGACACCCCGCACTCCGACGCGGGAGGGGAACGCCGCTGGTTCTGCTGCGAGGGCTGCCGCACGGCCTTCGAGGCCGACCCCGGCCGCTACGCGGAGGCGCGGTGAACGCTTTCGTCGAGGAGCGGGTCCCGGACCCCGCCGGTCTGCGCCGGGCGCTCGACGAGCGCGGCTACCTCGCGGACCCCGGGCTGGTCACGGCGCTGTTCCTGGCGCTGCGGCTGCCGCAGCCGCTGCTGCTGGAGGGAGAGGCCGGGGTCGGCAAGACGGAGGCGGCGAAGGCCCTGGCCGACGTGCTCGGCGGACCGCTGGTGCGGCTGCAGTGCTATGACGGCCTGGACGCGGCGGAGGCGCTCTACGAGTGGAACCACGCGCGCCAGCTGCTGGGCATCCGGCTCGCCGAGTCACGCGGTGAACGGCTCGCCGAGGCGGATCTGTTCACGGAGGAGTATCTGCTGCGGCGCCCGGTGCTGACCGCGCTCGCCCATCCGGGCCCGGAGCCGGCGGTGCTGCTGATCGACGAGATCGACCGGGCGGACGACGACTTCGAGGCCTTCCTGCTGGAGGTGCTGGCCGAGTCGGCCGTCACCGTCCCGGAGATCGGCACCATCCGGGCCGTGGTGCCGCCGGTCGTGGTGCTCACCTCCAACCGGACCCGGGATCTTCACGACGCCCTCAAGCGGCGCTGCCTGTACCACTGGATCGACTACCCCGAGGCGGAGCGGCTCGTGTGGATCGTCCGCCGCCGTGTCCCCGGCACCTCCGCGGAGCTCGCGGAGGCGATCTCGGGCGCGGTACGCCGGCTGCGCGCCCTGGAGGTCCAGAAGGCTCCGGGCATCGCCGAGAGCATCGACTGGCTCGCGGCGCTGGCGCTGCTCGGCGTACGGCGGCTGGACGCCGAGGCGGCCGGGGAGACGCTGGGCACGCTGCTGAAGTACCGGGAGGACCAGGAACTGGTGCGGGAGCGGGGCCTGGACTGGCTCGTGGGGCACCGGCCGTGACGCCTGGGCCGCCCTCCGGACCGCCGCTCCCCCTCTTCGACACCGCCGAGTTCGGCGGCCGGCTCGGCGAGGAGCTGCGGCACGCGGGGCTGCCCGTCACCCCGGAGCGGACGGTGTGCTTCCTGCGGGCGCTCCGGCTGGCGCCCCCGGTCGACCGCGAGGCCCTGTACTGGGCGGCGCGCCTGGCCTTCGTCACCGACCGGGACCTCGTCGCGCCCTTCGAGCGGGTCTTCGAGGGCGTGTTCGGCGGGCTCGGGGGTGTGGCCGCGGAACGCGGCGACCGTACCGCGT
Organism: Streptomyces sp. NPDC026673; assembly: GCF_040638135.1. Taxonomy (NCBI): domain Bacteria; kingdom Bacillati; phylum Actinomycetota; class Actinomycetes; order Kitasatosporales; family Streptomycetaceae; genus Streptomyces; species Streptomyces sp. NPDC026673. Next base: position 41,880 of record NZ_JBEZXR010000050.1, on the reverse strand, counting down.
CACCGCCGCCGTCCGGTGGGGACGCCGTACGGGCACCGTCCCCCGGCGCCCGTACGGCACCGGGCGGGAGCCCGGTCGGGGCGGCGATGGTCCGCGTGGCGGCCGTACCCCGTCCCGGGGAGGCGGACGGCCCGCCGGGCACGGTGCCGACCGTGGGCAGCACGGCGGAGGTCGTCGCCCACAAGGATTTCGCCGCCCTCGAACCGGCGGAGCTGGCGGCCCTGGACCGGTTGATGGAACTGATCGTGCTGCGCACCCCGCTGCGCAGGACCCGGCGCCGCGACGCCGACCGGCACGGCCCCCGGGTGGATCCGCGCCGCACGCTGCGCTCGATCCGCGCGACGGGACTGGAACCCGTGCGGCTGGCACGGTCGAGCCCGCGGCTGCGGCGCCGGCCGCTGGTGCTGCTGTGCGACGTCTCGGGCTCGATGGAGCCGTACGCCCGCGCCTACCTCAGGCTCTTCCCCCGCGCGGCCGCGGTGGGCCTGGCCGCCGAGGTCTTCGTCTTCGCGACGCGCCTGACCCGGCTCACCCCGGTGCTGCGAACCTCAGGGCGACACGGGGTGGACGCGGCGCTGCGCCGGGCTGGGGTCGCCGCCTCGGACTGGTCGGGCGGCACCCGGATCGGGCACGCCCTGGCCGAGTTCAACAACCGCTTCGGTCGCCGGGGCATGGCGCGCGGCGCGATCGTCGTGATCTTCTCCGACGGCTGGGAGGGCGAGGACCCGCGTGCCGTGGGCCGCGAGGCCGCCCGGTTGCGGCGGCTGGCGCACCGCGTGGTCTGGGTCAACCCCCGCAAGGCGGCCCCGGGTTACCTTCCGCTCGCCGGCGGCATGGCCGCGGCTCTCCCCCATTGCGACGAGTTCGTCAGCGGCCACACATTCGCCGCGCTCGCGGAGGTGGCCGACGCGATCGGGGGAAGGGAAAGGGGGCGGCGCCCTTCGAAATGACTTTCCTTAGGGCGCCGCCCGCCGATCGCCGCGAGTCAGCCGCCGAATTCCCGCGGCGCCTGATACGGATCGTGCTGCCGCACATCACCGAATTCCCGCGGCGCCTGGTACGGGTCATGCTGTTGCGCGCCGCCGAACGCCTCGAATGCACGGGCGGCGGAATCGGGTGCGCGGCGCATTCCCGGGCCCTCCGGGGAAGCGGCGGGTTCGGCAATCCGCCGCGGGACGGAGAACTCCTCCCGCGGCGCCGCGAACTGTTCACGCTGCGGTTCCAGGGGACTCATCAGCACCGCGAAGGCGACGAGCAGGACCTCGATTCCGAGACCGATGATGAGAGGGGCGACGAGGGCGATACCGGTGACGCCGCCCGAACTGGCGACCCCCGACACGCTCCTCACCGTCACCGCCGTCATGGCCGTGTAGTGCATGCCGCTGATCGCGATCGCCATCACGAGGGATGCGCCGACGGTTGCGCGGGCCCCCTTCACCCGCAGCGTGAACCACAGCGCGGCGGTGGCGGCCACCACCGCGATGACGACGGAGAGCGCCACGAGCACCGTCGTGTACTCGACCTCGCCGGGGAAGAGCAGGGCCGCCATGCCCATGTAGTGCATGGCGGCGACGCCGATCCCCGCGCCGACGCCGCCGATGAGCAGCCCGGTCCAGGAGCGCATCACGCCGGCGATGTACATCCCGAAACCGACGATGACGATGGCGATGCCCAGGCTGGCGGCGGTCAGCGGCACGTCGTACCGCAGTTCCACGCCGTCGACGGCGAAGCCGAGCATGGCGATGAAGTGCATGCCCCAGATGCCCGATCCCAGGGTCAGCGCCCCGGCGGCCAGCCACGGCCATCCCTCGGACCGGCCCCGCGCGTGGAAACGGCCCGCGCAGGCGAGCCCCAGGCCGGAGCCCACGGCGGCCATGACATAGGCCAGCACGGGATAGACCGCGTGCGAATAGAGATGCTGCTGGTGCCCCACGAAAGAAACTCCCCACCTGGCACGGACGGCGTGCGGAACACATCGCGGACAACGATTGAATACATCGCCGGCAATGGAGGCGACTCCAGTGTCTACAAGCCTCACTGGCACACCGTCAAGACTTCGAAACCGAGTGGTCCGCATTAAGCAATTGCTTATCCGCGGGATTCGCCCGGCCGGGGGTCCGCCCGCCGTCCGCCACCCGGATCACGATGCTTGAACCTTATACCAACCACTTCGCCTTGTCGCGCCTTCCCCGGAGCCGGGGCGCCGCAATACGGGGCCGGATATTCACTGCTGAGGGAAATTCAGCGAACTCGGCTTCCAGTAGGGCGAGTTGGCCTCCGCGACCCGCCGCATACCCGGTCAGAGGCGTACGCGGCGGGCGCTCAGATAGGCGCGGGCGAGCGTGCCCAGTGCGGCGGCCACCGGCCGGGGCGCCGGGCCGCTCAGGAGTTCCCGCCCGGCATGCTCCACGGCGCGCAATCGGTGCCCCTGGAGAGCGATGAGGGCCTCGACCATGGGCCGGTTGGACTCCGGAACGAGGTCGGCGAGGCCACGCGCGCCGGTGAAGCCGTCCTTGACCGTCCCGGCCTGGTCGCGGACGAGGGCGGCCACGGCCTCGGGGTCGGGGGCCTGACCGAGGCCCGCACGGGTCAGGCCGTGGCGGGCGAGGGCGTCCTCGGGGACGCCGAGGCGCCCCTCCCGGAGGTCCTCGGCCATGTCCTCCAGGAAGTCGAGGCGCTGAGCGGCCTCGATGAACGTCCGGCACGCGGCACGGTAGGCGTCGAAGCCGGTGGACGGCGCGAGCAGGCCCGCGACCAGGAGGAAGGCGGGCAGGGAGTACGCGTCGACATAGGTCTGGAAGTCGGCCTCGGTGGCGAAGCCGCTCCACTCGGCGTCGGCCGGTGCGGCGACGAGGTAGTCCGCGACGATGCCGTGGAGCACGGGCCGCCGGGCGACGGTGTGGGCGAGGGCACGCAGCAGGGGTTCCCCCGCGTCGCCCGCGAGGGCCGCGCGCACCTGCCCGTCCCAGGCGGCGAAGGCGCGGCGGCCGTCGGGCCCGCGGTCCAGGAGGTTGTCGCTGTGGTGCATGAAGGCCGTGGCCGCGAGGGCGTCGGGGACGATCGACGCCGGCAGCAGCAGGCGTACGGCGGCGTACGAGGCGCGGTCGAAGCGGGCGACCACGCGGCGTTGCTCGGTGTACGCCGCGCGCAGCGCGGGGTCGGCGATGCCGGCCCGGTCGAGGGTGTGCCGCCAGGTGGTCATCGTTCCGCCGCTCCCAAATGTCCGCCGACCGGATGGCACCGATGATCACCCAAACGCAGAAAAACCCGCAAACTCACTGGCGTGATCCCCTCGCACCGGCTCCGACCTGCGCGACCACGGTTCCGGATACGGGCAGAAACGGGCGCACTCTTCCCTTGTACGGGCTGAACGGCCCGCTCCCCACGGCGGTATAAATCTCGGGCGGGCAGAAACGGGCGGACGGTGCCCGAACGGCCATCGACGGAACCGGGACCAGGGAGGTGCGGCCATGCGCGGCGACGAACGGCAGCACAGGATCCTGGCCCTGGTACGGCAGACCGGACGGGTGGAGGTCACCGTGCTCGCCGCGGACTTCAAGGTGGCCCCGGAGACGATCCGCCGGGACCTCAGCGAGCTGGAGCGGCGCGGGCTGGTCCGCCGGACCCATGGCGGGGCGTACCCGGTGGAGAGCGCGGGCTTCGAGACGGACCTGGCGCGCCGCGAGACCCACCAGGTGGAGGGCAAGCGCCGGATCGCCGCCGCGGGGGTCCGGCTGCTCGGCGAGGCGGAGACCGTCTTCGTCGACGAGGGCTACACCCAGCAGCTGCTGGCGGCCCTGCTGCCCACCGACCGGCCGCTGACGGTGGTGACCGCCTCGCTGCCGACCGCGGCGGCGGTCGCCCAGTCCTCCGAGACCACCGTGCTGCTGCTCGGGGGCCGGGTGCGGGGCCGGACCCTGGCCACCGTCGGTTCCTGGGCCACGCAGATGCTGTCCTCCTTCGTCATCGACCTGGCGATCATGGGAGCCAACGGCATCTCCCGCGACTTCGGACTCACCACCCCCGATCCCGTGGTCGCCGACGTCAAGGCGCAGGCGGTGCGCTCCGCGCGGCGCCGCGTGCTGGTCGGCATACACACCAAGTTCGGCGCCTCGAGCTTCTGCCGGTTCGCGGAGGTCGGCGACTTCGAGACGATCGTCACCGACACGGGCCTCCCGGCCGCCGAGGCCCACCGCTACTCGCTGCTCGGCCCCAACGTCATCCGCGTCTGACCCACCGCACCCCTTTCACCCTGCGCGCGAGCCGCCGCAGGTCGCCCCGGCACACCCTGACGCGCCCGCCCCGAGCCGCGGCGCGCCGCCGGAACCCCCTCATAGGAAGGCCTCCCCATGCCCGGAACCGACACCGACCGCCGCAGGGCACCTCGGCGCCGCACCACCGTCCGGCTGACCGCACTCGGGGCCTGCACGGCCCTGCTCGCCACCGGCTGCGCCGGCGCCGGCGGCAGCGGAGGGGACGGCGGGGGCGGCGGCGCCTCCGTCAACGTCCTCATGGTCAACAACCCGCAGATGCTGGACCTGCAGAAGCTGACCGCGTCGGACTTCACCAAGAGCACCGGCATCGAGGTCAACTTCACCGTGCTCCCGGAGAACGACGTCCGCGACAAGATCAGCCAGGAGTTCTCCAGCCAGGCCGGCACCTACGACGTCGCCTCCATCAGCAACTACGAGGCGCCGATCTACGGCAAGAACGGCTGGCTCGCGCCGCTGGACGACACCGTCGCCAAGGACCCCGACTTCGACCAGGCGGACATCCTGCCGTCGATGAAGGAGAGCCTGACCGGAGCCGACGGCAAGCTCTACGCCGAGCCCTTCTACGGCGAGTCGTCGTTCCTGATGTACCGCAAGGACGTGTTCGAGGCGAAGGGCCTCACCATGCCCGAGCGCCCCACCTGGCAGCAGGTCGCCGCCCTCGCGGCGAAGGCGGACGGGGCGCAGCCCGGGATGAAGGGCATCTGCCTGCGCGGACTGCCCGGTTGGGGTGAGGTGATGGCGCCGCTGACCACGGTGGTCAACACCTTCGGCGGCACCTGGTTCACCGAGGACTGGCAGGCCCAGGTGAACGCGCCCGCGTTCAAGGAGGCGACGAAGTTCTACGTCGACCTGGTCCGCGAGCACGGCGAGGCGGGCGCGCCGCAGGCCGGCTTCGCCGAGTGCCTGGGCGCCTTCCAGCAGGGCAAGACCGCCATGTGGTACGACGCCACCTCGGCGGCCGGGATCCTCGACAGCGCCGACTCCCCCGTCGCAGGCAAGGTCGGCTACGCCCCGGCGCCCGTGGTGAAGACCGCGAACTCCGGCTGGCTCTACACGTGGGCCTGGGGCATCCAGAAGGCGAGCAAGCGCCAGGGGGACGCGGCGAAGTTCGTGGCCTGGGCCTCCGGCAAGGGGTACGAGGAACTCGTCGGCGAGAAGCTCGGCTGGGCCCGCGTCCCGGCCGGCAAGCGCGCCTCGACCTACGAGAACGCGCGGTACCTGAAGGTGGCCGGGCCCTTCGCCAAGGCCACCGAGGAGGCCATCGCCGGCGCCGACCCCCGCGACCCCGGGGTCCAGCCGCGGCCGACCCTCGGCATCCAGTTCGTCGACATCCCCGAGTTCCCGGACCTGGGCACCAAGGTCTCCCAGGAGATCGCCTCCGCGATCGCCGGGCGCACCTCGGTGGACGCGGCGCTGGACAAGTCCCAACAGCTGGCGGAGAAGGTCGCCGCCCAGTACCGGAACGGGTGATTCGGCCATGACCGGTACGCCCGGTACCTTCACCGGGAAAGTGCGCGGCCGGGCCCCGGTCCGGGCGGTGCCCGTCCGCACCGGCGGCCTCGGCCGGACCGCCGCCCGGGCCCGGCGGGGACCCCTCATGCCGGCCCTGGTGTTCATGGTGGTGGTCACCCAACTGCCCTTCGTGGCCACGCTGGTGATCTCCTTCATGGACTGGAACGCCCTGTACCCCGACCGCCGCGGTTTCACCGGACTGACCAACTACGCGGACGTGTTCGGCGACGCCGACCTGCGCGCGTCCGTCCTGACCACCGTCTGGCTGACGGCCGGTGTCGTCCTGGTCAGCCTCGTGCTCGGGCTGGGCCTGGCGCTCCTGCTGGACCGGCGCTTCCGGGGGCGCGGGGTGGTGCGCACCTTGCTGATCGCCCCCTTCCTGCTGGTCCCGGTCGCCTCGGCGCTGCTGTGGAAGCACGCGCTCTACAACCCCGAGTACGGGCTGTTCAACGGCGCGCTGACCTGGCTGTGGAGCCTCCTCGGCAGCGACCGCCCGCCGCAGCCGGACTGGATCACCTCGATGCCGCTCGGCGCGATCGCGGCCTCGCTGGTGTGGCAGTGGACGCCGTTCATGATGCTGATCCTGCTCGCCGGGCTGCAGAGCCGCTCCACGGAGGCGGTCGAGGCGGCCCGGGTGGACGGCGCGAACGCCTGGCAGGTCTTCCGCTTCCTGACCCTCCCCCACCTGCGCCGCTACCTGGAACTGGCCGCGCTGCTCGGCTCGATCTACGTCGTGCAGAACTTCGACGCCGTCTTCACCCTCACCTCGGGCGGTCTCGGCACGGCCAACCTGCCGTACACGATCTACGAGTCCTTCTACAAGGCCCACGACTACGGACGGGCCTCCGCGGCCGGCGTGGTCGTGGTCGCGGGGACCATCGTCGTCGCCACCCTCGCCCTGCGCCTGGTGTCGACCCTGCTGAGGGAGGAGACCTCATGAGCGCCGTCACCGCGGCCCCGGCCCGCCGCCGGCGCGCGGGCTCCGTCTGGGGGCTGGTCGCCTGGGCCGCCGGACTGCTCTTCGTCCTGCCCATCGCCTGGATGGTGCTGACCTCGCTGCACAGCGAGACGGACGCCGCCACCAACCCGCCCTCGCTCGGCGCCGGCCTCACCCTGGACGGCTACCGCGAGTTCTTCGGCGCCTCCACCGGCGCCGGCCCGTGGCCCGCGCTGGTCAACTCGCTGACGGCGAGCGTGGTCTCGACCCTCCTGGTGCTGGCGCTGGCGATCCCGGCCGCGTACGCGCTGTCGATCCGGCCCGTCCGGAAGTGGTCGGACGTGCTGTTCTTCTTCCTGTCGACGAAGATGCTGCCCGCGGTCGCCGGACTGCTGCCGGTCTACCTCGTCGCGCAGAACCTCGGCCTGCTGGACAACATCTGGCTGATGGTCCTGCTCTACACCTCCATGAACCTGCCGATCGCGGTGTGGATGATGCGGTCGTTCCTGGCCGAGATACCGGTGGCGATCCTGGAGGCCGCCGCGATCGACGGCGCCGGGCTGCCGACCGTCTTCCGCCGCATCGTCATCCCCGTCTCCGCGCCCGGCATCGCCGCCACCTCGCTGATCTGCTTCATCTTCAGCTGGAACGAGATGCTCTTCGCCCGGGTGCTGACCGGCGTCCGCTCGGTGACCGCGCCGGTCTTCCTGACCTCCTTCGTCACCAGTCAGGGACTCTTCCTCGCCAAGGTCTGCGCCGCGGCCGTCGTGGTGTCCCTGCCCGTCCTCGTCGCCGGATTCGCCGCCCAGGACCGCCTGGTCCAGGGCCTGTCACTGGGAGCCGTCAAGTGAAGGCAGTCGTCATCGCCGAGCCCGGGACGATCGAGCTCGCCACTGTCGAGGACCCGGCCCCCGGGCCCCGCGACGTGGTGGTCGCGGTCGCGGCCTGCGGGCTGTGCGGGACCGATCTGCACATCCTGCAGGGCGAGTTCGCACCGACACTGCCCATCGTGCCCGGTCACGAGTTCGCCGGCGAGGTCGTCGCCGTCGGGACGGCCGTCACCGAGGTGGCGGTCGGCGCCCGGGTCGCCGTCGACCCCTCGCTGCACTGCGGGGAGTGCCACTACTGCCGCCAGGGCCGCGGCAACCTGTGCGAGCGGTGGGCCGCCATCGGGGTCACCGAGCCGGGCGGCGCGGCCGAGTTCGCCGTCGCGCCCGTCGCCAACTGCGTGGTCCTGCCCGACCACGTGGCGACCGCCGACGCCGCGCTGATCGAGCCCCTGTCGTGCGCCGTGCGCGGCTACGACGTGCTGCGCAGCCGGCTCGGTGCCCATGTGCTGATCTACGGCTCCGGCACGATGGGCCTGATGATGCTGGAACTCGCCAAGCGCACCGGTGCCGCGAGCGTCGACGTCGTCGACGTCAACCCCGAACGGCTCGCCACGGCACGGCTGCTGGGGTGCGACAACGCGGCGGGGGCGGCGGACGAGATCTCCCGGCCGCGCGGCTGGGACGTCGTCGTGGACGCCACCGGCAACGCCGCCGCCATCCAGGACGGGCTGGACCGGGTCGGCAGGGGCGGCACCTTCCTGCAGTTCGGTGTCGCCGACTACGCGGCCCGCGCGGTCATCGAGCCGTACCGGATCTACAACCGGGAGATCACCATCACCGGCTCCATGGCGGTCCTGCACAGCTACGAGCGGGCCGCCGAGCTCTTCGCCGCCGGAGTGCTGGATCCCGGAGTGTTCATCAGCGACCGCTTCCCGCTCACCGACTACCCCGACGCCATCGAGCGCTTCAAGGCGGGCATCGGCCGCAAGATCCTGGTGCGGCCGTGACCACGCCCGCCACGCTGGTCGCCGGGGAGGCGCTGGCCGACGTGGTCGTCGGGCCGGACGGGACGCGGCGCGCCCACCCGGGCGGCAGCCCCGCCAACACCGCCCTCGGCCTGGCGCGCCTCGGCCATCCGGTCACCCTGGCCACGCGCATCGGCCGGGACGCGTACGGCGACCTGCTGCGCGCACGGCTGGCGGAGGGGAGGGTCCTGCTGCACCCGGGGTCGGTCGTCGACGCCCCCACGTCGACGGCGCGGGCCGAACTCGACGGGACCGGCAGCGCCGCCTACCGGTTCGACATCATGTGGGACCTCCCCCCGGTCGGGCCGCTGTCCGTGCCGGCGCACTTCCACACCGGTTCGATCGCGACCGCGCTGGAGCCGGGCGCGCGGCGGCTCCTGGCCCTGGCCGCGGCCGTCCGGCGCCGGGGCCACACCGTCTCGTACGACCCCAACCTCAGACCCGCGCTGCTCGGTCCGCCCGAGGCGGAACGGCCGCGCGTCGAGCGGCTGGTGGCCCTCGCCGACGTCGTGAAGGCCAGCGAGGAGGACCTCGGGTGGCTCTACCCCGGGCGGGATCCGGACGAGGTCGCCGCCGGCTGGGCGCAGGGCGGTCGGCTGGTCGTCCTCACCCGGGGCGCGGAGGGCGCCGTGGCCCACTGGGCCCCGGGCGGGCGGCACCTTGTTCCCGCGCCCCCGGTGCGCGTCGCCGACACCATCGGTGCCGGTGACGCCTTCATGGCGGGCCTGCTCGCGGGCCTCCTCTCCGCCGGGCTGCTCGGCGGGGCGGCGGCCCGGGAGCGGCTGCGCGCGATCGTCGCCGGCGGCCGCGTCGCACCCCCGGTGGCCGGCGCCCTGGACTTCGCCGCGCGGGTCGCGGCTCTGACCTGCGGGCGGGCGGGAGCGGACCCGCCGTTCCTGGCGGAGGTGGCGCCCGTCGTGTGATGATCCGGCGGAAGGGACACCCACGCACCGAGGGGCGATACGACGATGTGGCCGCGGGTCGACGGAATGCGCTCCATGGAGCTCGGCACCCCCGACGCGCTGCGGGACGAGCTGAACTCCCTGGTCCTGGCGGGAAAGAAGACCACGACGACCGGACTGCTGTCCGAGTACGTCGAGGAGAGCGAGGGTCTGGAGTTCGTCGGTGAGCGGCTGGCCCTGCTGGACCGGGAGAGCCGCCGCGTCGGCGTCATCGAGATCACGGGCGTGGAGGTGGCGGCCTTCGCGGACGTGACGTGGGAGCACGCCGCCGCCGAGGGCGAGGGGGACGCCTCCCTCGACGACTGGCGGGCCGGTCACCGCGGTTTCTGGGAACGCGCGGGCACCCCGGTCGACGACGGAACGCCCGTGGTGTGCCTCGCCTTCCGCCTCCTGCCGCCGGGAGCCTGACCGTGCGGCTGCGCATCGAGGCGCGCGACCTGCCCGGCCGCGTCTTCGGCGAGACCACCGGCGTCCACGTGGCCGTACAGCGCCGGGCCCGCCCCTCGGAACTGCTGGGCCTCCGGCCCGGCGACGCCGACGCGGTCGCGTGGGACCTCGACTGCGGGATCCGCGAGACCGCGGCGGGCCTCGACGTCACGGGCCCCCACATCCAGGGCGGTCCGGGCGCCCGCTTCGTCTACCTGTGCTGGGGTGCCGTGGACGCGTCCGGCGCCTTCGCGATGTTCCGCCGCGCCAAGCTCATGCTGGACGCCGTCGACCCCGCGACGCTGGACGCCGCCGCGCGTTCGGGCCTCCTGGTCGGGCGCCTCGGCCTCACCGACGCCCGCGGAGGGCCGCTGTGCGCCGCAGTGCGGCCGCCGCTCGTCACATGGTCGGCGGAGCGGCCCGACGGGCCCTGAACATCGCCGGACAGGACGGGACCACCGCCTCGCTGGTGGGCGCGCCCGCGGCCCGCACGACCGCTTCCGCTGCTCCACCGGGCTCCGGCGGTGGTCCCGGCAGCCGGGGTCCCGGCTCCCTCAGTCGTCCCCCCTGACGATGTTCCATTCGTTGCCGCTGTCCGGCTCCCGTTGCGGCGGATTGCCCCGGCCCTCCTTCACGACGGCGGGTCGGCACGTCCGTATCTGCTGGTCGCGGGGGATCCGGGTACTGGTCGGGTGGCCGTTGCGTGTGTCCACGGCTGGGCGCCTCCTCAGGTCTTCTCGAAACCGGATACCCATTCGAACGTGATTTACACGACATAACATTCCGGATCGGGACATGTTTCGGCGGCCGCTCGCGGCGGGCGGGCACCGCGCATGACGCGCGGCATGCGTCGGGGTACCGCTGCCCGGGACCGGGAACGGGAAACCGGATCGGGCGGCGCGCGGCGGTCAGCGCGCGGGATGCCATTCGGCGAGCAGGATCGTGGCGTCGTCGTCGAGACGGCCGTGCCGTTGGGCGAGGATGGCGTTGACGAGCCGGCGCAGGACCTCCGGGGCGGGGTCCCCGAGCGCGGTGGCGTGCACCACGTACTCGGTGAGCCGCCGCTCGCCGAACTCGTCACCGCCCTCCGCGCGCGACTCGGTGACCCCGTCGGTGTGGATGAGGATCCGGTCCCCCGGTTCCAGGCGCGCGGAGTGGACGGAGCGCGGCTCGCCGCTGTATTCGGCGCCCAGGCCGAGCGGGAGGTCCGCACCGCGGTCCAGGGCCCCGGGCACGACGTGCCGGGCACGGATCAGCCGAGGCGGTGGGTGGCCGCAGTTCGCCCAGTCCAACTGCCCGTTGCGGACGTCGAGGTCGGCGAAGACGGCGGTCGCGAGCCGGTCCGGGATCCACTCGGCCAGGGCCTCGTCCACGGTCCTGACCACCTCGGCCAGGTCGGCTCCGCCCCGCCGGGCGGCCCGGCAGGCGGCCAGCACGACGGCGGCCGCGAGCCCGGAGGCGAGGTCGTGGCCCATCGCGTCGACCACGGCGAGGTGAAGACAGCCGTCCTGCAGGCTGTGGTCGAAGGCGTCGCCGCCGATCTCGTAGGCCGGCTCCAGCACGGCGCTCGAGGTCACCTCGGCGGTGCCGAGGGTGCGCGGCGGGAGGAAGGCCCAAACGAGTTCCGCGGCGGCGCTCATCGGGCGGCTGCGGACGAGTCGCAGCATGTCGTCGCTGAACCCCGTCTTGGACACGATCGTCAGGGTGGTGACGTCGGCGAGCGCGCGGCAGCGCGACAGCAACTCCGGGTCGATCCGGTGGGCGGTGACCTCCAGGACGCCGACGCGCTCCACCCCGTCGACGAGCGGCAGCCACATCGTGATCCGGTTGTCCCGTTCGCTCAGGCGCAGCGAGACCGTACGGTAGGCGGCCCCAGCGGGCGTGCCGTCGATGGCGACGGGACGGCGCGGCGCCCCGGACGCCGGATCGCCGGGCAGCGGGACGAGCCTGGACTGCTGGACGTCGGCGAGGAGGACGGCGATGTCGTCGAGGCCCAGCTCGTGCGCCGCACGCGCGAGCGTGCCGCCCCAGTCCTCGGGGGCGACCTCGTGCGAGCGCTGCAGGAGTCCGCTCAGCAGGGTGCCGAAGCCGGTGTCGTCCACCGCCACCATCGCCTGTCGGTGCCTCGTCCCGGTCGCGGAGCCGGAACGTGTGACACCTGCCCGAGGCGCCCGGGGCGAAACATCGCACCCCCGCCGAGCCGCGGCTCCGTACGGCTGCCCAAGGCTGCCCGCGGTACGGGAGCGCCCGGATCGCCCACACGCGCCGGTTCCAGGATTTCCCATATTCCAGCAAATCGTGTGCCAATACGGGCGTGCCATTCCTTATCGGGCATTCCGAGGTCCGAGGCTTCTCGTGTCCCACCCGTCCAGGTGCCCTCGGCACCCGCGGAGACAGGAGTTCCCTCATGCGCGTTCCCCGTTTCGTGGCCGCGGTCGGTGTGGCCGTGGCCGTCGTCCTGGGCGGTGCGGCGAGTGCCGGTGCCGTCACGCCCGGGGCCGTCGGCGCCCACGGCACGCACGCCACGCACGGCGACCACGGCCGCGGTCACCACGGCCACCACGGCAAGCGCCACCACCACCGCTGGCACGGTCACCGTCACCACCGCCACCACCACCTCCTCGACCACCACAACCGCCGCCGCTGATCCGGCGGCCCGGCCCCTACGGAAAGCCCCCGGGGGCGCCGCTCCGCGCAAGCGGAGGGCGCCCCCGGGCGCGTGGGTACCGGTGGGTTCAGGCGGTCTGGGCGCTGCGCAGCGCCGCGTACGGGCCCCCGGCGCGCAGCAGTTGTCCGTGGGAGCCGACCTCCATGATCCTTCCGCCGTCCATGACGACGATGCGGTCGGCGTTGCGGATGGTGGACAGCCGATGGGCCACCACGAAGACGGTCCGGTTGCGCACCAGGCGCTCCAGCGCCTCCTGGACGAGCGCCTCGGAGCGGGAGTCCAGGGCTGAGGTCGCCTCGTCCAGGACGAGCACCCGGGGGTCCCGGATCAGCGCGCGGGCGATGGCCAGGCGCTGCTTCTGCCCGCCGGACAGCCGAGCGCCGCGCTCGCCGACGACCGTGCCGAGCCCGGCCGGCAGCCGTTCGACGAACTCCAGGGCGTTGGCGGCCCGCAGCGCCTCACGCACGGCCTCCTCGGGAACGCCCGGCATGCCGTAGGCGACGTTCTCCCGGATCGTGCCCTCGAAGAGGATGGACTCCTGGGGCACGACCGAGACGAAGCGGCGGTAGCTGCGCAGATCGAGGGACTCCATGTCCGCCCCGTCGAGGAGGATCCTGCCCTCGGTCGGGCGCAGGAAGCCGATGACGAGGTTGAGGACGGTGGACTTGCCGGCCCCCGAGGTCCCCACCAGCGCGATGGTCTCACCCGGGCGCACGGAGAGGGTGAAGTCGCGCACCGAGTGCTCCGCGGCGTCGTCGTAGGTGAAGCCGACGCTCTGGAAGTCCACCTGCCCGCGGACCGCGGCCACCTCGGTCTTGCCCGCGTTCTGCTCGAGGTCGGGCGCCTGCAGCACCTCGCCGACCGAGCGGACCGACTCCAGCCCCTTGCTGACCACCGGGGTGAGGCTGAGCAGCGTGGTCACGGCGGCGGTGAGCGCCGAGAAGTACGTGGTCAGCAGAACGACGTCACCGGGAGTGACGCCGAGCCAGCCGTAGTAGGCGGCGAGGGCGGAGCCGAGCAGGCAGCCCGCGCCCAGCACGTTGAGGACGATCCAGGCCAGGGATCCGAAGCGGCCGTTGAGGCGGTCCAGGCGCAGTCCGGCGGTGAGGACCTGGCTGAGCGTCCCGTCGACACGGCGCAGTGCGGTGGACTCCAGGCCGTGGGCGCGGGTGATGGGGATGAGGGTCGTCATCTCGGTGACGCGGGTGGAGAGTTGCTCGACCTCCTGGCGGAACGATTCGTTGGACTCGCGCAGCCGCCCGCGCAACCACATCACCAGCGCGGACGTCGCGGGAACGACGACCAGGAAGACCGGCAGGAAGGAGGGCGCCTGCACGGCGATCACCGCCAGCGCGCCGATCAGCGTGGCGAGCGCGGACAGGCCCATGTCGCCGGTCTGCTGGACCGCCTGCTCGATGGCCTCGACGTCCCGGATGACCTTGGTCTGCAGGACCGCGGAGTTGACCTTCGCGTGGTAGCCGATGGAGAGCTGCTGCATCCGCTGGCACAGCGCGGAGCGCAGCCGGGTGCCGGTGCGGCGGGCGCTGCCGTACCAGCAGCGCACGTACAGCAGGTGGAAGGGGTAGTTGAGGACGAGCATCAGCAGCAGCACACCGGTGCCCAGGAGCATGCCAGAGAGCGGGCGGTGCTGCACGATGACGTCGATGACCTGGGCGGTGACCAGCGGCGTCAGCCAGATCGGGGTGTGCTTGACCATGAACGCCAGGACGGCCAGGGCCAGGCGGCCGCGATCGTGGCGGAAGAGGTAGGCGAGGGTGCGGATGGGGTGCTCACCGCGGTAGCGGTGGTCGAGCGGGCCGTGCGGCGACGCCATGCGGGAACTCCGGGTGCACGAGGGCGCGGGGTGATGAGACGGCACTGGCTCATCGTCCGGTCATCGCGGAATCCTAGGCTGTGAGCGCTCCCACGGACACCGGCCGGGTCGCCTTGCCGGTGCCGCCCGGGCGGATCCGGGCCGGCCGATCCGGGCCGATCCGGGCCGATCCGGGCCGTCTCAAGGACCGGTCCGGGGGCAGACGGTGGGCATACGGGCGCGACGGCGCGCCCCGGACCACTGGGAGGGCCGATGCTGGCCATCGTCGCGGCCGTCGTCTTCGCGATCGCGTTCGTCGTCAACGCCACCGGGACGGCGACCGAGGCCGTCTTCACGCCGACGAGCCTGCTGCTGGTCGGGCTCGCGCTGCTGGCCGCGCACCTCGGCGGGGTCGGCTCGGGCGCGGGCGCGCGCTGGTCGGGGTACCGCCGGCGCCGGCGCTGAGCCCTCCGGGGAGGGGAAGGACCATGACCTACCGTCGACGCAGCGCGCCCGGGAGCGTGCCGAAGCACCGCCCGGGCTTCACCAGTCCGGGGTTCTCCACGTCCGCCGACGGGCCCGGCCCGGACACCGGGGACGGCGCGGCGGTACCGCCGCCCCCGCGGATCCCCGAGTACGAGGTCCCCGAGCCGGAGGTCGCGGGCGCCTCGGAGCCGGGTTTCGAATCGCCCGGTTTCCCATCGCCCGGTTTCCCATCGCCCGGTTTCGAGTCACCAGGCTTCGAGTCGCCCGGTTTCGGATCACCGGGCTTCGGATCACCGGGCTTCGAGTCGCCCGGTTCCGGCGGGCCCGGGTACTCCAGCCCGGGCTTCACCAGCCCCGGCACACTGGGCGGCGCCGACACCGCCGGCGCGGACCGGGACGACGTCGGGTCATGACCGCGGCGGCTCCGCGGCCGGCGTCACCGCCGGGGGCGTGACCCCCATGCGGGCGCGGCTCTCGGCGACGAGCTGCCGGACGTTCCTCTCGACCTCCTCGGGGTCGAGGCCGAGGGCCCGGCCTATGTGGGCCGACCAGACCTCGGAGCGCACGTTCGTCTCGAACGCGAGGTCGGCGCGGATGTTGTCCCGGGTGGCCTGACGGTTCTGGCTCACCATGACGAATGTGGAGAGGAAGATCGCCTCCAGGCTGACGATCATGGTGAGCAGTCCGAAGGGGAACGGGTCGAAGACCGCGCCCCGCCCTGCCAGTCCCTCGTTCAGCAGGATCCAGACCGCGAACCAGACGATGTGCACATAGACGAAGGCCATCGAGCCGGCGAAGGCGGTGATCGCGTCGGCGACCCGGTCCTGGGCACCCCGGCCGCGGGCGAAGACGGCCCGCTCGTGCGGGGAGCGGACGACGGGGGGCGGCGGCGAGGGGACGGCGGTGCCGTCGCAGTGGCAAGTCATGGCCTTATCCTGCCCGCGCCCACCGGCCCGGCCGCGGCCGGGCCGCGCTCCGGGCGGGCGCCGAGCCGGAATGCGGTCGTGGAGCGGCGCCGGAACGGCCCTGGAACAGCCGGGAAGAAACCGCCCCCTCGTGGCGTTGGCATGGGCGGAACAAGAAACGCCCCGAAAGGAGGCAACCGGTGAAGGTACGCGCCTCGCTGCGTTCCCTCAAGGACACGCCCGGCTCTCAGATCGTCCGCCGCCGCGGCCGTGTCTACGTGATCAACAAGAGGGACCCCCGCTTCAAGGCCCGCCAGGGCTGACCCGCCGACCGGCACGAGCGCCGCGTCGCCCGTCCTCAGACGGCGATGCGGCGCTCGTCCGCGCTGATGGCGAGGTCGTTGATGCTGGCGTACCGCCTGCGCATCAGGCCGTTCTCGTCGAACTCCCAGTTCTCGTTGCCGTACGCGCGGAACCAGTCGCCCTCCGCGGTGCGGTACTCGTACTCGAAGCGCACGGCGATCCGGTCGCCCGTGTACGCCCACAGCTCCTTGCGCAGCCGGTAGTCCAGCTCGCGCTCCCACTTCCCGGTGAGGAAGGCGACGATCTCGTCGCGGCCGTTGACGAACACGTCGCGATTGCGCCACTCCGAGTCCTCGGTATACGCGAGCGCGACCCGCCGGGGATCGCGGGTGTTCCACGCGTCCTCGGCCAGCTGCACCTTCCGGTGCGCGGTCTCCTCGGTGAACGGCGGGACGGGCTGCCTGATCTCGGCCATCTCGGTCTCCTCCTCCGGCGGAGAACGTGCGTTCTCCACGGCGCCGCTATCGTAGGAGAACGATGGTTCTCACGCAAGGACGGTCCACCATGGAGCAGGAGACGGCACGGGAGCGGGTGCTCGACGCCGCGGAGGGGCTCTTCTACGGACGCGGTATCCAGACGGTCGGCATGGATGCCGTCCGCACCTCCTCCGGTGTCTCCCTCAAGCGGCTCTACCAGCTCTTCCCCTCCAAGGAAGACCTGGTCGAGGCCTATCTGCGGCGTCGCGACGGCGCCTGGCTGCACCGGCTGGCCGCCCACGTCGAAGCGGTGCCCGCGCCCCGGGAACGGGTACTCGCCGTCTTCGACTGGCTCCACGACTGGTTCGCCGAGGACGGCTACCGCGGGTGCGCCTTCGTCAACTCCTTCGGTGAGCTCGGTGCCACCTCGCCCGCCGTCGCACGGGCCGCCCGCGACCACAAGGAGGCCTTCCTGCAGTATCTGGAGGACCTCGTGACGGCCGCCGGTCTGCCCCGCCGGCTCGGCGCCGCCGTCGGCCTGCTCGCGGAGGGGGCCATCACCACCTCGGCCATCTCCGGTTCCCCCGAACCCGCCCTGCGGGCGCGCGAGGCCGCCGCGACGCTGATGGCGGCCGCCGCCCCGCGGGTCACCGGGGCGGCGTGAGGGAGGAACGCAGCAGGAGCAGCGCGATGTCGTCGGTGCGCCGCCCGCGTTCTCCGCTGAGGGCGAGCACGTCGTCCGCGACCCGGTCCAGCGGCAGGTCGCCGGCCACGGACAAGTGGTCCGCGAGGCCGGCCAGCTCGGCGTCGATGTCCGTACCCGGGCATTCGACCAGCCCGTCGGTGTAGAGCATGAGCACCGAGCCCGGCGGGAACGGGAACTCGACGGTGCCGTAGACCGCGTCCGCGTCGATGCCCAGCAGCGGGCCCTGGGCGAGGTCGAGCGTCCTGACACGGCCGCCCGGCTCCCGCAGCAGGGGGTGCGGATGGCCGGCCCCGGCCGCCAGTGCCCGCCGCCCGTCCCGGTCGAGGTGCAGGTAGATGCAGCTGGCGAGCAACTCGACGTCGAGACCGATCAGCAGCCGGTTGGTGCACTCCATGACCTGCCCGGGGGACTGCCCGACGGCCGTGTACGCGCGTACCGCCGTACGCACCTGGCCCATCAGCCCGGCCGCGGTGACGTTGTGCCCCTGCACGTCGCCGATCACGGCGGCGGCGCGGTCCCCCACGCGCAGCAGGTCGTAGAAGTCGCCGCCGATGTCCATCCCCTCGGTGCCCGCCAGGTACCGCGCCGCCGCCTCCAGCCCCGGCAGCGCCGGCAGGGTCCGCGGCAGCAGCGCCGACTGCAGGCCGTGGGCCAGCCGGTGCTTGGCGTCGTAGAGCCGCGCCCGTTCCAGCGCCTGGGCGATCAGACCGCCGAGGCTGGTCAGCAGGGCCCGCTCGTCGGTTCCGAAGGAATGCGGTTCGGGAAATCCCAGTACGCAGGTGCCGACGGGACGGCCGGATGCGATCAGCGGCAGGTAGGCCCACGCCGCCATGCCGTCGGGGATCGGTGGGCGGTCCGGGAAGAGCCGGCGCATCTGCTGCTCGGACTCGAAGAAGGCCGGCACACCGCTGGCGAGCACCTGCGCGGTGGGCCAGGGGACGGACATCGACAGGCCGTCGTAGCGGTCGACGACCGACGGATCGCGATAGCCGCGGTGGCCGAGGACACGCAGTCTTCCGGCCTCCGGGGCGACCATGGCCACCACCCGGCTGCCGACGGCGGGCATGATCTCGTCCGCGACGAGGTCGATCACGTCCTGCACGCCGACGGCCTCCGTGAGCGCCCCGGCCAGATGCACGATGTGCGAGATCGTCACCAGCCCGACGGCGGGCTCCCCGGCGCCGCAGGCCCCGACCTGCCGCGGCGCCTCGGCCACGGGGCCGCGGGCCGGGGTGACGCGGACGCTGACGCCGTTGCTGCTCGGGTGGAGCTGGAAGGTGAGCCAGTCACCGGGCGGGCGGAGCGCCGTGAACGACGTGGGCTGCCGGCTGATCAGCGCGGCGCGGTAGCGCTCCTGGAGCACGGGGTCGTCGAGCCAAGGAAGCGTCCGCCACAGCGGATGTCCGAGGAGTTTGCGCACGGGCACGCCGAGCCGCCGGGACGCCGCCCCATTGGCGTAGATGACCCGGCCGTGGAGATCGAGGGAGCACATCCCGTCCGGCAGCCGTCCCACCATGCGCACCGCCTCGACCGCGGAGGAGACGCCGGCCACCGGGGCCCCGACCGCCACCTGCGGCCCGCGCCGGACCGGCCGGCCCGCGGCGGCCTCGCGCTCCAGCCGGAGCGCGAGCCCGTCGCAGGCGGAGACCAGGCGTTCGCGCTCCCAGTCGGCCAGCTCCGGCGGATGGGCGCCCGGCCAGGTGACGAACACCGCGCCGTAGACGGTGCCCGCGCAGGTGACCGGCAGCGCGGCAAGGGTGAACGGGTACGGCAGGACGAGCGCGATCCGCGGATAGTGGCGCGCCATGTCCTCCTCGCCGCCGACCCAGACCAGGCGGCGTTCGCGCACCGCCTCCGCCACGGGGATCGGCGCGCCCAGCCCCACCCGTTCCCACGGCGCGGCGAAGGCGCGGGGCAGTCCGGCCATCACGGCCATCTCCAGCACCGGCTCGGCGGGCGCGAGCAGGTAGATCCCGCCCGCGTGCGCCCGCACGCCCTCCATCAGCGCGAACAGGGCGGGCGCCAGCAGGCCTTCACCCGCCCCCGCCCCGTCGTCCGGGTGGGGCGGCCCGGGAGGGGACCCGTCCGGCACGGGTATCACCTCCTCCGCCTCTTCCCGTCCAGCCTGCATCCGGGCCGCGCACGGCGCATGCGGGGGACGTACGGTCCCGGCCGGCCCGATCCGTCCGGCCCGCCCGGGCCGTCAACTCCCCTGAATTCCCGGACAGATGACATACGGCGTTTTTGTTCGAACCCCTTGGCGTTCGACGGGGGTGGTGCTTCAATGTGGCGCTGTTAGGAAGGTTTCCTAACTTCTGACCCACGGAGTCACCCGTGCAGATCCCCCCACACCGTCATGCACGCACCCTCCCCCGCCGGCGCCTCGTCCTCTACGCGACCGCCGCACTGACCGCGGGCGCCCTGGCCGCCGGCGTCGGCTCGCTGGCCTCGGCCGCGCCGGGGCGGCCCGCGGCGGCGGCCGGCGTCGGACTCGACGACCCGCACAAGAAGGACATCGCCATGCAGCTGGTGTCCAGCGCCGAGAACTCCTCACTGGACTGGAAGGCCCAGTACAAGTACATCGAGGACATCGGCGACGGCCGCGGCTACACCGCCGGCATCATCGGCTTCTGCTCCGGCACCGGCGACATGCTCGAGCTCGTGGAGCTCTACACCGACCGCAAGCCCGGCAACCCGCTCGCCCGCTACCTGCCCGCGCTGCGCCAGGTGAACGGGACCGACTCGCACAGCGGCCTCGGCTCCGGCTTCGAGAACGCCTGGCGGAGCGCGGCCGCCGACCCGGCGTTCCAGCAGGCGCAGAACGACGAGCGCGACCGCGTCTACTTCAACCCCTCGGTCAAGCAGGCCAAGGCCGACGGGCTGCGCGCGCTCGGCCAGTTCGCGTACTACGACGCGATCGTGATGCACGGCCCCGGCGACGACAAGGTCAGCTTCGGCGGCATCCGCAAGACCGCCCTGTCCAAGGCCAAGAGCCCCGCGCAGGGCGGCGACGAGAAGGCGTACATCAACGCCTTCCTCGACGCGCGCAAGGCGGCGATGAAGACCGAGGAGGCGCACAGCGACACCAGCCGGGTCGACACCGAACAGCGCGTCTTCCTCAACAACGGCAACCTCGACCTCAATCCCCCGCTGAAGTGGAAGGTCTACGGGGACAGTTACACGATCAACCAGTGACGTCCCCCACCCACGCCCCGGACGGCCTCCCCTCCAGGGGCCGCCCGGGGCGGCGGCGGTCCCTATCCGAGTTCGAGACTGGTGACGCCGTACATCCCCGCGAGGTCGACATCGGGAGCCGGGCCCGTGTACATGCGCGCGGCCTCGAACGACGGCGTCAGGCCCAGCTGTTCCACCAGTCGCACGGCTGGCCGGTTGGGCTCGGGGACGTCGATCGCGAGCGGCGCCCCCGGCGAGGTCCGCGACAGCCCCATGAGGAGGGCGAGGGCGACCTTCTCGGACGAGGCGTACAGCGGCCCCACGCGGGAGGGCCCGCGCGCGGCGCGCAGGACGCCGAGTCCCTGCAGCCGGCCGTCGCCGACGGCCGCGAGGGCGGTACGGTCCGGGAGGCCGATCCAGGAGGCGAGGAACGCGTCGCGCGCTGCGGGGAAGAACCTGCGGTCGTAGCGCGACAGTTCGGCGAATCTCACGCTCCTGGCATCGACCAGCGCGACACCGCCGGGCATCACACCGCTCGAGGGCGTCCCCTCGTACCGGATGTTCCGCCAGGCCGCCGTGAAGCCCGATCTCCGGTAGTTGGCCTGCTGCTCCACCACCCCGTCCAGGCCGACGAGGCGACCGGAGAGACGCTCCAGTCCGGCGTTCCACACCTGGATTCCGTAGCCCTTGCCGCGGAAGGGCGGCCGGGCGATGTAGAGGCCCACGAAGCCGAAGTCCGCGCCGTAGCGCACCGCCGAGACCGAGGCGACGGGCTCGCCGTCCAGCCGGCCAAACAGGAAACCGGCCGGATCGGTGGGGAAGAAGACCTGCCCGTCGGACGAGCCGGGATTCCATCCCTCCTCGTCCGCCCAGTCGGCGAGACGGCGGATGTCCTCCACCCCGGCGGAAGTGACCTGGAAATCAGTCATGGTGGACCTGCCTCGGGAATCGGATGCCGGGGGACGCGCGGTGCGTGCGGGCGGGAAGGGGAGTGACGTCGTCGGACGCTGCCGGGCCCGGCAGGCCGCCGATCACGACCGACCAGAGGTCCTCCGGGAGGAACCCGGGCCGGTCCGGGCCGGTGCGCACGCGCTCCGGCCGGCTCGATCGGTACGGGTGTCGCCGCGGGTGGCGCCATGGGCGACGACCCTTCGGCTCGGCTGCGGGGCAGGGCGCGCCCCGGCGGGAACCGGGTCCCGTCCGGCGGAGATCCCCGGCGCCGGGCTCCGAAGCCCCCGCACTCGCCGCGTGGTCGCCGGTCACCGACGCCCGGCATCGAGTCGGAGGAGGTGCGCCGCACGTTCGGCGACGGCGTAGACGGTGGCCGCGGTGTCGCCCGAGGGGATGGACGGCATGACGGAGCCGTCGGCGACGCGGAGGCCGTCGATACCGTGCACGCGCAGTTCCGTGTCGACGACGGCCAGGTGGTCGTCGCCGATCCGGCAGGTGCCGACGGGGTGCGGGTACGAGGCGACGGCCCCGCGCGCGTAGACGCGCAGGCCGGAGTCGTCCTTCACGTCGGGACCCGGCAGCACCTCATGTCCGCGCCATCCGTCGAGGGCGCGCGCCTGCCCGATCTCCCGGGCCAGGAACAGCGCTTCGACCATCGTGGCCAGATCGCGGTCGTCACCGAAGCGGTCGGGGTCCACGAGGGCCGGCGCTCCGGGATCCGCGTTCGCGAGGCGGACGGTGCCGCGGCCGTACGGGCACATCGGGGAGACCGCGATGGTGTATCCCTGCCCGTGCCCCTGCCCGTACTCCGGTCCGGCGGCCGCGGGCAGGCGGCACGGGGCGCCGGCGAAGAGCACCTGCACGTCGGGGTCGCGGATCCCGAGGCGGCTGCGCACCAGGCCGAGGGCCTCGCCGTGGTGGCCGGCCCCCGGTGGGACGGGCCGGGACGCGCGGTAGACGACATGGGTCAGGGGGTGGTCGTGCAGGTTCGTCCCGACGCCCGGCAGGTCGAGTGCCACGGCGATGCCGGTCTCCCTCAGGTGCGCCTGCGGGCCGACGCCGGAGAGCATCAGCAGGTGCGCCGATCCGATGGTGCCCGCGGTGAGCACGACCTCGCCGGAACAGCCCACGGCGAGGGTGCCGTCGCCGCCGTCGTGCGCGTACTCCACGCCCGCGCACCGGCCGTTCCTGATCAGCAGGCGGTGGACCGGCGCGTCGTTCAGCACCGTCAGATTCGGGCGGCGCCGTGCCGGGGTCAGATAGGCGTCGGCGGCGCTCTGCCGCCGCCCGCGGACGATGTTCAGGTCGCTCCGGCCGAACCCCTCCTCCAGGCCGCCGCCGATGTCAGCCGCGCGGCGGTACCCGCTCTGCGTCGCCGCGGTGAGCAGGGCCGCCACGACCGGGTGCGGCGGGCCTGCCGGCCCCACCGTCAGGGGGCCGCCGACGCCCCGGAGCCCGGGATCCCGTCCCGGGGCGTTCTCCGTGCGCTTGAAGTACGGGAGCAGGTCGTCGAAGCCCCAGCCCTTGGCGCCGCCGGCCGCCCACGCCTCGTAGCCGGAGTGGTGACCGCGCCCGAAGGTCCTGGCGTCGGCGGCGGATCCCCCACCGAGGACCCGGCCCCGGCCGCTCCCCGCTTCCAGGAGGAGCACGCGCGCGCTGCCCATCTCGGACAGCCGGGCGGCGACGACGCATCCCGCGGTCCCGCCGCCGACGACCAGGAAGTCGTAGCAGTCCGTTATCACATCCATGACATGGGTCACCTCTGACTGCCCCACTCGGCGTTTCCACCGCCAGGCCATATCGACTGACAACGGACACAGTAACCCCTATCCGCTAATGCCGGTATGAAGTATCTGTTATCAGCGCTATAGCCGATGGATATGACCGGGCCGTCCACACCGTGCGGGAGACCGCCGAACGCATATCGGGCCCACCGGGACGGACCACTCGGCGGCGGCCGGCGGGCCGGGTGCCGGTCCGGCGGACATCCGGACCGCACGTCCGGGGCGGCGGGGCCGAACACGCCGGGCCCCGCGGCAAGTTCGTCCGGCCGCGCCCTATCCATGGATGAATGAAAGTTGTACGGTCCCCGGGGTCATGTCACCTCAGGGAGGTACCCGCCATGGCGTCAATGGGCGTACCCGACGTCCTCACCCGTGCCCGCACCGTCGCACCGCCGGGCTGGAGCCGCTGGCTGGTACCGCCCGCCGCGCTCTCCATCCACCTCGCCATCGGACAGGCGTACGCCTGGAGCGTGTTCAAGCCCCCGCTGGAGTCCTCGCTCGGGCTGAGCGGCACCCAGTCGGCGCTGCCGTTCCAGCTGGCGATCGTCATGCTCGGGCTGTCGGCGGCGTTCGGCGGCACGCTGGTCGAGCGCAATGGACCGCGGTGGGCCATGTGCGTGTCGGCCCTCTGCTTCTCCTCCGGCTTCCTGATATCCGCCCTCGGCGCCGCGACGCGCCAGTACTGGCTGATCGTCCTCGGCTACGGCCTCGTCGGCGGCATAGGCCTCGGCATCGGCTACATCTCGCCGGTCTCCACCCTGATCAAGTGGTTCCCCGACCGGCCGGGACTCGCCACCGGCATCGCCATCATGGGCTTCGGCGGGGGTGCGCTCATCGCCTCGCCCTGGTCCACCGAGATGCTCTCCTCCTTCGGCGCCGACTCCTCGGGCATCGCACAGACCTTCCTGGTGATGGGCCTGGTCTACGCGGTCTTCATGACCTTCGGGGTGCTGCTGGTCCGGGTCCCCGCGGACGACTGGCGGCCCGCCGGGTGGAATCCCGCCGCCGACGTCGCCCGCCCGCTGGTCACCACCGGCCAGGTGTCGGCACGCAACGCCCTGCGCACCCCGCAGTTCTGGTGCCTGTGGGTGGTCCTCTGCATGAACGTGACTGCGGGCATCGGCATCCTGGAGAAGGCGGCGCCGATGATCACCGACTTCTTCGCGAACACCTCGACCCCGGTCACGGCCACGGCGGCCGCCGGCTTCGTCGGCCTGCTGTCGCTGGGCAACATGCTGGGCCGGATCACCTGGTCGTCCACCTCCGACCTGGTCGGGCGGAAGAACATCTACCGCCTCTACCTGGGTGCGGGAGCGCTGCTCTACCTGCTCATCGCCCTGCTCGGCGACGACTCCAAGCCGCTGTTCATCATCGCCGCCGCCGTCATCCTGTCGTTCTACGGCGGCGGGTTCGCCACCGTGCCGGCCTACCTCAAGGACCTCTTCGGCACCTACCAGGTGGGCGCCATCCACGGGCGGCTGCTCACCGCCTGGTCCACGGCCGGAGTGCTCGGGCCGCTGATCGTGAACGCGATCGCCGACCACGAGAAGTCGGCGGGACGGACGGGTCCGGACCTCTACAGCACGTCCTTCGTCATCATGATGGTGCTGCTGGTCGTCGGCTTCATCGCCAACGAGCTGGTGCGGCCGGTCGATCCGCGGCACCATGACGGGCCGTCCGCGGAGCGCAAGGTCACGACCGGAACCGAGTCGGAAGGAGCCGTCCGATGACCGCACCGCCCCCCGCATCGACCCCCGCGCCCACCGCCGCCGCCCCCGCCCCCGCCGAACGCGGACGGCTGCCGCTGATGGCGATCGCCTGGCTGTGGGTCGGCGCGCCCTTCGCCTACGGCGTGTACGAACTCACCATGAAGCTCAAGCAGTTGTTCACCGGCTGACCGCGCGACACGGCTCCCGCCGCCGGCCGCCCGGTCCACGACGGACCGGGCGGCCCCGTGCTGCGGTCACCCCGCCACCGCGTAGGGGCGTCGAAGGCGGATCGCGGCGCGCCGGGCGCGTGTCCGCCGGCGTCGAGGCCGCCGGCCGTCCCGCGGACCGACGGGTGATGAGCCCGCCGAACGGGGGTATCCGGATCGCGCAGGGACCGCTCCCTTCCGCCCCGCGGAACGGACGCCCACCCACGGAGGAAGGAACCATGCCCCACAACAGCCGTACACGTACCGGCGCGAGCCCCGAGACCCTGGGCATCGTCGGCCTGATCTGCGCGGTCGCCGGATTCTTCGTTCTCGGCATCGTCCTCGGCCCGGCCGCGATCGTCTGCGGCCGGCTCGCCATGGGCCGCACCTTCCGGGGCGGCAGGCCGCTGGTGCCCCTGATCGCCGTCGTCCTCGGCGCGATCGACACGCTCATCGCCCTCCTCTGGCTGACCGGCACACACTGGTCCGGCAGCGGTCTCCTGTGACCGGTCGCGACCGGCGGCGCGGACCCGGCGGCGGACCGCGGGCGGCCGGACGGGAGGATGGTGATCCACCGTCCGGTCCCGCCGCCCAGGAGTTCGTGTGCCCCCGACCCGCCTGCCCGCAGCGGCGCGCGCCGTCCTCGCGGTCCTGACGACCCTGGCCCTCGGCGCGGGCTGCGCGGCTGCCGACGGCCCGGGCGGCGCGGACGGTTCAGGGGGTTCGGGCGGCTCGGGCGATCCGCGGGTGCGGCCGCCCGAGGCCGGGGCAGCCTTCGACTACCAGATCGGCGGCGCCTATCCACCGCCCCCGGGCGTCCGCGTGGTCTCCCGCGACCGCGCGGACCGGCCCGCCCCGGGCCTGTACTCCGTCTGCTACGTCAACGCGTTCCAGGCCCAGCCCGGCGAACTGCGCTGGTGGCGGGAGAGGCATCCCGCGTTGCTGCTGCGCGGTGAGGACGGCCGCCTCGTCATGGACGACGCGTGGGACGAGGCGCTGCTGGACACCTCCACCGCCGGGAAGCGGGCCGCGCTCGCGAGGATCGTCGGCGCGTGGGTCGACGACTGCGCGCGGCGCGGCTTCCAGGCGGTCGAACCGGACAACCTCGATTCCTTCGAGCGCTCCGGCGGCCTGCTCACGCCCGCCGACAACGCCGCCTTCGCGCGGCTGCTCGCGGCGCGCGCCCATGCGGCGGGCCTGGCGATCGGGCAGAAGAACACCGCCGAACTCCTCCCCCGCCGAGCCGCCGTCGGCTTCGACTTCGCCCTCACCGAGGAGTGCGGGGAGTACGACGAGTGCGGGGAGTACGCCTCCGCCTACGACGGCCGTGTCCTCGTCGTGGCCTATGACGAGGCCGACTTCGCGGCGACCTGCCGTCGCTGGGGCGCCCGGATCGCGGTCGTGCTCCGCGACCGCGAGGTCGCGCCCGCCGGAGAGCCCGGCCATCTCTCGCGCACCTGCCGACCGGCGACGACCGCGAGCCCGCAGGCACGTACGCGAGCGCCCGCGCGTGCTGCGAGACTCGTCCGATGACCGGCCGTCCGGAGATCACCGTCGTCGCCGCCCCGGGCGGCGACGCCGCCGCCCCCGAAGGCCTGGCGCGACTGCTCGCCGACTACCACCTGCGGACCGAGGCCGAGAAGGGCGCCGCCGTGCCCGGCGTGGCGGACCTCCCGGAGCGGTATCGGGCCGAAGTCCTCGACACGGCGGCCGCGTTCGCCGGGCACACGGTGCTGGTGGCCCGTTCGGCCGGTGCGGCCGTGGGCTGCCTGGTGCTCACCGCGCCGCACGCCGGAGGGTCGGAGATCAAGCGGCTCTGGGTCGACCCCGCCGGCCGCGGCCGCGGTGTCGCCTCCGCGCTGGTCGGCGCGGCCCTCGCGCGGGCGGCCGCGGCCGGGACCGGCACGGTGCGGCTGTCGGTGTGGGCGTGGCGGACGACGGCGATCGGTCTCTACCGGCGCCTGGGGTTCACCGTCGTCGGCTCCTGGGACGACCGCGACGGGCTGGTCTGCATGGAACGCGTCGCCGGCCGGCCGCCACGCCCGGGGTCATGAGGTCGTCACGGCATACCAGCGGCCGTCGCGCTGGTGGACCAGGTGGTGGGCGGCGAGGCTGTCGATGTGCCGGGCGATGGTCGTGGGCTGGTAGCCGACGCTGGCGCTCAGGGCGTCGATGGTCGTCCCGTCGCTTCCGGCGGCGCGGAGCTGCTGGAGGGTCTTGAGCGCCGTGCGGGCGAGACCGGCTGCCTCCTCGGGGCGCGGCCCGGCGGGAGGCGGCACCGTGGCCGCGGCCGGAGCCGGTACGGGTGACGGGGTGGGAGCGGGGGCAGGGGCGGGAACGGGCAGCGGGGCCGGAGTGGGAACCGGGGCGGGGGCGGGCGCGGGCGCGGGAGGGGGAGCGGGAGTGACGGCCGGGGTGGCCGCCTCGGCCGCGCTCACGGGGGCGACGGGCCTCGGAGTGCGATTGACCGTGCGGTGCCTGCGGCCCTTCTGGTGACGGCGGGTGCTCATCGGGCGGTCCTCCTTCACTGTGATCTTGAAGGGCCAACGGGGGACGGCCGCCGGAGTCACGCAGATGCGTGCATGCGGGGGACTCCGGGGCGTCCGGGGAATGTGAGGCGGCGCCGACGCCGTTGCAGCGGGAACGGACGGACCCGAGGAAGGGAATCCCATGCCCTCTACGGACGGCGGTCGCGGTCACCGCGTCGACGCGGTACCCGGTACGCAGCACATCACCGTCACGATCGACGGCACGGTCGTGGCCGAGACCCGGCACCCGGTGCTGGTCCACGAGACCGGTCTGCCGGTGCGCTACTACATCCCGCCGGAAGACGTGGACCTGGCGGTCTTCCAGGCCAGCGACACGCACACCACCTGCCCGTTCAAGGGCGTCGCCTCCTACTGGTCGTACGGCGACCACAGCGACGTCGCCTGGGTCTACGAGGAGCCGCTCCCGTCGGTACCGGAGATCACGGGCCACCTCTCGTTCTACGACACCGTCGCCGACGTCGTGATCAAGGAAGCCTGACAGGGCGTCCGGCGCAGCCGGCGGGGCCGGGCCCGGGGAGACCCGAGGCGCGTCCCCCGCCGCCGGCGCCGGCCCGCGTACGCCGACGGTGCACGCCCGCGCACCGTCGGCCACCGCGCGCAGGACGAGTTCCGCGCAGTGCCGCCGGCATGTGCCGGGGTCCCGTGCGCGACCGGAAGCACGACTGTTCGGTTTACTGCGCATGTCGGCCGATGGGGAGCAATGATGGTCACATGGCGAATCCGACGATCCTGACCGTCGACGACGATCCCGCAGTCTCCCGTGCCGTGGCCAGGGACATTCGCCGCAGGTACGGGGACCGCTACCGGGTGGTCCGGGCCACCTCCGGGGACGAGGCCCTGAGCGCGCTGCGGGAGATCAAACTCCGGGGCGAGCAGCTCGCGGTGATGCTCGCCGACTACCGCATGCCGAAGATGAACGGGGTGGAGTTCCTCGAGGCGGCGATGGACCTCTTCCCGCTCGCCCGCCGCGTACTGCTCACGGCGTACGCCGACACCAGCGCGGCCATCGACGCCATCAACATCATCGACCTCGACCACTATCTCCTCAAGCCGTGGAGCCCACCGGAGGAGAACCTCTATCCGGTGATCGACACGCTGCTGGACGCGTGGATCGCCACCCCGGATCCGACGACCTCCGAGACCCGTGTGGTCGGCCACCGCTGGTCGGCGCCGTCGTTCAAGGTGCGCGACTTCCTCACCCGCAATCTGGTGCCCTACCGATGGCTGCAGGCGGAGGAGCCGGAGGCCGGACAGCTGCTGGCCGCGGCCGGGCTGACCCCGGCCGACGTGCCGGTCGTGATCACCGACGACGGCACCACGCTGGTACAGCCCACCGAGGGCGAACTCGCCGCGCACGTGGGACTGAGCACCGTCCCGGCCTCGGACTTCTACGACCTGGTCGTGGTCGGCGGCGGCCCCGCGGGGCTCGGCGCGGCGGTGTACGGCGCGTCCGAGGGCCTGCGCACGGTGCTGGTGGAGCGCCGCGCGACCGGTGGCCAGGCGGGCCAGAGCAGCCGCATCGAGAACTACCTGGGATTCCCGGACGGCGTCTCCGGCGCCCAGCTGACCGACCGGGCCCGCCGCCAGGCGACCAAGTTCGGGGCGGAGATCCTCAGCACCCGGGAAGTGGTGGCGCTCGAGGCGGCGGGCAGCGGCCGGGTGCTGTCCTTCGGGGACGGCACGTCCATCGCGGCGCACACGGTGGTGCTGGCGACGGGCGTGGCCTACCGGCGGCTCGAAGCGCCGGGCCTGGCCGAGTTCACCGGTACCGGGGTCTTCTACGGCTCCGCGATGACCGAGGCCATGAACTGCGCGGGCCAGGAGGTCTACATCGTCGGCGGGGCCAACTCGGCCGGGCAGGCGGCCGTCTACTTCTCCCGCAACGCGTGCAGGGTGCATCTGCTGATCCGCGGGGCGGACCTGGGCCGCTCGATGTCGCAGTACCTCATCGACCAGATCGCGGCCATCGACACCATCGAGGTCCGCCCCTGCACGGAGGTGGTCGGCGGCAAGGGCGGGGACCACCTGGAGCAGCTGATGCTCCGCGACGCGAAGACCGGCACGGTGACCACCGTGGACGCGTCGTACCTGTTCGTCTTCATCGGCGCCGAGCCCCGCACGGACTGGCTGGAGGGCGTCGTGGAGCGGGACCGGCGCGGCTTCGTGATCACCGGTCCGGATCTGATCGCCGCCGGCCGGAAGCCCGCGGGATGGCCGCTGCCCCGCGATCCGTACCACTTGGAGGCGAGCGTGCCCGGCGTCTTCGCCGCGGGGGACGTGCGGGCGGAGTCGGTCAAGCGGGTGGCCTCCGCGGTCGGCGAGGGCGCGATGGCCGTTTCCCTGGTGCACCGCTATCTGGAGGCGCAGTGACCACGACGGACCGGCTCGGGCCGGAGGAGTTGCGGACCCTGTTCCTGTTCGAGGCACTCGGCGAGAAGGAACTGGCCTGGCTGAGCGAGCAGGGCCGGAGGGAACGGGTCCCGGCGAACGCCCCCGTCTACGCCGAGGGCGCCCCCGCGACCTGCTTCTACGTGCTGCTCGGCGGCACGGTGTCGCTGGGCCGTCTGGTCCACGGCGACGTGGTCGAGGTCAACCGCACCGACCAGCGGGGCGTGTACGCCGGATCGACGCAGGCGTACCTCGGGGACCGGGTGGAACAGACCTACCCCAACTCGCTGAAGGCGGTCACCGACTGCGAGTTCTTCGTGCTCCCGTCCGACGAGTTCGCCGGCGCGATGCGCCGCTGGTTCCCGATGGCGGTGCATCTGCTGGAGGGTCTGTTCTTCGGCTACCGCAAGCAGAACACGATCGTCGGGGAGCGCGAACGGCTGCTGGCGCTGGGCTCGCTCTCGGCCGGGCTGACCCATGAGCTGAACAACCCCGCCGCCGCGGCGGTACGGGCCACCTCGGCCCTGCGCGACCGGGTGGCCGGCATGCGGCACAAGCTGGCGATGATCGCGGACGGACGGCTCGACACCCGGCAGTTGCACGAACTGGTCGAACTGCAGGACGCCGCCATCAAGCGCATGGCGTCCGCACCGGAACTGTCGGCGCTGGACGCCTCGGACGCCGAGGACGAGCTGACGGACTGGCTCGACGACCACGGGGTCAACGGCTCCTGGGAGCTGGCCCCCACCCTGGTCGCCGGCGGTGTGGACGTCGAGTGGCTCGGCACGGTGGCGGACACGGTCGGCGAGGACCGGCTGGAGGCCGCGGTGCGCTGGCTGTCGTACACCCTCGACACCGAGCTGCTCATGGGCGAGATCGACGACTCCGTCACGCGCATCTCCGGTCTGGTGGGAGCCGCGAAGCAGTACTCGCAGCTCGACCGGGCACCGCAGCAGACGGTCGACGTCCACGCGCTGCTCGACGCGACGCTCACGATGCTCCAGGCGAAGATCCCCGGCGGGGTTCGGGTGGTCAAGGAGTACGACCGCAGCCTGCCGCAGATCCAGGCGTACGGGGCCGAACTCAACCAGGTGTGGACCAATCTCATCGTCAACGCCCTGGACGCGATGAACGGTTCGGGCACGCTGACGCTGCGCAGCACATGGGACGGAACGGATCGGCTGCTGGTGGAGATCGGCGACACCGGGCCGGGAGTGGCCCCGGAGATCCGGCCGCGGATCTTCGAGCCGTTCTTCACCACCAAGCCGGTCGGCGAGGGCACCGGGCTCGGGCTGGACATCTCCTACCGCATCGTGGTCAACAAGCACCACGGCGACATCCGGGTGGAGTCCAGCCCCGGCGACACGCGTTTCACCGTGTGCCTGCCCGTCGCCCAGCCCGAGGCGCAGGTGCACGACGCGGAAAGGGCGGGCTGAGGCCCGCTCCCCCGGCTCGTGCGCCGGCTCGGCCGCGGTCGCCGGGCCGGCTCGGACCGGCGGGGCGGACCTGCCGACGCGGGCCGGCCAACGCGGACCCGCAGACGCGGGCCCGGCACGGACCGGCGCGCTCGGCTCAGGACACCGGGCTCCTGGCGATGCCCTCGGCCCGGTCGCGACCACGACTGCGGCCGAGCGTCAGCTGCTGATCGGCGGCACCCTTCAGGGACCGCAGGGCCAGCAGCAGCACGCCGATGTCGTCGAGGAGGACCGGATCGGGCAGCAGGTCCACCGGGCAGACCAGGTAGACCACCGCGGCCCAGAACGCCAGCTTGCCCGAGCGCGGCACGTCGGCGCTGCGCAGCAGGGCGCGGATCCGCGCCATCTTCACCACGAGCACCACGGCCACCACGAGCATCACCACGACCGCCACCCCGGCGATCACCAGAGCCGCGGTCGACCAGTCACCCAGGTCCATGTCAGCCTCCCTCGCTCCCGAGTACCCGTCCACCGTGCGCGGAAACGGTACCGGAACCCGGCGGAAAGGAAGCACACAGCGCATGATCACACCCGAAGGAATCCGGGAGGCCGCCGCCCTGCCCGAGCGCCGGCTCGCCGGCCTGGCGCTCAATCCCTCGGCGCCCGAGGACGTCCTTCTGCGGCTGCTCGCCGACGGTCCGGCCGCGGCACGGATGGTCCTGTGCCGGGACCGGGCACTGCCGGACGCCGTGGTCGACGCCGCGGTCGCCCATCCCGACCGGTACACGCGCAGCTTCTTCGCCCGCAACCCGCACGCGGAGCCGTCCCAACGGGCACGGCTGGTGGACGACCCCGAATGGTTCGTACGGGCGCATCTGGCCGACGGGCCCCGTCTGCCGTGGGCCGTTCGCCCCAGGCCGCTTCCGGACCGGGCCGTCGTCCACATGATCCGCACGTACGAGAACGAGCTCCTGGGCGGCACCTTCCACCGACAGATCTCCGCCGGCCTGATGCGGTCGATGCACGCCCATCCGGATGCGAAGGTGCGGCGCATGGGCGTCAGCTGGAGCGGTGTGCCGGACGAGGCCCTCGACGCCCTTCTGGCCGACCCGGACGACGAGGTAAGGGAGATGGTGCTGCTCCGCCTGCGGCACAAGGACCCGGAGTGGGTGGAGCGGGAACTGCCCGACCGGCCGTGCCACGCACGGACGGGCATGCTGACGAACGACGCGCTGAGCCGGGGCGTCGTGGAGCGCGTCCTCGCCTCGCCGGACACCCCCGACGACCGGTTCATGATCGCGGGCAATCCCACCCTCCCCGCCGATGCGGTACGGCGTCTGGCCGTCGACGCCGACCCGGAAGTGCGGGAGCAGATCGCGTTCCGTTCCGACCTCGGGGCCGAGGAGCGCCGGGTGCTCGCCGGGGACACCGATCCGCGGGTGCGGCTCGCGGTCTCCGTGCATCCCGCGCTGAGCGAGGCCGAGCGGGCGGCGATCGACTACGAGGTGCCGGTGGACGGCACCTTCGGGGCGTGGCCGCGGTCGCTCGTGGCCCGCGACCACGGTGAGGTGCGGCGCGATGCCGTGTCCGGTCACCCGATGCTGCGCCGTCGCGCCGCCCGGGAGCCCTCCCTGCCCGCCGACCTGGTGGAGCGGCTGGCCGCCGACGACGACCTCGGCGTCCGCGTGCTGCTCGCCCAGAACCACCCCGACGCGCCCCCGGCCCTGCTGCTGCGGAGCTTTCTGGAGTACACCGGTCCCGAGCGCGAACATCTGCTCACCCGGCCGCGGTTCCCCACCGCCGGGCTGGCCCGCCACGCCGGGGACACCGACCCGGCGGTCCGCGCGCTGGCCGCCCGCGATCCGGCCGCCGCGGCGGAGACGGTGGAACGGCTGACCCGCGACCCCGATCCCGGCGTACGGGCGGCCGGGGCAGGCCACCCGAACCTCCCCCGGGCCCGGCTCGCGGAGTTGCTCGAGGACGGGGAGCTGGCCCACCGGGCCGCGGCGAACCCGGCGCTGGATCCCGCGGTCATGCGCAGACTGGTGGCGCCCCTTCCGCTCCGGGACGATGCCGCCGGATGACCGCGGTCAACCGTTCGTAGGCGGCGCGCAGTTCACGACGTGCGAAGTCCTCGCGGACGTCGATCAGGGCGCCGTGGGAGGCGGAGTGGTCGACCGTGAAGCGGTCGTGCCACCCGCCGCCCGAGGCGATGATCACGGGCGTGTCGACGCCGTCGAACTGGTCGGCGGTGATGTCGACGCGCAGGCCGTTCTTCTCGATCCAGGCGTGGGAGGCACGGTTCTCCCAGCCGCTGACGTACGTCCAGACACCCTGCCCGCTCTCGTACAGGTACTGGCCGAGGAGGATCGAGGCGTCGCCGCAGGAGCCGTGCGGGAAACGCCCCAGGGAGACCAGGCCGGAATCGGGGCAGTCGAGGATCGCCCGCCGGAATCCGAGGGCCAGTGTGCGGAGTTCGGACACCTGCGGAGTCTAACCCGTGAAGATCATCTGCGGGACCCGTGGAGACGGTCCTTCCGCTCGACTCGGACCGCACCATCCGGGTGCCGGCGTCGCCGTCGGCCCCGCGCGCGGGAGCACGGGCGCGGGGCGCGGCGGTCCGGCCGGCGCCGGGCGCGAGGGCCGGCGACGAGCCGGCGGGCCGCACCGGCGATCGCACGCACATCGGCACACCTCCGGTGGGGGGAACGGGGGTTCGCGGCGGGGCGGACGGCGGAGCCTCGTGGTGGCCGCGACCGGGAACGGTGCCGAGACCGGTCGGGGTGTCGCCGGCGCAGTCAACCGAGCACGCTCCCCGCCGTCAAGACTTCACGCCGGGATTGGTGCCGTGAGTTTCCGGTGCCGCAGATCGGCCGCCTCGCGTTCAAGAACCGAAGGGGCGGGACTCGCCGCAGGTCACGCCGGACTCGCCCGTCCCACAGTGCCGTCCGCGCGTTGACCCGTCAGAAACACTTTCTGCGAGGGCTCTTGACCGCGACTTCCGTCACGTCTTAACTCACGCCCTGAATTAAGTCGTGAGGCTGACACAGGAGTTCCTATGAGACCCGAAGTCAACGCGGCCCACCACAGACCCCTCGGACTGATCGCCCTGCTGGCGGTCCTGCTCGCCCTGATCGCCGTGCCGGCCGGACCGCTCACCCCGGCCCACGCCGCCGCCTGCGGCACCGGCAACGCCGCACAGGGCCGGCCCGCCACCGCCTCCTCCGCCGAGAACGGCTCCTTCACCGCCCCCAACGCCGTCGACGGCAACGCCGGCACCCGCTGGTCCAGCGCCTTCAGCGACCCCCAGTGGATCCAGGTCGACCTCGGCAGCTCGCAGACCGTCTGCGAGGTCGTCCTCAGCTGGGAGGCCGCCTACGCCAAGGCGTACCAGATCCAGCTCTCCGCCAACGGCACCGACTGGACCACCGTCGCCTCCACCACCACGGGCGCCGGCGGCACCGAGACCCGTGCCGTCAGCGGCACCGGCCGCTATGTGCGCGTCCACGGCACCGCCCGCGCCACCGGCTACGGCTACTCGCTCTGGGAGCTCGCCGTGCACACCGCCACCGACGGCCCCGTGATCCCCGGCGGCGGCGACCTCGGCCCGAACGTCCTGGTCTTCGACCCCTCGACCCCGGGCATCCAGGCCACACTGGACCAGGTCTTCCAGCAGCAGGAGTCCGCGCAGTTCGGCACCGGCCGCTACGCGCTGCTGTTCAAACCGGGCACGTACAACAACATCAACGCCAACATCGGCTTCTACACCTCGATCGCCGGGCTCGGCCTCTCCCCCGACGACACGACCTTCAACGGCGACGTGACCGTGGACGCGGGCTGGTTCAACGGCAACGCCACGCAGAACTTCTGGCGCTCCGCCGAGAACCTGGCCCTCAACCCCGTCTCCGGCACCGACCGCTGGGCCGTCGCCCAGGCCGCCCCCTTCCGTCGGATGCACGTCAAGGGCGGCCTCAACCTCGCGCCCAACGGCTACGGCTGGGCCAGCGGCGGCTACATCGCCGACAGCAAGATCGACGGCACCGTGGGCCCCTACTCGCAGCAGCAGTGGTACACCCGCGACAGCTCGGTCGGCGGCTGGACCAACGGCGTGTGGAACATGGTCTTCTCCGGCGTGCAGGGCGCTCCCGCGCAGAGCTTCCCCAACCCGCCGTACACCACGCTCGACACCACCCCCGTCTCCCGCGAGAAGCCCTTCCTCTACCTCGACGGCAACGACTACAAGGTCTTCGTCCCCGCCAAGCGCACCAACGCCCGCGGCACCAGCTGGGGCAACGGCGCGCCGCAGGGCTCCTCGATCCCGTTGAACCGGTTCTACGTGGTCAAGCCGGGCGCGACGGCCGCCACCATCAACGCCGCGCTCGCCCAGGGCCTCAACCTGCTCTTCACCCCGGGCGTCTACCACGTCGACCAGACCATCGACGTCACCCGCGCCGACACCGTCGTGCTGGGCCTCGGCCTGGCGACGATCATCCCCGACAACGGCGTCACGGCCATGAAGGTCGCCGACGTCGACGGGGTGAGACTGGCCGGCTTCCTGATCGACGCCGGGCCGGTCAACTCCTCCGTCCTGCTGCAGGTCGGCCCGCAGGGCGCGGCCGCCGACCACTCCGCCAACCCGACCACCGTGCAGGACGTCTTCATCCGGATCGGCGGGGCGGGGCCGGGCAGGGCGACCACCAGCATGGAGGTCAACAGCGACGACACGATCATCGACCACACCTGGGTGTGGCGCGCCGACCACGGCACAGGCGTGGGCTGGGACACCAACCCGGCCGACTACGGCGTCCGCGTGAACGGCGACGACGTGCTGGCCACCGGCCTGTTCGTCGAGCACTTCAAGAAGTACGACGTCCAGTGGAGCGGCGAGAACGGCCGGACGATCTTCTTCCAGAACGAGATCGCCTACGACGCCCCGAACCAGGCCGCCATCCAGAACGGCGCCACGAAGGGCTGGGCCGCCTACAAGGTCGACGACTCCGTCACCACCCATGAGGGCTGGGGGCTGGGCAGTTACTGCTACTTCAACGTCGACCCGACGATCCGCATGGACCACGGCTTCGAGGTCCCGGTGAAGCCCGGGGTCAGGTTGCACAACGTCCTGGTGGTCTCGCTGGGCGGCAACGGCCAGTTCGACCATGTCGTCAACAGCACCGGTGCCGCGACTTCCGGCACCTCGACCACGCCGTCGACGGTGGTCTCGTTCCCCTGACGGCTCAGGGCAGGGGTGCCCGTCCTCCGGGCGTGGCACCCCGTCCGCCGGCCTCAGGCGGCCGCGGGCCGGTGCCGGTGCCGGGAGTGCAGCACCTCGCCCACCGCGACCGAGGCCGCCATGGCCAGCCCCGCCACCGGAACCGTCGCGCTTCCGCAGAAGGTGCTCGCCAGCACCACCAGGGCGCAGGCGGGCAGCACCGCGTGCTCGGCGAATCCGCGCTTGGCGCTGCGGGAGTGGATCAGCCAGACCGTCAGCAGGAAGAGCGCGGTCGGCAGCGTGACGGCGGCCGCGGCTGCCGTCTGCGAGATGTGCGCCTTGTGCACGGCCTGCTCGACCACCACCTCCAGCCCCGCGCCGATGGCGGCGGCCGAGCCGAAGACCAGGTAGTGCCCGTAGCCCCACAGGAACGCCCGGGCGCTGCTGGTGAGGTGCTGGTGGATGGGGATGGCGAAGTAGATCCAGTAGGCGGAGAACACGATGAGCAGTCCCCCGAAGGCGACGGGCAGCAGCTCGCCGAGCGCGGAGAACTCGTCGACGGCGGACTGCACGGCCACCGTCGCGGCGGCCACCGACTCACCGAGCACGATGATGGTGAAGAGACCGTAGCGCTCGGAGATGTGGTGCGGGTGCCAGGAGGTGGTTTGCGACCGCTCGGCCCAGGCGGGCACCGCCAGTTCCGCGACGGCCAGGATCAGAAAGCCCCAGTACCAGAGCCCGCCGAAGGGCACGAGCAGCAGGATGACCCATCCCACCTGGACGATGACCAGACCGGCGGCGTAGCTCAGCGCCGTGGTCCGGGCCGATCCGGCGGCGTTGCGTGCCGCGCGCAGCCACTGGAAGGCGAGTGCGACGCGCATGATGACGTAGCCGGCCACGGCGATCGAGAAGTCGTTGGCGTCGAAGGCGCGGGGAACCCCGGCCGCCAGTACCAGGACGCCGGTGATCTGGACGAAGGTGGCGATGCGGTAGGGCACGTCGTCGGTGTCGAAGGCCGAGGCGAACCAGGTGAAGTTCATCCAGGCCAGCCAGATCGCGAAGAAGACCAGGCAGTAGCCGAGGACGCCGCGCCCGGCGTGGCCCTCGGCGACCGCGTGCACCAGCCGGGCTCCGGCCTGGGCCACCGCCACCACGAAGCAGAGGTCGAAGAGCAGTTCCAGCGGGGTGGCGACCCGGTGCGGCTCGTGCGGGTCGCGGGCCGTCATCCGGACCAGCGGGCGGAAGCGGCGGTCCGGCGGCGCGTGATCGTGATCGGTCATCCGCGCATCGTAGGCGCTGCACGCGTGCCCGCG
Source organism: Streptomyces sp. NPDC026673 (assembly GCF_040638135.1). Classification (NCBI taxonomy): domain Bacteria; kingdom Bacillati; phylum Actinomycetota; class Actinomycetes; order Kitasatosporales; family Streptomycetaceae; genus Streptomyces; species Streptomyces sp. NPDC026673. The sequence goes on along the minus strand of NZ_JBEZXR010000050.1, from coordinate 3,859 downwards.
CCCGAAGGGACCGGGCGCGGGCACGTGGCGGGGGACGGGGACGTCAGCCGGTGCAGCCGTCCTGGAGCATTCCGGCCCGCAGCCGGGCCAGGGTGCGCGAGAGCAGCCGCGAGACGTGCATCTGGGTGCAGCCCATGATCTCGCCGATCTGGGCCTGCGTCAGTTCCTCCACGTAGCGCAGATGCAGCAGTTTCCGGTCCCGTTCGTCGAGCTCGACCACGAGCGGCGCCAGCGAGCCGAGGTCCTCCACGAGTTCCATGGCGGGATCCACCGCGCCGATGAAGTCGGCGAGCACCGTCTCGCCGTCGTCGCCGTCGTCGCCGTTCATGGCCGCGTCGAGGGAGGAGGCGGTGTAGCCGTTGGAGGCGACCTGCGCCTCGACGACCTCCGCCTCGGAGATGTCCATGAGCGCGGAGAGCTCGCTCACCTTGGGGGCGCGCCCCAGCCGGGAGGACAGCTCGTCCCGCGCCCGGGCCAGTTCCACGCGGCGCTCCTGCAGCCGCCGCGGTACGTGCACCGCCCACGTCGTGTCGCGGAAGAACCGCTTGATCTCGCCGACGATGTACGGCACCGCGAAGGTCGTGAACTCCACCTCGCGCGAGATGTCGAACCGGTCGATGGCCTTGATCAGCCCGATCGTCCCGACCTGGACGATGTCCTCCATCTCGTCGCTGCGCTCGCGGAACCGCCTGGCGGCGAACCGCACGAGCGACATGTTCATCTCGATGAGGGTGTTCCGGGCGTACTGGTATTCGTGGGTGCCCTCCTCGAGCACCGTCAGGCGCCCGAGGAAGAGCTTCGACAGCTGGCGCGCGCTCGCGGGCGCCACGCTGCTCGGGTCGGTGATCTGCGGCAGTACGTCCTGCTCGGGGCTCTCGACCCCGGCGCTCGTCCCGCTCACGTGGGCGATCACAGCTCCTCCTCGCACCTCTGCACCTCTACGTCATGTTCCCGTACGTTGCCCCTCGGGTACCCCGTCGGTCGAGAAGCATTCCCGCCGAATGCGGAAGGCCCGTGATTCGCCTCCGGGGCAGCGTAGGACCGGCCAGTCCGGGCAGACCAGAGAGGGACCACTGATGCCTACGGGGTGATCGTGCGTGTACAGCATTGACCTAGACGCGGAGGGCGCGGGACTCCTGCGCTCCGCCACCGCGGACCGGCCGCTGCCCACCACCATCGGCGAGGCTCGCGACTTCGCCCGCGCCCGGCTCAGAGACGTCGAGCCGGAACGGGTCGAGGACTGCCTGCTGGTCGTCTCGGAACTGGTCACCAACGCGTTCCGCTACGGCGGCGGGCTGGCGGCCCTCGACGTGGTGGCGGCCCCGGACGCCATACGCGTGTCCGTGCAGGACCACAGCGACCGGCTGCCGGTCGAGCCGCAGTCCTCCGACCGCTTCCTGCCCGGCGGCTACGGCCTGCGTCTGGTGCGCCGGCTGGCCCGGGACATCCGCGTGACGCTGCTGAGGGCGGGCGGAAAGATCGTCCACGTGCACCTGCCGCGCTGACCCTCCGTCACCTTCGAGACCCGTACGTGTGGGCGAACGGATCGCGGAAACACGCACCGTTGGTACGACAAGGGCCCGCACCAAGGCCGGTTCGAATGTCGGGGCCGCACGGCGGCCCCCCAGGAGGCGCATCATGACCACGGGCATCATCATCGCGGCGGTCGTCGTCCTGATCGCCCTCGCCGCGGTCGCCGTGACGCGGCGCGGCGGCGGCAGGGGACGGCTCAGGCACCGCTTCGGTCCGGAGTACGAACGCACGGTCGCCCGGCACGACGGCGACGAGGAGGCCGCGGAACGGGAGTTGCGGGAGCGCGTCGAACGGCACGGCGGCCTGTCCCCGGATCCCCTGAGCGCACGTCAGGCCGAGGAGTACCGCGTCGAGTGGGCGGGACTGCAGGAGCGGTTCGTCGACTCCCCCGCACAGGCGGTGCGGGACGCGTCCGGGCTGCTGGACCGGCTGGCCCGCGACCGGGGTTTCCCGGAGGGGGCGTCGGGCGAGCAGATCGACGCCCTGTCGGTCCACCGGCCGCGCCACCTCCAGGCCTACCGCGACCTGCGCGGGGCCGCACACCCCGAACACGACGGTGACCGCGCCGCGCCGGACACCGAGGAACTGCGCGCCCGCCTGCTGAACGCCCGGGCGCTGTTCGACGACCTCATCGCGGTGGACGAGGAGCCCCGCACCACCGCGCGCCAAGACGGCGCCGGTGACAAGGGCTCCGGCCGAAGCGGCTCCCACCGCCTCCGCATGCCGACCTGGAGCAGCCGATGAATCCCACACACGAGCACCACGACACCGACGGAACCGACACGACCGACGGCACCGGCACCGCCACCGGCACCGGACGCGAGGTGCGCACCGGCCCGGCCGAGGCCCCCGATGGGCGGACCCCCGACGAGCGGACCTCCCCCGCGGCCGGCACCGGCCGCGAACCGCGGTCCCCCCAGGCACCGGAGACCACGGGGAAGGGGAGGAACGGCGAGCCGCCCGCCGCGCGCAGGCCCGCCGGATGGTCGCGGCCCGAGGAACCGGCCGAGCCCGCGACAGCGGAGGAACCCCGCGACGCGGAGCGGCCCGCGGCGGCCCGGCTGCCGGCGCGGGACGGCCGGGTGCCCGCCCCTGGCGCGCCGCCGCGCGTGGACGGCGCGGTGGACAAGCTGCAGCAGCGCCTTCAGCACGCGGTCGGCGGCTTCGTCGACGAGCCGCGCCACGCCGTCGAGGAGGCCGACGAGGTCCTCGGCGAAGCCACCGATCGGCTGGTCGAGGAACTGCGCGGCCGGCGCGACGAACTGCGCTCGGGCTGGCGGGCCGGCGGGCACGACGACACCGACACCGAGCGGCTCCGCGTGGCCCTGCGGGGCTACCGCGACCTCGTCGACCGCGTCCTGCAGGTCTGAGGACCGTACGACGCGGGCCCCGACCGCGACACACGAACGCCGTGGCCCGGAAACCTCAGGGTTTCCGGGCCACGGCGTTCGCCTGTCCCGCGTCCCGGCTCAGTCGCCCGTGTGCCGGTACCGGGCCCAGAACGGCAGCCCGTACCAGCAGACCAGGTACCAGAGCAGGACCCCGGCGACGAGCCAGGGCACATAGGCGTCGTGCGTGGCGACCCGCAGCACCAGGAGCAGGGCCGAGGTCATCGTGGCCAGCAGCAGCACGAGTCCGACGAAGGTGAGGCGCGAGGCCCAGCGCACGGCCTGCGGCTTGATGCGGCGGCCGGAGACGATCCGGTGGAAGGAGACCGGGCCGATCAGCGCCCCGGTCGCGCAGGCACCGAGGACGACGGTGACGATGTAGATCGTGTGGTCGGTCGACCCGAGCCGCTGATAGTGCGGTGTGAAGACGACCGTCAGCAGGAACCCGAAGAGGATCTGCACGCCCGTCTGGGCGACCCGCACCTCCTGGATGAGCTCGCCCCACTTGCGGTCCGCGCGCTCGTCCTCGGTCTCGTCGCGCCCGTCGTCCGATCCGCCGCGGCCTGCTGAATGCTCGCCGGACATGGCATCCTCCCTCCACTCGGTCCCACGCGTCCTCCATGTCATACGTGACGCGCCATCAGAGCCGGATGACGCGCCGCACGCCACGGCGTCCGGCATCTGATCGGATCAGGGAGCCGGACGGCGGCGTTCCCGGCCGCGCACATCGCGGGGGCGCGACCGCGCGATCGGCCACCGCGGGATCGACACCCGCGGGAACCACGGCGGCCGCGATGACGCCCGCGGGCACGCCGAGGACGGCGGCCCAGCCCCCCCCCGGGGGCGCGCCGGCGGGGGCCCGGGCCCCCACCCGGCCGCCCCCCCCCCCCCCCGGCGGGCCGCCCCCCCCGCCGCCCCCCCCCCCCACGGCCCCCCCC
>NZ_JBEZXR010000049.1:0-65347 GCF_040638135.1 Streptomyces sp. NPDC026673 | reverse complement strand
CTGGACCGCATATTTATGTGCATGGCGGGCGGTCCGGGTAGGTGCCGTCTGTGCCGCACAACAAATACACGTAAGTGTCCAGAACGCCCACCCCTCCGACCCCGCCCCCTCCGTCTCGTAGCGCGCCTGATCCCCGGAGGGTGGTCAAAGGGGGGAACACCCCTCCGCCACGACAACGCGCCGGAACACCGGAAGCCCGGCCCGCCGGCCGCACCTGCGGATCGGGGCGTCGTCCCGGTCTCGGGTCTGGGCCGTCTCCCGAGATGGATCCGGTGGAGACGCGTCTCGTGCCAGAGTGCGGCCGTCACGGTGCGAGAAGGCACCCTTGCCGGTATGACGGATGGCGTTCCTTTTCGTGATGTTGCCGCTCACGCTGGCGGAGTCCCCAGGACGCGGCCCGAAACTCCCCCGTCGGATGCCCTGTTGGGGCTGCCCGGCGGCCCGCAGCAGCGCGCACCGGACGGCTCCGAAGCGGAGGTGGTGCCGGAGCGTGCACCACGGCGGGGGACTCGATCGGTATGACGCCGGGTTCAGATCAGCGTGTCCGTGTGTCTGTTTCGGCGGAGTGGGCCCTGTGTCGCGGGCGCTGCGCTGCTCCCGTTGTGGCGGCACGTTGTCGTGGCGGAGGGGGTTCCCCCCCCTTTTGTCACCCTCCGGGGATCAGGCGCGCTACGAGACGGAGGGGGCGGGGTCGTAGGGGTGGGCGTTCTGGACACTTACGTGTATTTGTTGTGCGGCACAGACGGCACGACAAGTACCGCCCGCCATGCACATAAATATGCGGTCCAGAATGCCCAGCCCCGGAGGCCCCGACCCCGGCCCACCACACACGCGCGAGGCCCGCACCGATCGCGCCGGGCAATCGGGCGGGCGGGCGGGGAAAAACCCCACCGCAACCACAACGCACCCGCACACGCGGGGAGGGCTAACCCGCTGCCAGGAGGACGGAGCCCGCGAGCGCCAGGCCCGCGCCCGCGGCCTGGACCGGGCGGAGCCGCTCCCCCAGGAGGCCGCGGGCGGCCAGCGCGGTGACCACGGGGTACAGGGAGGCCAGGACCGCGGCCACCGCGACGGGGCCGTGGCGCGCGGCCAAGGCGTAGGAACCGTTCGCCGCGACGTCCGCGAGGCCGACGAAGGACAGTGCCGGAAGGCTCCGCCAGACCGCCGGCGTGCCGCCCTCGGGGAGGACGGGCGCGCCCCGCCGCGCGGACACCGCGAGGGCTGCGCCGCCCACGGCGACGTTGCAGACGCGCTGGACGAACAGCGCGAGGAACAGCCCGGTGACCGTGTGGGACGCCTCCGCGACGAGGGCCATGACCGCGCCGAACCCGAAGGCGGCGACCAGGGTCATGGCCACCGCCTGCCGCTGCACGGGCGCCCCGCGCAGTTCGGGGCCGCCGGCCAGGACGATGCCCACGACGGCCACCGCGATGCCCGCGTACTGCACGAGCCCGGGGCGTTCGCCGAGCAGCAGCCCCACGCTCACCGGGACCGCCACCCCCACCGTGGCCAGGGGCGAGACGACGCCCATGGGGCCGAGGGCGAGGGCGCGGTAGAAGCAGAGCATGGCGACCGGGCCGACGAGCCCCGCCGCGGCGGCGAACCACAGCCGCGGGGAGGCCTCGGTCCAGCCGCCGGTCGCGAGGACGACCGCGCCGAGCACGACCGCGGCCACGCCCTGGGAGACCACGACCACCGTGAGCGCGGGGAAGCGGCGGGTGAGGAGCCCGCCGCCGAAGTCGGCGAGGCCCCACAGAAGGCTGGTGGCCAGGGCGAAGACCGCGGTCATGGTGCTCCCTCGCAGTACAGTACGGTGAACGGCGCAGTACAACGCAGGATAGTGCAGTGAAGTGAACTGCGGAATTCATAATATTGGACGGTGCGGTGTCGGACCTCGACCTGATCTCCCAGTCGCTCGCGCGCAACGTCAAGCGCCTGCGCCTGGAGCGGGGCTACAGCCTCGACGCGCTCGCCGCCCGCGCGGGCGTCAGCCGCGGCATGCTGATCCAGATCGAGCAGGCGCGCACCAACCCGAGCCTGGGCACCATCGTGCGGATCGGGGACGCGCTCGGGGCGAGCCTGGTGAACCTGCTCGACTACGAGGACGGCCCCAAGGTGCGACTCGTGCCCGCGGAGCAGGCCGTCGAGCTGTGGAGCACCCCGGCCGGCAGCCGCGGGCTGCTGCTGGCGGGCGGGCAGGCGCCCGGGCCGCTGGAGATGTGGGCGTGGCGGATCATGCCGGGGGAGGGGCACGACTCGGACGCCCATCCGCCGGGCACGGTGGAGCTGATCCGCGTGGAGAAGGGCGAACTCACCCTTGTCGTCGAGGGGCAGGAGCACAGCGTGCCCGCCGGGACGACGGCGAGCTTCGAGGCCGCGGCGCCGCACGGCTACCTCAACCGCGGCGCCGAGGTGATGGAGATGACGCTGGCCATCTCGGTTCCCGCCCCCCACTGAGCGGGCGCCGCCAACTCCCCGGATTTGTTAGCGTGCCGGACATGCGCGCACCCATCGGCACCTTCACCGACGTCCATCCGGCCGTGGAACGGCTCGACCTGCTGCCGGCCCCCGTCGCCGCCGCCCTGACCGCCTGGAGCGGGCAGGTGCCCGTGGGGGAGCTGCTGTTGGTCGACACCGACCCCGGGAAGGCCGACACCGCGGTCTTCGCCGAGGCCTACGGCGTCGGCATGGACCAGTCCGCGAACTGCGTGGTGGTCGCCGGCAAGCGCGGCCAGGACGTGACGCTCGCCGCCTGCGTCGTCCTCGCCACCACCCGGGCCGATGTGAACGGCCTCGTGCGGCGCCATCTGGGCGTCCGCAAGGCCTCGTTCGCGCCGATGGACACCGCCGTGGGCGAGAGCGGCATGGAGTACGGGGGGATCACCCCGATTGGGCTGCCCGCCGCCTGGCCGCTGCTCGTGGACGCGGCGGTGGCCGACACCCCGTACGTGATCATCGGCAGCGGCCGCCGGCGCGGCAAGCTGCTCGTGCCCGGGAAGGCGCTGGCCTCCCTTCCCGGCGTCGAACTGCTGGAAGGGCTGGGACTCCCCGCGTGAAGGAACTGCTGGACCGCCTGGAGCGCTACTACGACGCCGTGCCCCGCGCGGGCGCCCGGGCCGAGAAGCACGGACCGCTCACCCTCTTCGTGCGCGAGGGCGTCGGCTGGCCCTTCTACGCCCGCCCGACGCTCGGCGCCGACGGCACCGTCGGGCGGGCCGACGTCGACCGGGTCCGGGACCGCCAGCGCGAGCTGGGCGTACCCGAGTGCTTCGAGTGGGTCGCGGAGACCACGCCCGGTCTGCGGGAGGCGGCGGAGGCGTCCGGGCTCGACGTGCACGAGCACCCGCTGATGGTGCTCGACCCGCTCGCCCCGCCCGCGCTGCTGCCGGAGCTCCCCGCCGACGTGGCCGTAAGGGTGCTCCGGCCCGGGGACCCGGCCCTGCCCACCGCCCTGACCGTCCCGCACCTGGCGTTCGCGCAGCCCGGCACGGCCATCGGCACCGCGGGCCGGGCCGAACTCGCCGCCGCGCTCCCGGTGCACGGCGGACCGGGGCTCGTGGCCACCGCCAAGGCGCGTGTCGAGGCCGGTCTCACCGTCCTCGCCGCCGCCGTCGAGGGCGGTACGGCACTGTGCGCGGGCCAGTACAACCCCGTGGGCGAGGTCTGCGAGATCGTGGGCGTCGGCACCCTGCCGAGCGCCCGGCGCCGCGGGCTGGCTCTCTCCGTCACCGGGACACTCGTCGCCGAGGCCCGTGCGCGAGGGCTGACCACCGTGTTCCTGTCGGCGGGCGACGATGCCGTCGCCCGCATCTACGCCCGGCTCGGCTTCCACCGGGTCGGTACGGCCCTCATCGCGGAGCCCCCCGCCCCCTGACCGGCCGCCGGGAGAGGTCCAGCGACAGCGGGATCGAGTGCTCGGCGAAACCGAGGCTGCGGTAGAGCGGTTCCGCCTCTGGGGTGGCGTGCAGATCGACGCGGGTCACGCCCTGCTCCGCGAACCACGCGAGCAGGGCCTCCGTCGTCGCCCTGGCATGGCCCAGGCCGCGGTAGCGGGTGTCGGTGCAGACGTTGAAGACGAAGCCGAACCGGCCCGTCGCGTGCCCCGGGGCGGGCAGCCGCTCCTCGACCCGCCCCACGGCGCACGCCGCCAGATGCGGGCCGTCCGCGACCGCCGGGTCGCCGTCCACCACGAACGCCCCCAGCAGCCGCGCACCGCCCCCGGCGAGCTGCTCGCGCGCCCGCTCCTCGGCGGCCGCCTCCCAGGGACCGGGCTCGTCCCGCCCGCTCATGGCCAGGAACATCAGCCGGCGCAGGCGTACCAGCTCGGCGGCGTCATCGGGTCGGGCAAGGCGTACGAGACCGGGCATGCGCGCACGCTACAACAGGCATCCCGCCCCTATGCAGCGGTTTTCCCGCGCACGACCGGTGGGGAAGGGGCTTGTCTGCGCCCGCCCGTCCGCCTGCTCTCGCCTAGCCGAGCCGGGGGATCTCGATCGCCGGGCAGCGGTCCATCACCATGAGCAACCCCGCGTCCCGGGTGCTCTCGTACGCGGCCTCGTCGATCACGTCGAGCTGGTACCAGACCGCCTTGGCGCCGATCGCGACGGCCTCGTCCGCGACGGCGCCGGCCAGGTCGGAGTTGACGAAGACGTCCACCACGTCGACGGGGAACGGGATGTCCGCGAGCGAGGCGTAGCCCTGCTCGCCGTGCACGGTCTCGGCCTTCGGGTGCACGGGCACCACACGCTTGCCGTACCGCTGCAGCACCGCGGCGACGCCGTACGCCGCCCGCGAGGCGTTGTTCGACAGCCCCACCACGGCCCAGGTGTCCCCGAGGCCGGTCAGGATCTTCCGTACCGTCGCGTCGTCTCCGTACACGTCGTCCTCCCTCGCATCCGATCCGCAGCAGTCAACCAGAGGACGCACCCGGCTGTTCCCGTAGGGTGGCGGGGTGGTGGAGCGGTATCTGACGATCGGGCGCGAGCACGTCCACGAGAGCGAGATCAAGCGCTCGCGGTTCCTGTGCGCTCTGGCGCCGGTGTCCGGCGAGGAGGCGGCGCAGGAGTTCATCGCCCGTGTCCGCAAGGAGCACGCGGGGGCGACGCACAACTGCTACGCGTACGTCATCGGCGCCGAGGGACGGATCCACAAGGCCAGCGACGACGGGGAGCCGGGCGGCACGGCCGGCACCCCCATGCTGCAGGTGCTGCTGCGCCGAGAGATCCGGGACGTCGTCGCCGTCGTCACCCGCTACTACGGCGGCATCCAGCTCGGCGCGGGCGGCCTGGTCCGCGCCTACGGGGGCGCCGTCTCGGCGGCGCTCGACGAGCTCGGCACCGTGGAGCGGCAGAAGCTCGCGCTGGTCACCGTCGTCGCCGACCACCAGCGGGCCGGGCGGATCGAGAACGACCTGCGCGCCGCCGGGCGCACCGTGCGCGGCGTCGCCTACGGAGCGGCCGAGGTGCGCATCGAACTGGGCGTGCCGGAGGAGGAGCTGGCCACCTTCCGGGCCTGGCTCGCCGACGCCTCCGCGGGGACCGCGGGCGTCGAGGTGTCGGGCAGCGCCTTCGTGGACGTGTAGCGGGCCCGCGCCCGCGGATCGGGGAAGCGCCACCCTGCCCGGCACGGCGCCGGGACCGACGTCGGCCGCGCAGGGCTCGACGACGGGGCCACGCCCCCGCGGCCACGGCCGCGGCCCGGAGGGGCCGCCCGCGGTCAGCGCGGGGGCGGCTCCGGGCGGCGTGCCGAGCGCCACCAGGCGCGGGCCGCGCCGATCGCCGTCAGCAGCCAGGCGGCGATCGCGACCCACAGCAGGGCACGGCCCAGGTCGTCGAGGGCGGGTACGGCGGCGGCGTCCGCCACGACCATGCCGACCACCGCCGTCATCCCCAGCGGGAACACCGTGGCCCAGCGCCGCAGGTCGTAGCGGGTGCGCGGCCACCGTGCCTCGGCGTACACCAGCACCGGGAGCCACAGCAGGGCGGCCGCGAGCAGGACCAGGGTCGTCGTGCGCAGCGTCCCGTGCAGGCCGGGAGCCCACTCCGGGGGGCCGTGCGGATCGGCGGCGGCCGTCAGCTTGGCGGCCGCGAGCGTGCTGATCGACAGTGCCCCGCCCGCGATCCAGTGGTCGCCCGCGCCCGTCCGGACCTCCCGCAGGTCGAAGCGGGCCAGCGCCATGCCGTACAGCACCAGGCCGAGGAGGAAGAGCGCGAGGCCCGCCCAGCACAGCCACGGCAGACGGTCCGGCACAGCGAGGGTGGCCGCGCCGACGGCCAGGCCCTCCGTCGCCACGCACACCAGGAAGACGCCGCCCGGCAGTCCCCGTCCCCAGCGGCGCAGCACCATTACCAGCAGCAGCGGCCACAGCAGCGCGGACAGCCCCAGCGCGGCCGCCGCGGCGACCTGCAGACCCTGCAGCGACAGGCACGTGCCCAGCACGCAGGTGGCCGCCACCCCCGTCAGACCGCCCGGCGTCGTCGCCTCCTGCCACCACCGCTCCCGGCAGTGGGCCAGCCGCGCGGTGAACACGCCCGCGCACACCGCCCACCAGGCGATCGCCAGGGCGAGCGCCCCGAGGGCGGTGCCCTCGTGGCCGGTCAGCTGCAGCCCGGCGGAGATGATGCCGGTCGCCATGACGGCCGCCCCGGCCGCGGGTGTCAGTGCGTGCACCGCCCCACGGTGGGGCGTCGCGCGCCGGCCGGTCAGCCGTACACGCCGGGGTTCGCCCGTCCGGCAGGTCAGCCGGGATACACGCGGGTGACCTTGCCCTTCAGGGTGGCCTGGACATAGCAGGTGCGGTGGCTGTCCACGCGGTAGACGGACATGTAGGGGGTCTTGCCGATCAGCTCGGACCTGACGATGACGTAGACGTGCTCGGCGTCGGGGACCTTGCAATCCTTCTCGGCCCGGCGCATCAGTGCCGGGAGCGCGTCCCAGGCGACCGTGCGCAGGTCGATCAGGGGGGTGTCGTCGACGGTCCTTCCGTCGGTCCAGAGCGACGCCTCGCCGCCGCGGTACTGGAACGTGTCGTAGATCTCCTTGTCGGTCTTCGTGGGGGCGTCGAAGATCGCGTAGTCCGGGTAGAGGGTGAGCTCGAGCACCTTGGTGCTGCCCGAGACCGACTTCACGACGTCCGCCATCGAGCGTCCGCCGGTCGTGGAGAGCAGCGTCTTCGGCGCCGCCTTGCTCGGGGCACGGGAGGAGTGCGTGCCCTGCGGGGAGCCCGTGCCGCCGTGCTTCCCCGTCGGGCCGGCGTCCGTGCCGTGGAGCTGCGGGAGGAGGGTCCACAGCAGCACGCCCGCGACGCCCACCGCCGCGACCGAGGCGGCGGCGGCCAGCACCCGGCCGGCGCGGCCGCCGCGCCGCGTGGCGGGGAGCGGGGTGGGGCGGGTCGGCGGCTGCGGCGGATGGTACGGGTGGGGCGCCATCGGCTGGTACGACGCCGGGGCGGGGCCGAAGCCGGAGGGCACGGCGTCCGCGGGCTGGGGCGCGGCCGCGGGCGGGGACACGGGAGGAGGCACGGGCGTCGCGCCGCCCTCCGCCACGGCGAGCATCCGGTCCAGCCGGTCGGCGTCGGGGCGCGCGGCGGTGTCCCGTACCAGCAGGGCGCTCAGCACCGGGGCCAGCGGACCGGACCGCACCGGGGGCGGCAGCGGTTCGTCGAGGACGGCGACGAGCGTGGCGATGCCGGTCTCGCGGCGCAGCGGGTGGACGCCCTCCACGGCGACGTACAGCAGCATGCCGAGCGACCACAGGTCGGACGCGGGGTTGCCCTCCTCGCCGCGGATGCGTTCGGGGGCGATGTACTCGGGCGAGCCGATGAGGCCGCCCGTGGTCGTCAGCCGCGTCGAGTCCCGGAGCGTGGCGATGCCGAAGTCGGTGAGCACCGGCGTCAGGTCGGGCCGCAGCAGCACGTTCGCCGGCTTGACGTCGCGGTGGTGGACGCCCACGGCGTGCGCGGCGCGCAGCCCGGCGAGCACGCCGCGGCCGACCGCGGCCGCCTCGCGAGGGGACAGCGGGCCGCGGGCGAGCCGGTCCTGGAGGGAGCCGCCGTCCACCAGCTCCATGACGAGCCAGGGGTGCGGGAGGTCCGGTCTGTCCACGATGTGGTGGATCGTGACGACATTGGGGTGGTGCACGCGGGCCAGCGCGCGGGCCTCGCGCAGCACGCGCTCCCGGAGCCTCGCCGCCGCCTCGCTGTCGGCCTCGGTCAAGTCCGGGTCGGACGGGCGGACTTCCTTGAGCGCGACCTCGCGGTGCAGGGCGGTGTCGCGGGCCCGCCACACCAGGCCCATGCCCCCGCCGCCCAGTCGTTCCAGCAGTTCGAAGCGGCCGTCGATCAGTCGTCTGCCGGAGTCGCTCGCCGTCATGGCGGTTATCGTACGGGCGCCCGGCGACATGGCTTGACCGAGCTTGCCCGAGTTCGGACTCCCGCGGCCGAGTGACAGTGGCGGCCGATAGCCTGCTCTCGAAGCGGACGGGACCGGTGGGGACACCGGGGCCCCTGCGGAGCATGCGGAACGAGAGCCGGAGGAACGGGGCACGATGCGGGCGGGAGAGCCACGGTGAGGCTGCTGCACACCTCCGACTGGCATCTGGGGCGGTCCTTCCACCGGGTCGGTCTGCTCGACGCCCAGGCGGCCTTCGTCGACCACCTCGTGGCGACCGTGCGCGCCGAGCGCGTGGACGCCGTCCTCGTCGCCGGTGACGTCTACGACCGGGCGCTGCCGTCCCTTCCCGCGGTGGAGCTGTTCGACGACGCGCTGCACCGGCTCGCCGCGCTGGGCGTGCCCACGGTGATGATCTCCGGCAACCACGACTCGGCCCGCCGGCTGGGCGTGGCCTCCGGCCTCATCGAGCGCGCCGGGATCCACCTGCGGACGGACCCGGCAGGCTGCGCCACGCCGGTCCTCCTCGACGACGAGCACGGCCCGGTCGCCCTCTACGGCCTGCCCTACCTCGAACCCGCCCTGGTGCGTGAGGAGTTCACCCTCGAGCGGGCCGGGCACACCGAGGTGCTGACCGCCGCCATGGAGCGGGTCCGCGCCGACCTGGCCACCCGGCCCGAAGGCACCCGCTCGGTCGTGCTGGCGCACGCCTTCGTCGCGGGCGGCGCGGCCAGCGACAGCGAGCGGGACATCACGGTCGGCGGGGTCGCGGCCGTGCCGGCGGGCGTCTTCGACGGCGTCGACTACGTGGCCCTCGGCCACCTCCACGGCTGCCAGACCATCACCGACCGGGTGCGCTACTCCGGCTCCCCGCTGGCGTACTCCTTCTCCGAGGCGGACCACCGCAAGAGCATGTGGCTGGTCGACCTGGGCGCCGACGGCTCCGTGGCCGCCGAGCGGATCGACTGCCCGGTGCCCCGGCCGCTCGCCCGGATCCGCGGCCGCCTCGAGGAACTGCTCGAGGACCCGGCGCACGAACGGCACGAGGAGGCCTGGGTCGAGGCCACCCTCACCGACGCGCACCGCCCGCACGAACCCATGGCCCGGCTGCGCGAGCGTTTCCCGCACGCCCTGGCCCTGGCCTTCGCGCCCGAGCACACGGACGCCGATCCCCACGCCTCGTACGCGCAGCGGCTGCGCGGCCGCACCGACCGCCAGATCGCCGCGGACTTCGTGGCCCACGTCCGCGGCACCGGGCCCGACACCGCGGAACGGGCGGTCCTGCGCGACGCCTTCGACGCGGTCCGCAGCGACGCCGCACGGGCGGAGACCGACTGATGCGCCTGCACCGCCTGACCCTCACCGCCTTCGGGCCGTTCGCCGGCAGCCACACCGTCGACTTCGACGAGCTCTCCGCGGCCGGGCTGTTCCTGCTGCACGGCGCCACCGGCGCCGGCAAGACCTCCGTCCTCGACGGCGTGTGCTTCGCCCTGTACGGCGGCGTCCCGGGCAGCCGGCAGGGCAACCGGCTGCGCAGCGACCACGCCGGGCAGGACACGCTCACCGAGGTGGTGCTGGACATCACCGTGGGGGGACGGCGGCTGGAGATCACCCGCCGTCCCGAGCAGCCGCGCCCCAAGAAGCGCGGCACCGGCTTCACCATGGAGAAGGCCGTCACCCTGCTGCGCGAGCACACGGCGGGGCAGTGGCGGGCGCTCAGCAAGTCGCACCAGGAGGCGGGCGAGGAGCTGAAGCAGCTCATCGGCATGAGCCGGGAGCAGTTCTGCCAGGTCGTGCTGCTGCCGCAGGGAGAGTTCGCCACCTTCCTGCGGGCGACGGCCACCGACCGCGCCGCCCTGCTCGGCAGGCTCTTCGACACCCGCCGCTTCAAGGCCGTCGAGGAGTGGCTCAGGGCGCAGCGGCGGGCGGCGGAGCAGCGGGTCGCCGCCGGCGACGACGAACTGCTGCGCCTCGCCGAGCGGATGGGCCAGGCCGCAGGTGACGACCCGCACGCCCTCGCCGGCCCGCTGCCGGAGGGCGTCACCGCCGGCGACCCCGAACTCGCCGGGCACATCCTGCGCTGGGCGGCCGTCCTGGCCGCCACCGCCCGCGAACGCGCCGACATCGCCGACCTCGCGGTGACCGCCGTCGAGGGCGCGCACGAGGACGCCCGGCGCGAGGCGGAGGCGGTACGGGAACTCGCGGTACGGCAGCGCCGCCACGCCGCCGCCGAGCGCCGCGCCCGGGACATGGCCGGCGAGCGCGAGGCCCGCGCGGAGGAGGAACGGCTCCTGGAGACGGCGGAGCGGGCCGCGACCGTGGCGCCCGCCCTGGAGCTGCGCGAGCGGGCCGCCGCCCGGCACGCCGCCGCGGCAGCGGAGGAGCGCGCCGCCCGCGCGGCCCTGCCCGCCGAGCAGCACGAGGCGGGCGCGGAGCAGCTCACGGAGTACGAGAACCGGCTCCGCGAGGAGCTGGGCGGCCTCGCCGAAGCGGGCCGGGCCGAGCAGCGCGCCGCCGAACTGGACCACGACCGCGGGCGCGTGGAGCGCGAGGCGGCCGCGGACGGGCAGCTGATCGCCGACGCGGCCGCCTGGCTCGACGGCTGGGAGGCCGAACGCCTCGGCCACGAACGCGGCGTCGACACCGCCCAGTCCGCCGCCACCCGCGCCGCCGAACTCTCCGGCGTCCTCGACCGGGCCCGCCGACGGCTGGACGCCGCCCGCGAACGCGACGCCCACGCCGCCGCACTGCTCGCCGCCGAGGACCGGCTGCGCGCCGCCCGCGACACGGCCGCGGACGCCCGCGACCACTGGCAGGACGTCCGCGAGGCCCGCATCAACGGCATCGCCGCCGAACTGGCCGCGCAGCTCGGCCCCGGCGAGAGCTGCCTGGTTTGCGGCGCCACCGAGCATCCGCACCCCGCCCGCCCCACCGGCCGCCAGGTCGGCCGCGCCGACGAGGAGGCCGCGCAGGAGGCCCAGCAGCGGGCCGCAGCCGCCCGCGAAGCCGCGCACCAGCAGGTGGTACGCCTCACCGCGGCCCATGACGCGGCCCTCGCCGCCGCGGGAGTGGAGCCTGCGCCCGAACTCGCCTCCGCGCACGAGGCGTTGGAGCTGGCGTATCAGGCCGCCGTCCGGGCCGCGGCGGAGCTGCCGGCGGCGCGCCAGGCCCTCGACCGGGCGCTCGCCGAACACGCCCGCCGCAGCGCGGAGCGCAACGAGGCCGACCACCGCCTCGCCTCCCTCACCACCCGCCGTGAGCTCCTCGACCGCGAGCACGCCGAACTCACCGAGCGGCTGGCGCGTGCCCGCGGCGCGTACGCCACCGTCGCCGAGCGCCGCGCCCGGCTCGCGGCGGCCGCCGAGCATGCCGCGGCCGCCGCCCGGGCCGCCCGCGCCGGTCAGGAGACCGCCCGCGCCCTGAAGGACGCCGACTCCGACCTCGCCGACGCCGCCTACAAGGCCGGCTTCGACACGCCCGAGGCCGCCGCGGCCGCGGTGATCCCCCGGCCCGAACACCGGCGGCTGTACGAGCGCGCCGAGCAGTGGCGCCGCGAGGAGGCCGCGGTCACCGCCGAACTCACCGCCCTGGACCTGGCCGAGGCCGCCGCGCTTCCGCCGGCCGACCCCGACGCGGCCCGGCATGCCGTGGAGACCGCCACCGGACGGCTGCGCGAGGCCGCCGCCCGTCAGTCCGCGGCCCGCACCACCCGCGACGCCCTGGACCGGCTGCGGGCCGAGGCGCTGACCAGGACCAGGGCGCTCGCCCCGGCCCGCGAGGAGCACGCACGGCTGCGGCGGCTCGCCGACCTGGCCACCGGGGCCGGGGAGAACACGCTGCGCATGGAGCTGGAGACCTATGTGCTGGCCGCCCGGCTGGAGCAGGTCGCGGCCGCGGCGAGCGTCCGGCTGCACCGGATGTCCTCCGGGCGGTACACCCTCGTGCACACCGACGCCCGCGCCTCGCGCAACGTCAAGTCGGGCCTGGGCCTGATGGTGGTGGACTCCTGGACGGGCACCGAGCGCGACACGGCGACCCTCTCCGGCGGCGAGACCTTCTTCGCCTCCCTGGCACTCGCCCTCGGTCTCGCCGACGTCGTCACGGACGAGGCGGGCGGCGCCCGCCTGGACACGCTCTTCATCGACGAGGGCTTCGGCAGCCTCGACGAGCAGACCCTCGACGAGGTGCTGGACGTCCTCGACGGGCTGCGCGAGCGGGACCGGGCCGTCGGCATCGTCAGCCATGTCGCCGAACTCCGGCAGCGCGTCCCCGCGCAGCTGCAGGTCGTCAAGGGGCAGCGCGGGTCAGCCCTCCGCCACCGCACGGCGGGCGAGCGGTGACGAGTAGACGACGCTCGTCGTCACCGAACCCAGGCCCGAGACGCGGCCGGTGATCTCCTCCAGGTGACGCATCGAGCGGGCGGTGACCTTCAGGACGAAACAGTCGTCGCCCGTGACGTGGTGCGCCTCCAGGATCTCCGGGGTCGACTCCAGCAGATCGTGGAACGGCTTGTAGTTGCCGTGCGGGTAGCGGAGCCGGACGAACGCCAGGATCGGACGGCCGATCCGCTCCAGGTCCAGCACGGCGGTGTACGCCGTGATCACCCCCGCCTCCTCCAGCCGCCGTACCCGCTCGGTCACGGCACTCGGGGACATCGACACGGCGCGGGCCAGCTCGGCGTAGCTGGCCCTGCCGTCACGCTGCAGGGCGTCCAGGATGCGCCAGTCGGTGGTGTCAAGGGAATCCACGGTCATGCCCCTGAGTACCAAGGATTTCCCCGGCCGGGCAAGGCATGCGCCGGGGAACGGCCCTTCAGACGGGCCCCCGCGGTCCATAGATTTGCCGCCATGACGACACCGACCGCCGCCCCCGCCGCCGCTGCCCCCGCCCTCGCCGACAACCCCGCCGTCGCCGACAACCCTGTCCTGCGGGTGCCGCCCGCCGAACCCGCCGACGCCGCCGCGTACTTCGCCGCCAGCCTCGCCTTCCACGCCGACGTGTCCGATGTCGCGGCCGCCCTCGCCACGGCGGCGGAGACCGGTGGCGGCCCAGGGTTCGTCGTCGTCGACTCCCGCTCCACCGCGGCCTGGGAGCAGGGCCACGTTCCCGGCGCCATTCACCTGCCGACCGCGGACGTCCCCCGGCTCGCCTCTGCCTTCCTCGACCGCGACGTGCCCGTGGTCGTGTACTGCTGGGGTCCGGGCTGCAACGGCGCCACCCGCGCCGCGTACGCCCTGGCCGGCGCCGGCTACCGGGTCAAGGAGATGCTGGGCGGCATGGAGTACTGGATCCGCGAGGGCTTCGCCCACGAGACGGCCGGCGGCACCGAACGGCGTGCCGCCGACCCCCTGACCGCGCCCGTGGGCGCGGACGCGTGCGGGTGCTGAGGCCGCCGCGGGGGCGGCCTCAGCGCACGACGGTGACGGCCGGCCGCAGGAACCGGCGGTCCCGCGGGCCGAACCCGGCGAGCGGCGCCGCGGCCCGCAGGACGACGTCCAGCGCGACGTCGGCGTCGCAGGCGTAGTGCCCGCTCGCCCAGGCCGCGTTGGCCTCGACCACCGCCCAGCCGTCCCCGGTCCGGCCGACGTCGACCACGATCGCGCCGGGCAGCTCCGGCACTCCGGGCGCGAAGAGCCGCCCGGCGAAGTCCCGTACCTCGCCGGCCGACGGGTCGCCGTCCAGGGGCGCCACGTCCAGGTCACCTCGGCTCGCGTAGCGGCTGCCCGTCACGACCTCGCCGTCCAGCAGGAACAGCCGGTACTCGACGGCGAACGCCACGATGTCGCTCACCAGCACGGGGGCGTCGTCGTCCACCGCGTCGGGACCGGGCAGGCCGCTGCCGTCGGGGTACACCCGGGCCGGGAAGCTCTTGTCGTTCGGCGGCTTCACGAAGGCGGGCCGGCGCAGCGTCCGGGCCTCCGCCAGCGTGGTGAACTCGACCTGCCGCCCGACGAGTTCGAACGGCAGCCGGGCCAGCCAGTCCTCGTCGGCCTCCAGCAGCCCCAGGCCCAGGTCCGCCGCCACGGCGTCCGCGAACAGCGGCCCCGCGTACAGCGACGGGCCCACCGCGTCCGCCGCGTCCTGCGGCACCCGCCACGCGGGGAGGGTGCGGGTCGCCATGCCACGCCGGTGCGCGGCCGCGGCCAGCGCGTGGCCGGTGGCGGTCACGCGGGGCGAGAGGAAGAGGGTCCGGGACGGGGGCACGGTGTTCACGGCCCGATGGTGGCCGATCCGGCGGGTGGCGCGACAGCGAATTACGCCGTCACACCCCGGCCGACCGGCCGCAGCTCGTACGCCCACTGGGCGTCCCGGTCCGCGACCCGTCCGAAACCGGCCCGTTCCAGCACGCTTTGCGAGGCACGGTTGCCCGGGTCGGTGGTCGCCAGCACGGTGCGCACCTCGTCCCGGCTGAGCGCCCACCGGGACAGCACCAGTACGGCGTCCGTCGCCCAGCCCACGCCGCGCGCGGACTCCGACAGGTCGTAGCCGATCTCGACCACCCCGTCGACGGCGGAGGGCGGGCCGTGGAAGCCGATGCCGCCGAGCGCCAGGCCGTCGTGCGACCGCTGGATCACGAACAGCCCCCACCCCGGGGCGTACACCCCCGCGGCCGCGGCGATCGTCGTCATCCCGGCCGCGATGATCGTGCCCTCGCCCGGCCCGCCGTCGATCCACTCCAGCCCGGCCGGTTTGCCGTCCGCCAGCTGCGCCGACTCCTCCGGGAGCTGCTCGCGCAGGGTCACCCGACCGTGGCTGAGCACCAGGCGGCCGTGGATGTGGGAGGCCTGAGGGATCATCAAGCGGCACCGTTTCGCAGCGGGGATCGGTCGGATCGGTCGGATCGGTGGGTCGGGGCGGAACCGCCGGGTTCGCCGGCCAGGGCGCAGAGCGCCGCGGCGAGCGTCTTCGGGGAGACGCCCGTGGGCAGGTCCGAGACCTGACCGTCGCCGACCTCCACCACCCGCCACCGGCCGTCCTCGTGCAGCGCCAGATCGGTGGTCACGAAGGGGCAGCCCAGGCCGCGTACCAGGGGGCGCACCGCGGTCAGGTCCGGTGCCGGACGCAGGTCCGGGGTGTCCGGGTGAGCCGTGACGAGCGCGGGTTCGCCCCCGGTCCACCAGACCCTGGCCTCTCCGGCACCCTTGACGAAGGGCTCGAAGGCCCGGACGACGATGCCGCCCGCCAGGTCGTCTCCCTGGAGCGCGGCGAAGCGGGCGACGACCGAGGCCAGGCGCTCCGTGTCGGCCAGTTCGGGGACGTGGCAGGCCTCGTCCCACTCGTGCTTGCGGGATTTCACGTAGTCCTTCACCACGGCCGGGCCGCCGCCGAGGGCCGCGGTCGCCTCCGCCAGCGCCGGTGCGCCGGGAGGTGGCCCGCCGCGGCCGACGGGCAGCCACGTGCTGAGCGGCGTCTGTGCGGCGAACGCCCCGTACCAGCCGGGAAGCTCGTGCGCCCTGCGGTACTGCTCGGCGGAGGTCCGCAGGACGACGCCGCGCTCGGCCAGGGCCGCGGACAGCGCGGCGTACCGCTCCGAGGGCATCATCCATCCCCGGTACCAGGCGGGTCCCGCGCCCCGGGGTACGCGTGACGTGGCGGCCGTGGCGTCGCCCGCGAGCAGGGCGTCGTGGTCCACCAGCGCCACGTCGCCCCCGAGGGCGCGCACCGCGTCGGCCTCGGCCGCGAAGTGCGCGTCCACCCGGCGCGGCCGCAGCGCATCGGCGCAGAAGACGAACAACACCCCCATACCCGCACCCTATCCGGCCGGCCTCGCTGTCGACGGGCTGCCGGTCATATGAGGGGCCTGCGGACCCGCGGGGGCGGCGGAGCCGGCCGAGGCCCCGCCGCCGATGGGCACCGCCCGCTCGCTAGAGCTTCGAGAGCTCGTCGACGAGGTCGTCCAGCCCCAGGGAGCCCTGCGACAGCGCCGCCATGTGCCAGGCCTTGGGGTCGAAGGCGTCGCCGTGGGCCTTGCGGGCGGCCTCGCGCCCGGCGAGCCAGGCGCGCTCGCCCAGCTTGTAGCCGATGGCCTGCCCCGGCATCCCCAGGTAGCGGATGATCTCGCTGTCGAGCATGGCCGCGCTCAGCCCGTTGTAGCGCCCGAAGAACTCGCGTCCCAGCTCCGGCGTCCAGGTCTCGCCCGGGCGGTACGGGCTGTCCTGCGGGATCTCCAGCTCCAGGTGCATGCCGATGTCCAGGATGACGCGGGTGGCCCGCAGCATCTGCGCGTTGAGGTAGCCGAGCCGGCGTCCCGCGTCGGTCAGGAAGCCGAGCTCGTCCATGAGGCGCTCGGCGTACAGGGCCCAGCCCTCCGCGTTGGCGCTGACCTGGCCGAGGGTGGCCTGGTAGCGGCTGAGCCGGTCCGCGACGTACACCCACTGCGCGAGCTGCAGGTGGTGGCCGGGGACGCCCTCGTGGTACCAGGTGCTGACCAGGTCCCAGACGGGGAACCGCTCGCGGCCCAGGGTGGGCAGCCAGGTGCGGCCCGGGCGGGAGAAGTCGAGCGAGGGCGAGGTGTAGTACGGCGCGGCGGCGCTGCCGGCCGGGGCGATCCGCGACTCCACGCGCTTGACGGGCTCGGCCAGATCGAAGTGGGTGCCGTCGAGCGCGGCCATGGCCTCGTCCATCACTCCCTGCAGCCACTCGCGGACCGCGTCGACGCCCTCGATGGCCTCGCCGGCCTCGTCCAGGTGCGCCAGGGCCTCCATCGGGGTGGCGCCGGGCAGTACCTTCTCCGCCTCGGCGCGCATCTCGGCCTCGAGGCGCCGGAACTCCTCCCAGCCCCAGGCGTACGCCTCGTCCAGGTCGAGGTCCGAGCCCGTCCAGTAGCGGGCCCAGCGTGCGTAACGCTCGCGGCCGACGGCGTCCGGGGTGCCCTCGACGGCGGGGGCGTAGGTGTCGCGCAGCCAGTCGCGCAGGGCGGCGACCGCCGCGGTGGCGTCGGCGGCGCCGCCGTCGAGCTCGGGCCGCAGGGCCTCGGGACCCTCCTTCACGAACTGCGCGAACCAGCTCGTGCCGGCGTCCTCGCCCAGCCACTCGCCGAGCTGCTCGACGACCGTGGCGACCTGCCGCGGCCCGGCCGGCAGCTTGCCGGCGACGCCCTCCTCCAGTGAGGCCCGGTAACCCGCCAGGGCCTCCGGCACCGCGCGCAGCCGGGCGGCGACCGTGGCCCAGTCCTCGTCGGTGGCGGTCGGCATCAGCATGAAGACGCCCCGCACCGAGTGGACGGGGGAGTGCAGGTTGCTCACGGCCCGCAGGCCCTCACCCGCCTCGTGCACGGCCAGTTCCGCGGTCAGCCGCTCGCGCAGCAGCCGGGCGCAGCGGCGCTCGTCGTCGTCCGGCACCTCGGCGGCGTCGAGTTCGGCGAGGGTACGGCGGGCGAGCTCGGCCTGGGCCTCCAGGCCGGCGGGCGTGAAGTCGGGGAGCCGGTCCTGGCCGGTCCGTACCCCGAGGTACGTGGCGGTGATGGGGTCGAGTTCGGTGACCGCGTCGACGTACGCGTCGGCGATCTGGCGGGGCAGCGCGCTGCCGGTGGTGTCGGGCATGGTCACATCCTGGTACGGAGTGCCCCGCTCCGTCATCACCATCGTGGATCATATTCCTGACGTGGGCGGCAGCAGCGGACCGCAGTCCCAGTGCTGGAAGATCAACCGGGTTTCCACGCGGGCGACTTCGGGCCGCGAGGTGAATTCGTCCACGACGAGCCGCTGGAGGTCGCCGGTGCTCGCGACGGCCACGTGGACGAGGTAGTCGTCGGGACCGGTGAGGTGGAACAGCGTGCGCGACTCGGGCAACGCCCGTACCCGCTCCACGAACGGGCCGATCAGCTCACGGCGGTGCGGCCGCACCTGCACCGCGAGCAGCGCCTCCAGCGGCCGCCCCAGACGGGCCGGGTCCACCCGCAGTTCATGACCGAGGATCACGCCGGTGCGGCGCAGTCGGTTGACCCGGTCCAGGCAGGTGGACGGGGCCACGCCGACGGCGGCGGCGAGGTCCTTGTAGGTGGTCCGTGCGTCGTTCTGCAGGAGGCGCAGAATCTCGAGGTCGACCGGATCCAGAAGCACAGAATCGGACACCGGCCGAAATTAACACGGGCCATCCCCACTACGGGCCGGTAGCTGTTCAGCATCGGGCCATGGACACGACAGCATCGGCGCACACCCGCCGCGCCCTCGCCACCGAAGCCGTGCACGCCGGCCGCGAAGACCTCGCGGACCTCGGCCTGCACGCCGTTCCCCTGGACCTGTCGACCACCTACCCCTCGCGCGACAGCCGGGGCGAGGCCGCCCGGCTGGACGACTTCGCCGTGACGGGCGCCGCGTTGACGGGGCCGCCGGTCTACTCCCGGCTCGACAATCCCACCGTCGCCCGCTTCGAGACCGCGCTGGCCCGGCTGGAGGGCGCCGAGGCCGCCGTGGCCTTCGCCAGCGGCATGGCCGCCCTCACCGCCACCCTGCTGGCCCGGGCCACGATGGGCCTGCGCCACGTGGTGGCCGTCCGCCCGCTGTACGGCTGCAGCGACCACCTGCTGTCCGGCGGCCTGCTCGGCACCGAGGTGACCTGGACCGACCCGGCCGGCATCGCCGACGCCATCCGCCCCGAGACCGGCCTGGTGATCGTGGAGACCCCGGCCAACCCGACGCTGGCCGAGGTCGACCTCCGGGCCGTCGCCCACTCCTGCGGCGAGGTCCCGCTGCTGGTCGACAACACCTTCGCCACGCCGATCCTGCAGCGCCCCCTGGAGAGCGGCGCCAGGATCGTGCTGCACAGCGCCACCAAGTACCTGGGGGGCCACGGCGACGTCCTGGGCGGGGTCATCGCCTGCGACGAGGAGTTCGCGCGCGTGCTGCGCAAGGTGCGGTTCGCCACCGGCGGGGTGCTCCACCCGCTCGCGGGCTACCTGCTGCTGCGCGGGCTGTCCACGCTGCCCGTACGGGTGAAGTCCGCCTCGGCGACGGCGGCCGCGCTGGCCGAGCGGCTGGCCGCCGACCCGCGGGTGGCGAAGGTGCACTACCCGCGGATCGGCGGCGCCATGGTCGCGTTCGAGGTCCAGGGCGACCCGCACGAGGTGATCGCCGGGGTCCGGCTGATCACCCCGGCGGTCAGCCTCGGGAGCGTCGACACGCTCATCCAGCACCCGGCCTCGATCAGCCACCGCATCGTGGACGAGGGCGACCGCCACAGCTCCGGGGTCAGCGACAAGCTGCTGCGGCTGTCCGTCGGCCTGGAGGACGTCGAGGACCTGTGGGAGGACCTGGACATCGCGCTCAGCGCAGCCGAGCGCTCGCGCCGGCCGGTGACAGCGTCGCGGTGATCACCAGCGTGCCGTCCTCGACCTGGTAGTCCAGCGGAAGACCCAGGCGGCGCATCGTCGCGACCATCCCGGTGTTGGTCGCCTGGGTCACCGCGTACACGCTCCGGCACTCCGCCTCGACGGCCAGTGCGACCAGACGGCGCAGCAGTTCCAGGCCGATGCCGCGGCGCTGCCAGGCGTCGTCGACCAGGAGGGCGACCTCGGTCTCGTCGCCGTCCCAGAGCAGGTGGCCCAGCGCGACGATCCGGCCGGAGACCGTCTGCACGGCGAGCGTCCGGCCGAACCGGGGGCTGAGCAGGTGGGTCAGATAGCGGTCCACGTCGGCCACCGGACCGTGGTAACGGCTCGCCAACGTGGCGGCGGAGCAGTGGTCGTGGAGTTCGCGGGCGGCCTCGAGATCCTCGGGGCCCGCCCGGCGGACGGTGATCTCGTTGCCCTCGGGCAGGGTCAGGACGGAGCGGTTCTCCGGGACCCGGGTGCCCAGTTGTGCGTCGAGTTCGACGAGCGCGCGGGCCCGGGCGAACTCGGTCGGGGTGAACGGGAGATGGGCGCGTTCGACGGTGATGGTCCCTCCGGCGGGATCGCGCAGCCGCATGATCGTGTCCTCCAGGGTGTCCTCGACCGGATCGGTTCCGGCAGTCCCGGGCGGGGTGGACCTTATGGTGCAGCGGCCGAACAACTGGCGTAGTGCCAGGGGTAGTTCGGCGGTGTCCATGGCGGTGCGGGTGGCGAGGGTCAGCATCCGGGTCGGGGTGTCCACCAGATCGTGGGCGTCGGCCCGCTCGATCCAGGTGTCGCGCCCGCCCGCGCCGCGCACGGCCCGCGTCAGGTCTCCCGGCGCGAGGGCGGCCGGGGCGCGGAGCAGGAACTCGTCCACGGTGCCTTCTGCGAGCGGATGCGTCTGCAGGGTGAGGATGTCCACGTCCTGCCCGGCCAGCGCCGTGCAGAGGGCGGCGAGACTTCCCGGGGTGTCGCGCACGGTGGTGCGGACGCGCCACAACGACGTCCCGGCCCCGGCCCCGGTCCCGTTCTCGGCGGAGCTTTCCCCCGGCTCCGTCGTACGGGTGACGGCCGGCGCCCCGGCCGTGTGCGGGGCGGGTGGTGAATGACCGTGATGGCGTGCCCACCATGTGTGGAAGCCGGCGGTGGCGGCGAGCGCGGCGGCCGACAGACACAGCAGGGCCGGGCCGTCGGGGGCGTGCCCCACGAGATTGGCGATGAGGTCGGCGGTGGCCACGGCCACGAAGAGCGCGGCGAGTTCGATCACGTCGCGGCGCCAGTGGTGCTGCCGCCGCGCGGCGGCGGCGGAGGCGGGCGTGGCGGAAGTCAGTTCTCGCATGCAAACACCATGCCGAACGCGTGTTGCGTGATCACGAACGCTTTGTGACCGACGGGTAAAGGGTGTCCCATGTCGGTTAACTCCCCCTTTCAATAGTTCCGTCCTGCGACAATCGGCGCAGGCAGCGGCCGTACCGGCGCGCGAAGCCACGCTGAGTGACGCGTCCCAGGGGGCCCAGTAGACCCACGTACCACGCCCCCGGTCCACTGAAGGCCGTGACATCCAGCCACACGGACCCGTCCGGCGCGAGGCTGACCACGAACGCCTCCTCCCCGCGTTCCGGGTGGCCGGCGAGTGTTCCGTAGGCGAACCCCACGCGTTCCGGGCCGCGTTCGGCCCACACGACCTCGCACGGCGCCCGCAACGGGCCCATCCGCAGGGGCACCCGCACCCCCGGTGCCGCGTCCGGTGTACCGGCGGGCACCCGCAGTCCGGCCGCGCGGTGCATCCGCCACCCCATCAGGGCCCGGCCGGCCGCGGCCAGCACCTCGGGGCCCTCGCCGAGCCGGATCCGCTCGTGCAGCCGGTGGAACCCCGGCGGCGTGGGGCCGCCGGCCCGGGTCACCCCGACCTCGTCGTAGGTGAAACCACCTGTCACGGCGTCATCCTCCCCGCTCGTCAGCGCCCGCGAAGGGCCTTCCCGGCCGCTCCACGAGGTCTCGAAATCGCCGTATTGCCCGGTCGATTTGCACATGCTAAGCCTCCGGGTGCCGCCCGCCCCGCCCCGCCCCCGCCGTCGCGCCGTCACCGCCGCGGGGCGCGCCGACTAGCCCTCGGCGGCCCGCCGGTAGGTGCACACGTTCACGCCGGTGGCGCTGGTGACCGTCGAGACCAGCTCCAGCGTGCGCAGCACGCCGTCCTCCGGGAAGATCGACTTGCCGCCGCCGAGAAGCACCGGCATGACCATGAGGCGGAGTTCGTCGACCAGGTCCTCGCGCAGCAGCGCGCGCGCCAGCGTGGGACTTCCCATGACCACGACGTCCCCGCCCGGTGCGTCCCGCAGCTCCCGGATCCGGGCGGCGGCGTCCTCGCCGGGGATGCGCGTGGTGTTGTGCCACGTCAGTTCGGAGTCGTCCAGCGTGCCGGAGACGACGTACTTCGGGAGGGCGTTCATCCGGTCGGCGAAGGGGTCGCCGGCCCGCTCGGGCCAGGCCCCGGCCATCGCCGCCCAGGTGCGGCGCCCGTACAGCAGCGCCTCGGCCTTGCCCACCGTGTCGTCGAAGGCGCCGCCCACGACCTCCGGGTCGAAGAACGGGTGCGTCCAGCCGCCGTTGGCGAAGCCGCCGTCGGTGTCCTCGTCCGGTCCGCCCGGCGCCTGCACGACGCCGTCCAGGCTGATGAAGTCGATGATCACGATGCGCATGGGACTCGTTCCTCCGTCACTCGCTCCGGTTACGGCAAGACAGACCGTCGCACTGCGCGGAAATCATCGCGCCCGGAACGGCGTGCTCCGTCCCGCGGACCGTATTGGTGCGGATCGTGACGGAATCCGACCGCGACCGACCGGCTCTGAATGTCTCTGCCGCATTCGTGCCGTGTGACTCCGGGGAGCTGCTGATCCGTCCCTTCGGGCAGGGCCGACGTCCCCTTGGTGCAGAGGGCCTCGCCTCGGCTTCAGCGGGACGGGGTCCTCGTGCAGGGTTGGCGATCGGAGGCGCGGGGCGTCTTCGGCTCGGTGCGATCTCCGGTGGAGTCGCGGTCATCGGCGGCGCCGGCGCCGGCCTGTGCTGGAGGTGGGAGTGACCCGGTGCGACCCGGTGGTGCGCGGGACCGCGGGATGCCGTGCGAGGAGAGGGGCGCCGCCGCGCAGCCGGGTCTTCGTGGGCGCTCGGGCGAACGCGGGTGCGTCCGCGGAGGGGCGGCGCATGAGCGCCCTCTCCTCTCAGCCGCCCGGAGCCGCGGCCCGCGACTCGATCCGCTCTCTGGTCGCTGCGAGGATCTCCTCGGCGAGGGCGGGGTCGGCCGAGGCCACGGCGCGGGAGAGGACCAGCGCACCGACCATGCTCGACAGCGTCGCGAGGTCGGGGACGTCGTGCTGCTCCGCGTCGGGCGAATCCTGTCGGCGGAGCCTCGCCAGGGAGCCGGCCATGCCCGTGATCCCGTCCACGAAGAGTTTCTGGATCTCGGGTTCGCTGCGGCCGGCATCGCAGGCGAGTGCGGCCACGGTGCACCCGTCCTCCGGCGCGTCCCGGTGGTCCGCGGACACGTATTCGTCGACGAAGCGCCGGAGGAAAGAGGAGTCGGCGGAGGGCACCCCGTCCGGCTCGTCGTTCATCACCGCGTCGACGGCGGCCACGCTCTCGGTCAGGCCGCGCCGGCAGACCTCGGACTCCAGGGCCTGCTTGGAGGAGAAGTGGCCGTAGAAGCCTCCGTGGGTGAGGCCGGCCGCCTTCATGACGTCGGAGATCGACACAGCGCTGAAGCCGTGCTTCCTGAACTGCCGAGCCGCGCTGACGACGACCTGTTCACGGTTCGCAGCCGCTTGCTCACGGGTTACACGCATGACCACCTCCGGAGAGCCTCGCTTGACACTTTACATGACGGCCATCATGATTAAGTTATTCATGTTGGTCATCATGTAACCGATGGCCGACACCGAGACGGCACCGGTCAGCGCCGTATCCCCCCACATTTGATCTCAGGACAGGAACACCCATGAATGCCCGCAGCTACCCGGCGGCCCGCACCGCCCTGGTCGCCGTCGACCTCCTGAACGACTTCCTCGCCGAGGACGGAAAGCTCGGCGGCCAGATCGGACCCATGCTGGACAAACTCGATCTGCGCTCCCGGCTCGCCCGCCTGCTCGCCGGAGCACGCGACGCCGGCGTCACGGTCTTCCACGCGCCGCACGGCCTCAGGGAAGGCGTGTTCGACGACGTCAAGCACGTTCTGCCGCGCTTCCGGTTCGCCGTGGACAACCAGGTGTTCTGGGAGGGGAGCCGCGGCGGCGACTTCTACCCGCCGCTTCGCCCCCGGCAGGGCGACGTCGTCATCGCCCGCCACCGGATGTTCGACGCGTTCTCCGGCACCGACCTGCACGACCGGTTGCGGGCCCGCGGGATCGAGAAGGTGGTCCTGGCAGGGCTCACCTCGCAGACCTGCATCGAGGGAACGGGTCGCCACGCCCTGGAAGCCGGCTACCACGTCACCTTCCTCACCGACGCGGTCGCGGACTTCAGCGAGGAGGCGCACCGGGCGGCCCTCGAGATCTCCTACCCCACCTACGGCCACGAGGTGATCACCGTCGATGAGTTCCTGGCCGGAGTGGAGCCGGCCGCGTAGTCGGGCTCCGATCCCCACCCCCACCCCACCCCCACGCCGTACACCGCCGGTATGCGCGAGGACGCCAGGCGGCCGAGCCCTCCGGCGCACACGACCCCCCTTCACCTTCAGTACGACCCAGAAAGAACGATCATGGCCACACTGTCCGTCGTCTACCACTCGCCGAACGGCCACACCCGCGCGATGGCCGAGCACATCGCCCGCGGCGCCGAGAGCGTGCCGGGCACCGACGTCCACCTCGTCGAGATCCGCGGTGAGCAGGTCACCGCCGGACGCTGGTCGGACGCCCCCGCCATGGAACTCCTCGGGGCCTCCGACACCATCGTGTTCGGCGCCCCCACCTACATGGGCAGCCTGTCCGCCGTGTTCAAGGCCTTCCTCGAAGGCGCCTTCTACCCGTTCCTCGGTCAGGAGTGGAAGGACAAGCTCGCCGGAGGCTTCACCCACTCCGCCTCCCAGAACGGCGACAAGCTGTTCTCGCTGCAGCAGCTCGCCGTCTTCGCCGCGCAGATGAACATGCAGTGGATCTCCCTCGGCGACTCGGCCGGCGACAACTGGACGGGCGGCACACGCTACGACGTCAACCGGCTGGGCTCCTGGCTGGGCGCCATGGGCCAGACCAACGCCGACGAGGCACCGGACCCCACCGGAGGGCACGGCGACCGGGTCACCGCGGAGCGGTACGGGGTGCGGCTGGCCGAGCTGACGGCGCGCTGGGTGCACGGCTCGCCTCACGCGGTGCGACGCCTCACGCAGGAGGAGTTCCGGGAGTTGTCGGCCCGGAGCGCGGCCGAGGCGCGGGCCCGCAGCTGAGCCGCCGTCCGTCGCGGCCCGACGTGGTCCCGTGCCGGAACGCGGGCCCGAGCCACCGAGAAGAACTGGGAGACAGCCGATGTATCTGCACGTGACAGGAACGGTGACACAGCCCGACCGGCTCGCCGCGTTCGCCGACGAAGAGCGCCGGGTGCTGGAGGAACTCAAGGCCGAGGGCACCGTGGTGATGGCCTTGCGGCGCCATGACAGGCCCGGTGCCCTCCTCGTGGTCGAGGCGGACGGCCCCGGCGAGGCCCGGGAGCGCCTCGGCAGACTCCCGTATGTCGCGCACGGTCTGCTGGCCCTGGAGTACGTCGAGGTCAGCCGGTTGTGAGCCGGGGAGCCGCGACGGAACGGAGTGAGGTGCGGTGAGCGGGCACGACCCGGCGGTTCCGCCCCGGTGCGCGTCCGCACCGCCGACGCCCGTGGCACCCGAGGCCATGGCCGAGACGCACGCGTGTGATCCGGTTTCCGTCGTGGTCCTCTCCGAGGACCGACTGACCTACGAAGGCGCGGTCGCGGCGCTGTCGGAATATCCCGGCATCCGGATGCTGCCGTGGGAGAACCACCGGAGCGCACAGGTTCTCGTCGCGTTCTCTGATGATCTGTCGAACCGGGTGCTGACGGTCATGGGCCAGGTCGCGGAGAGCCAGCCGGACATTCAGGTCGTCCTCGTGGCGGAATCCGTTTCCGAGCCCCGGCTGATGAGGGCGATCGGCTTCGGTGTGGTGAGTGTCCTGCTGCGCGAGCGCATCACGTTCGCTCACATCGGCAACGCCGTCGCCGCCGTACGCAAAGGGCATTCCGACGTGCCTCCCGAATTGCTGAGGCATCTCATCCGCCACATCAGGCGCGTCGACCGGACGAGGACCGGTGACGGATACGGGCTGAAACCGCGGGAGATCACGGTGCTGAGCATGCTCTCGGACGGACTCGACACAGCGCAGATCGCGCGCCGGCTGAATTATTCCGAACGTACCATCAAGAGCATCGTCCACGGAATCGTCATCCATCTCGGGGTGAGCAACCGTACCCACGCCGTCGCCCATGTGATCCGGGCCGGACTGCTGTGACGGAATTCGGCGGACACCGTGTGACACCTGGAGACGAGGAAGATGAACGACCTGATTGACCACGTCCTGCGAGCCCATGGAGGCCGGGGCCGATGGTCCGAGATCGACTCGCTGAACGCGGAGGTGTCGTTCGGCGGCCCCTTCTGGAGCCTCAGGGGATTCGCGGAAAGGCCCTTCGGCTCGCGGCTGACCGTCGACACCCGCCGTGAGCGGATCCGCTTCGCCCCATGGCCGAACCCCGAAGGGGGCCTGACGTTCGACGCCGATGAGGACGCCGTGGAACTGCGGTCTCCCGACGGTGAGATCCTCGAGCGCCGCACCGGTGTCCGGTCCGGTTACACCGGGTACGACCTGTCGTCACCGTGGGATTCGGCTCAGGTCGGCTATTTCATCGGGTACGCCATGTGGAACTACCTGACCACACCGTTCCTGTTCACCCGTCCCGGGGTCGAGTCCCGCGAAGTGGCCTCGTGGAGCGAGGGCGGCGAGGTGTGGCGGCGGCTGCAGGTGACATTCCCCCGGGACGTCGCCACGCACTGTGCCGAGCAGACCTTCTACTTCGCCGAGGACGGCATGCTCTGCAGGCTCGACTACCACGTCGATGTCAATATGGGCGTTTCCGTCGCTCATTACGTGGGCGACTACCGGGACTTCGACGGAATCGTCTTCCCGACGCGACGAAGGGTCCATCGGAGGAATCCGGACAATACCGCGAGCGAGAACTGCTCCATCGAAATCGACGTGCGGGAGGTGCGGGTCGGCTGATCCGCCCTGCCCCAACGGGCGGTCTTCCTCTCCCTCGTGACGCGGAATTCATCGATCCCGGCACCCTACGATGCCGGAAAACGCCCCGTGCCGTGAGGGGGGCGCGTATCCGCGATCAATCAACGGAGGACGCGATGCCTTCTCGTCCGCACCTCACGGTACGTACCAGCCGGCTCGGCGGGGCAGGCCACCCATCACAACGAGAGGCATATGCATGACCACCATTCTGCTCGTTCACGGAGCGATCGCCGACGGGTCGTCCTGGGCGAAGGTCATTCCGATGCTGCAGGCAGCCGGGCACGAGACGGTCGCCGTCCAGCAGCCGCTCACCTCGATCCCCGACGACGTCGCCAAGGTCCGCAGTGTGCTCGACGAACTCGACGGGCCCGTGGTCGTCGTCGGCCATTCCTTCG
Source organism: Streptomyces sp. NPDC026673 (assembly GCF_040638135.1). Taxonomy (NCBI): domain Bacteria; kingdom Bacillati; phylum Actinomycetota; class Actinomycetes; order Kitasatosporales; family Streptomycetaceae; genus Streptomyces; species Streptomyces sp. NPDC026673. The sequence goes on along the minus strand of NZ_JBEZXR010000049.1, from coordinate 37,964 downwards.
GCGGCGTCGTCATCACCCAGGCGGCGCACGACGCCCCCCAGGTGAGCGCCCTGGTGTACGTCGCGGCGTTCGCGCCCGACGAGGGCGAGAGCGCGGCGACGCTGGGCGAGCCGTTCGGACAACTCCCCTCCGCGTCCCACTTCGAGGTGGACAAGCAGGGGCGCTTCACGCTTCCGCAGGAGCTGTTCCCGCAGTACTTCTGCCCGGACGTCGCACCGGAGGAGGCACGCGTGCTCGCCGCCGTCCAGGGGCCCAGCGACGTGGCCCGCTTCGGCTTCGTGTCGGGACCGCCGGCCTGGCGCGAGCACCCGTGCCACTACATCGTCGCGGAGGACGACCGGATCATCCCGCCGGACCTGGAACGCTTTGTGGCCGAACGCATGGCGGCCACCACGGTGTCGGTGCCCGGTGCCGGTCATCTGGTCATGGTCTCCCGGCCGCGGGCCGTGGCGGAGGTGATCCTGGCGGCCGCCGGCTGAGCGGCGGACCGCCCGGCGGCGCGCTCGCGCCACCGGGCGGTCGGCCCGTCGCGGTCCCGTCGTCGGCTCCTACTGCCCGACCAGCCCCGGCCGGAGCACCTTCGTGAACAGCACCGTGCCGTCGTGCTCGCGCAGCCGCACCGTCAGGTCGCCGGAGTGGCCGTCGATGTCGACCTGCCCGAAGAACTGGTAGCCCTCGGCGGGCGAGACGTTCGAGGCCGTGGGCGCCTTCACGAAGACCCGCTCCGGCCCGAAGGTGCCGTCCAGCGCGCTCGCCGGGAACGCCCCGGCGTTCAGCGGACCCGACACGAACTCCCAGAGCGGCTCGAAGTCCCCGAACGCCGCCCGCGACGGCTGGTAGTGCTGCGCCGAGGTGTGGTGGACGTCGGCGGTCAGCCACACGGTGCCCGTGATCCTGCGGTGCTTGACGAACCGCAGCAGTTCGGCGATCTGCAGCTCACGGCCGAGCGGCGCGCCCGGGTCGCCCTGCGCCACCGCCTCGATGTTCGGCTTCCCCTCCGTGGTGTCGGGCACCACCAGCCCGAGCGGCATGTCCGCGGCGATCACCTTCCACACCGCGCGCGACCGCGACAGCTCCCGCTTCAGCCACTCCAGCTGCTCCCGGCCGAGGATGCCCTGCGCGTCGTGGGCCTGGTCGTCGGGGGAGTTGGCGTTGCGGTACGTGCGCATGTCGAGGACGAAGACGTCCAGCAGGGGGCCCTGGCGCAGCACCCGGTACACCCGGCCGGCGCCGTCCGGCCGCAGCGAGGAGATGGGGAAGTACTCGGCGAAGGCCCGCCGGGCCCGGGCCGCCAGGACGTCCACGCTCTTCTCGGTGTAGCGCGGGTCCGAGGCGGCGATCACCTCGCCGGGGTACCAGTTGTTGCGGACCTCGTGGTCGTCCCACTGGATGACCGACGGCACGCGGGCGTTGAAGCGCCGAAGGTTCTCGTCGAGCAGGTTGTACCGGAAGTTGCCGCGGAACTCGGCCAGGGTCTCGGCGACCTTGGACTTCTCCGCCGTCGTGACGTTGCGGTAGGTGCTGCCGTCGGGGAGCGCCTGGGCCGCCGCGATCGGGCCGTCGGCGTAGATGTTGTCCCCGCTGCACAGGAAGAAGTCCGGGTCCACCGCGCCCATGGCGTCGAAGATGCGGTAGCCGCCGATGTCGGGGTTGATGCCCCAGCCCTGCCCGGCCAGGTCGCCCGACCACACGAAGCGTACGCCGCCGCGTCGCCCGTCCGGCGCCGTACGGAAGGTGCCCGTGACCGGCGCGCCGGTGCGGCGCGGGTCGTCGGGGTCGGCGAGCAGCACCCGGTAGTGGATCTGCTCACCGGACGGCAGGCCGTGCAGCCGGGTGACCCCGGTGAAGTCGGTGCCGGGGCCGACCAGCGGGCCGTGGAAGCGGCGGGTGTGGCGGAACGACTCGGTCGCCGAGGTCTCCACCACCATCCGCGCCGGCCGGTCCGCGCGTACCCACACCAGGCCGCCCGAGGCCGTGACGTCGCCGGTCTGCACACCCGACGTCGCCGCCGGTCTCCCCGACAGCGCCAGTGCGGGTACGGCCGCGGCGGGCACCAGCAGCGCCCCCGAGGCCGCCAGCCCGCCCCTCAGCACCGAGCGCCGCCCGACCGTACTCCCGGATCCGTGCACCATCCTGTCCTCCCAAGTCCCAAGTCCCAAGTCCCGAGCCGCGTACGCCGATAGGCGTCCGCTCCCGTTCCTACTCGCGCCGCGTGCCGCGGATCAGAACGCCCGGTGAACAACCGCCCCCCACCGCCCGCGGGCGCCCGTCCGCCCCCGGCGCTTCCCGCCCGCCGCCCCGCACCACGAAACCCCCTGGTCACCCCGGGCCCCGCCGCCATACGATGGCTCGCAACCCGGCGGCCCGCGATCACCCGATCGCCCTACCCGCGCCCCGTTCCTCCCCGGGAATCCACCGGCGCTCCCACGATGACTGCAGATCAGACACCGCACACCTTCCAGGTCGACCTGCGCGGCCTGGTGGACCTCCTCTCCCACCACCTCTACTCCAGCCCCAAGGTCTACCTTCGCGAACTGCTGCAGAACGGCGTCGACGCGATCACCGCCCGCCGGGCCGAACAGCCCGACGCCCCCGCCCGGGTGCGCCTGTACGCCGAGGGCGGCCGGCTGCGCGCGGAGGACACGGGCATCGGCCTGACCGAGGCCGACGTGCACAACCTGCTGGCCACCATCGGCCGCAGCTCCAAGCGCGACGGACTGGAGAGCGCCCGCTCCGAGTTCCTCGGCCAGTTCGGCATCGGGCTGCTGGCCTGCTTCGTCGTCGCCGGGGAGATCCGGGTCGTCAGCCGGTCCGCACGGACCCCGGACGCCCCGCCCGTCGAGTGGACCGCGCGCGACGACGGTTCGTACACCGTCCGCACGCTGCCCGACGAGGCCCGCCCCGAACCGGGCACGACCGTCCACCTGACCGCCCGGCCGGGCGCCGCGGAATGGCTGACCGAGGAGCGCGTACTCGCCCTCGCCAAGGACTTCGGCTCGCTGCTGCCCTACGACGTGCGGGTCGGCGACACCCCCGTCACCGAGCGCCCGCCGGTCTGGGAGCGGTCGCACCCCGGATCCGCCGGCCGACGGGTCGCCCTGGCCCGGCACTGCCACGAGCAGTTCGGCTTCACCCCGCTCGACGTCATCGACCTCGACGTGCCGCTCGCGGGCGTGCGCGGTGTCGGATACGTCCTGCCCGCCGCGGTCAGCCCCGCCCAGCGCGCCGGGCACCGCGTCCACCTCAAGGGCATGCTGCTCACCGACCGGGCCGACGAACTCCTGCCGGAGTGGGCGTTCTTCGTCCGCTGCGTGATCGACACCGACAGCCTGCGCCCCACCGCCTCCCGGGAGAGCCTGTACGCCGACGAGACGCTCGCCGCCGTCCGCGACGCACTCGGCGAGCGGGTCCGCGACTGGCTGACCGAACTCGCCGCGGGAGACCGGGAACGGCTCGCCCAGTTCCTGGCCGTCCACCACCTCGGCGTCAAGTCGCTCGCCCGGCACGACGCGGACATGCTCCGCACGATGCTGCCGTGGCTGCCCTTCGAGACCACCGACGGGCAGCTGTCGCTCGAGGAGTTCGCCCGCCGCCACCCCGTCGTCCACTTCACCCGCACCGTCGAGGAGTACCGGCAGGTCGCGGCGATCGCCTCCGCGCAGGGCATCGGCGTCGTCAACGGCGGCTACACCTATGACGCCGACCTGGTGGAGCTGCTGCCCACCGTGCGTCCCGGCACCGCCGTCGCGGAACTCGACGCCGACACCGTGACCGCGCACCTCGACCCCGTCGACCCCGCCGAGGAACTGGCCCTGTCCGGCTTCCTCGCCGCCGCCCGCGCCACGCTCGACCCGCTCGGCTGCGACGTGTCGCTGCGCACCTTCCACCCGGTCACCGTCCCCGCCCTCCACCTGGACGACCGGGCCGCCCGCCACGAACGCGCCCGCGCCGAGGAGGAGGAGCAGGCCGACGAGCTGTGGGCGGGCATCCTCGGCTCCCTGCGCGGCGGCGCGCCGCGCGCCCGGCTCGTCCTCAACCACCTCAACCCGCTGGTCCGGCGGATCAGCGGCTTCACCGACCCCGAGCTGGTGGGCACGGCGGCCGAGGCGCTGTACGGCCAGGCCCTGCTGATGGCCCAGCGCCCGCTGCGCCCCGCCGACTCCGCGCTCCTCAACCGTGCCTTCCTCGGCCTGCTCCAGTGGGCGGCACTGACAGCGGACACCCCCGCCGACGCCGAACAGGAGGACGGCCGATGAGCACCCAGGACCCGACGGCCGAGACGATACGCCGCGCCCTGCACAAGAACAGGGAGGAGCCCGAGGGCCGCGCCCGCAACGCCGGCGCGGAGCGCATCGTCGCCGAGGCCGAGACCACCGGTGACACCGCGCTGCTGCTCGACGCGTTGTTCAACCTCGCCAGTGCGTACGCGTACAGCAGCGAGCGGGACAAGTTCTTCGTCCCCTTCGCCCGGCTGCTGCGCATGTGGGACGAGCGGCCCGGCGACTTCGACGGCGCGAACACCCACCACCTGCACTGGATCTTCAAGTGGGTGGCCAACGGGATGCTGGACCAGCCCGACATCCCGCTGGCCTCCATCGAGAAGTGGCAGCGCGAGATGGAGCACCGCTACCGCATCGCCGGCCACTCCGAACGCGCCGTGCGGCAGGGTGAGTTCCGCATCGCCCGGCATCTCGGCGACACCGCGCGCGCCGCGGCCGCCCATGCCGCCTGGCTCGCCGCCGACCGCGACAGCATGGCCGACTGCCACGCCTGCGAGCTCCACGGCCAGGGCAACTGGCAGGTCGAGTGCGGCCGGGACGCCGAGGCGCTGAGCACCTGGGAACCCGTCCTCGCCGGGCAGTACACCTGCGCGCACGAGCCGCACAACGTGCTGGCCTCCTCACTGCTGCCGCTGGTCCGGCTCGGCCGGCTCGACGAAGCCCGCGCCCACCACCTGCGCGGCTACCGGCTGGTGCGCTCCATGGAGAGCATGCGCGGCGCCGTCGCCGGCCACGTCGAGTTCTGCGCCCTGACCGGCAACGAGGCCCGCGCCCTGGAGATCCTCGCCGAGCACCCCGCGTACTTCACCGACACCGGCGACCCCGACACGCTGATGGACCACCTCGTGGTCACCGGGGTGCTCATGCGCCGCCTGATCGACCTCGGCCACGCCGAGCAGAGCGTCCCCGGCCCCGCCGGCACCGACTGGACCGCCCGCGCCCTGCTCGCCCACGCCGAGCGCGAGGCCGGCGCCGTCGCCGCGCGCTTCGACGCCCGCAACGGCAACGACGCCGTCGGCGGCCGTATGCGCAGGCGCCTCGCTGCCGAGCCGCTCGCGGACCGGCTGCCGCTCGGGGTCCGCGCACACCGGCGCCTCGACACGCCCGTCCGACCGCGGCCCGCCCCGGCAGCCGAGGCCGCCGCGGCCGAGCGCGCAGAGGACGTTTCCGCGCTGCTGGCCGAGGCCCGCCGGCTCAGCGGGATCCAGCACCCCTCCGCCGGCGACGCCTGGGCCGCCGCGGGCCGCGCCGCCGAGCGCACGGGAGCGGAGCTCGACGCGCGGGCCCAAGCCGAGATCGCCGACCACGCCGGTATCGACGCCTTCGAGGACCCCGGGACCGCCCTGCCCCTCTTCCACACCGCCGCCGAGCTGTTCGAGGCCGCCGGCGATCCCGGCGAGGCCGCCGCCTGCCGGGCCCGGGCGGCCTACGCGACGGCCCTGGCGGAGCCCACCGAGGCGGCGCTCGACGCTTTCGACGCGGCCGTCGACGAGGTGCGCGCGCTCCACGAGGCGGGCCGGGCCACCTCGCGCCAGCTCTCCGGCGCCTGGCTCGCCCGGTTCCACATGCGGCCGCCGAGCGCCGAGAACGAGGCGGAACTGCGGCGGATCATCGCGTTCGCCGAGGAGCACCGCGACGAGGAGCGGATGGCGGGCCGGCTCGCCGACGCGATCGCCCTGCACGCCCGGTACGCGGCCGCACGCGGCGACGTGGCGACCGCCGCCGAGCTCTTCGCGCGGGCCGCTCGGACCTATCACGAGGCCGGCACGCCCTGGCACGCCGTCGAGCCGGAGGCGCTGCTGGCCGACCTGTCACTGGAGCACGACGACTCCGCCACCGCCGAGCGGTCGGCACGTTCGGCGCTGGAGAACGGCGCCGAGGTGCTCCGCCCGGCACACCGCGCCCACCTGCACACCGTCCTGGCGTCGGCGCTCGCCGAGCGCGGCGCCGACGCCGAGGCCGCCGACCACGCCCTGGAGGGCGCCCACTGGGCCGACGAGGCGGGCCTGTCCGATGAGGTGGGGGCCTGGGCCCGGCTCGTGCTGGGCGGGGCGCTGCTGCGCCAGGGCCGCGCCGCCGAATCGGCCACCGTACTGGAGACCGCGCTGCCCGACCTGGAACGGGCCCATCACGACGGCCGGGTCGTCCAGGCCCGCTGGTGGCTGGGCGAGGGGCTGCGCGACCTGGACGAGCCGCGCTCCGCCGCCGAGCAGTTCCTGCTCGCCGCGGAGATCGCCGGGACATGGGAGGAGCAGCAGGACCACGCCGTGCTGGCGAACCTCGCCGCCGACTCCTTGGAGAGGGCCGGGCTGGCGGACGAGGCCGCCCGGGCCTACACCCGAGCCGGTGAGCTCTGGCGTGCGCTGGAGCGCCCCGTCCCGCTCGTCCGGACCTTGCGCGCCCGGGCCTGGCTCTCCCTCCACGACGGCCGCGGCGGGCTGCCCGAGGGGCGCCCCCTGATGGCCGAGGCCGTCGCGGTGGCGGAGGAGGCGCTGGCCGCCGCGACGGCGGCCGGAGACGAGCGCGCCGCCGCGCAGTTGCGCGCCGAAGTCGCGGGGACCCACCGGCAGACCGGTGAACTGGTCGTCCGGTCCTGCCCGGGCGAGCCCGGCGACGAGGACGGGGACGGCTCGGCGCGCGCGGCGTACGAGGAGGGCCTGGCCTGCGCCGAGCGCGCGATCGCCGCCTTCGACCAGGGCCCCGCGCGCAGCGCGGCCCAGCTCATGGCGGCCTGGCTCGAGGCCGACCTGGGACGGCACGCCGAGGCCGTGGCCCGGGCCCGGACGGTGATCGCCCAGTACGAGGGAGCGGACGACGAGGTCGCCGGGCAGCGGCTGGCCGAGGCCCGCTCCGTCATCGAGTACGTGGGGGAGCGGCAACCCGGCGCGGAGGAGAAGGCGCCCGCCGGAGCGGCAGCGGCCGACGAGAAGCAGGCCGACGAGAGGCAGGCCGGGGCAGCGCAGGCCGGGGAGGCATAGCCCCCGCCGGCACGGTCCGGCGGGCCCCTCGGCGCCCGCCGGACCGCGCACGGGCTGTGCCCGCACCGCGTCGCCGAACCGCGGCCGTCGGGACTCCCGGCGAGGCCGGGTGCGTCGCCATGCCTCGACCCCCTCGACCGAGAAGGAGAAGGACCCGGGGGGTTAGTCTGAAAGGTGGCTTTTGCCGTTTCCCGGCACGCGAGGAGGCCACCGTGACCGCCGAAGCCCTCCAGACCGAGTTCGCGCCGGCCGACGACCGCTATCTGCCGATCGCCGCCCACGGGCTCATCGGCGACCTGCGCAGCGCCGCGCTCGTCGGCACGAACGGGACCATCGACTGGTACTGCTCAGGGCGCTTCGACGCGCCGAGCATCTTCGCCTCCATCCTCGACGCCGACCGGGGCGGGAGCTTCGAACTCGCCGCGGACGTGCCCGCGCGGACCAAGCAGTTCTACTTCCCCGACACCAATGTCCTGATCACCCGCTTCTTCGCCGAGGACGGCATGGGCGAGGTCCAGGACTTCATGCCGGTCGTCGACGAGTCCCACGAGGCAGACCGGCACCGGCTGATCAGGCGGGTGATCTGCGTCCGCGGCATGCTGCCCTTCCGGGTGCGGGTCGCTCCGCGCTTCGACTACGGCACTGTGCCGCACACGGTGCACATGAACGGGATGCAGGCGCTCTTCGCCACCCCCGCCCAGACCCTCGCCCTCACCTGCTCGGTGCCGCTGGAGAACGACGGCCGGGACGTCTGGGCCCAGTTCAAGCTGGCCGAGGGCGAGACCGCCGTCTTCGCCCTGGACCAGGTCGGCGACGGCGTCGGCCCCCGCGGCTGTCCGCTGACCGAGGCGGAGGACCAGTTCGAGAAGACCGTGCGCTACTGGCGGCACTGGCTCTCCCAGTCGAGGTACCGCGGCCGCTGGCGCGAGATGGTGCACCGCTCGGCGCTCACCCTCAAGCTGCTCACCTACGCGCCGACCGGCGCCATCATCGCCGCGCCCACCACCAGCCTCCCCGAGCGCATCGGCGGCGAGCGCAACTGGGACTACCGCTACGTCTGGATCCGCGACGCCGCCTTCTGCGTCTACGCGCTGCTCCGGCTGGGCTTCACCGACGAGGCCGAGGCCTTCATGAACTTCCTGTCGGACCGCGTCTGCGTGGGAGGACCCCGCTGCACCGCCGGCCCGCTGCAGATCATGTACGGCATCGACGGCCGCTCCGAGTTGCCCGAACGGGAGCTGGAGCACCTGGAAGGCTACTTCGGCTCCGCGCCGGTACGGGTGGGCAACAACGCCGTCCACCAGCTCCAGCTGGACATCTACGGGGAGCTCATCGACTCCCTCTACCTGTACGACAAGTGGGGCAAGCCGATCTCCAGCGGCCACTGGGAGACCGTCTGCGAACTCGTGGACTGGGTCTGCGACAACTGGGACCAGCCCGACGAGGGCATCTGGGAGACCCGCGGCGGCCGCAAGAACTTCCTGTACTCCCGCGTGATGTGCTGGGTGGCGATCGAGCGCGGCATCCGCATGGCGAACCACCGCGGCCTGCCCGCCAACCGCGAGCGCTGGTACGGGGCCCGCGACGCCCTCTACCGGCGGATCATGAGGAACGGCTGGTCGGAGTCGCGCGGCGCGTTCACCCAGAGCGAGGGGGAGGACGTCCTGGACGCTTCGGTGCTGATGATGCCGCTGTCCAAGTTCATCTCGCCGACCGACCCCAGGTGGCTCTCGACGCTCGACGCCCTCGGCAAGGACCTGGTCTCCGACTCCCTGGTCTACCGCTACGACCCCCTGGCGAGCCCGGACGGCGTGCCCGGTGACGAGGGCACGTTCTCCATCTGCTCCTTCTGGTACGTCGAGGCCCTCACCCGCGCCGGGCGCAAGGACGAGGCGCGCCTGGCCTTCGAGAAAATGCTCACCTACGGCAACCACCTCGGCCTGTACGCCGAGGAGATCGACCGCACCGGAGAGCAGCGCGGCAACTTCCCCCAGGCCTTCACGCACCTGTCGCTGATCAGCGCCGCCTTCAATCTGGACCGGGCACTGGGCTAACGCGACTCCGTGCGGTGCCGGACCCAGACGTTGGGTTCGACGTAGACGGCGTGGTCGTGCGCGGTGTCGCAGTGCACCGGCACCAGGGCACCGGGCACATCGACCGCGCCGTCGCGGTCGAAGGGGAGCCCCGTCCAGCGGCGCCACTGCGCCAGCGTGCCGCTGACCGTCATGGAGGCGGGCGCGACCTTCTCGATGACGCCGCCCGCCTTGACGTGCACGCGCAGCCACGGGTCCTCGGGGAGTCCGTCCGCCCGCAGCAGGCGGATGTAGTCGGCCATGGGGAGGCGGGGCCGCTGGTGCTTGGCCGTGGGGCGGACCGGGGCGAGGAGCGCGTCGTGGCCCTGGTCCCGCGCGGTGCCGCGGAGCGCGGCCACCATCCGGTGGGACAGCCCCCGGCCGAGGTACCCGGTGTCGATGGTGATCTCCAGCGCGCTCGCCGCCGTCGGCGGGCGCCCGTCGCGCAGGTCGGTGTACGCCCACACCAGCACGCGGTCCCAGCCCTGGTCGGGCGTCTCCTCGCGGCCCTCGCGGGAGGCGTCGAAGGGGACGGCGAACCCGCGCGCCACGACGCGGTCGCCGTCGGTGGCCACGACGCAGTACCGCGGGAAGTCCTCGGCGACCCGGTACAACAGGGCCCCGGCGACCGGGTCCTGGGGGACGAAGGCCGGCCAGTTCTCGGTGATCTCCCACAGCCTGGGGACCAGCGCGGGGCGCTCGGCGAGCGAGGTGATGCGGACGGTGGCGGTGTCGTTCACGAGGCGGCACCCTGCCAGACGGGCACCGGCCGCGGCATCCCGTTTTCCCCTCAGGCCGCCCGCCCGACCTCCGACCGGGCCATCGCCGCGGCGGCCGCCCGGCGCCCGGCCGCCCGGCGCCCGATCGCCACCGTGCGCCGGCGCCAGGTCCCGGCCCCCGCGCCCCGGGCCACCGCGGTGAGCGGCACGGCCGCGAGCAGGAGCAGGCAGGCGAGGACGCCGCCCATCGCCGGGAAGCCCAGGCGGGCGCCGAGCAGCGCTCCGGTCAGCGGCCCGCAGGCCACCCCGAGCGAGGAGGCCGAACCGGCGTACACCGCCCAGCGGCCCCGCGGGTCGAGGGCGGCCGCCAGGCCGATCACGTACGAGAGCACCACCGGGTAGACGGTGTTCCACAGCACCTCGCCCACGGCGAAGCCCATCGCGCCCCGCGCCGAGGCGCTGGCGGCCACACAGACCGCGATCACGACCGTGCCCGCGCCGATGGGCACCGCGCGTCCCAGGCGCGGCCCGAGGGCGCCCGCGGCCACGACGCCGACCAGGCCGCCGCCGAGGGCGACCGCGAACACCATGCCGACCGCCGTCTCCGACAACCCCACGCGGTCCAGCCCGATGCGGCCGCTCACCCCCCACAGCGCGTTCTGCGCCAAGGACCAGCACAGCATCGACGCGGCGAGCACCACTCCGGAGCCGAGGTGCGGCAGCGGCGGCGCCGTGCGGGGTGTCGCCGCCGTGGCCCGCGGGCCCGGCGCCGCCGGAAGCCGCCGGGTCAGCGGGAGGACGAGCAGGGCGGTCGCCGCGATGGCCGCGAAGGGCAGCGCGTGGCCGCCGCCGAGCCGCGGCAGGACGAGGTAGAGCGCCCCCGCCGCCGCGGAGGTCGCCAGCAGCCCGAGCACCGTGACACGGTGGGGCTCTCGCTCCCCGGCGATGCCGACGGCGGCCACCGCCGTCGACGTACCGGAACCGAGGCCGCCCGCGACGCAGCCGAGCACCACCAGGCCGACGTGGCCGGTGGCCGCGGCCGCCGTGAAGCCGCCCGCGATCATCAGCAGCCCGTACCGCGCCAGCCGCGCCCGGCCGATCCGTTCCACCCGTGAGGCCAGCGTGAACCCGGCGCAGGCCGAGCCGAGGAGCAGCGCGCTGCCGACGGCCCCGGCCTGGGAGCCGCTGAGTGCGAGTCCGGTGGTGAGGCGCCCGACGACGGTCGGCATGAGGTAGGGCGCGAGGTAGCCGGCGCAGAAGAGCGCGACGAGCGGCAGCAGGGCGCGCGAGGGCGCGGTCCGCGAAGACATGGGCGTTCCTGGGTGAGGGACGGCCGAAGGCACGGCGAGCAGGTGGGGGGTGGAGCGCCTATCGACGGACAGGAACGCGCGGAACCATGTGTATCAAGCGACCAGGCCCGGCGATAAGGGGGTATTCCCCGTTCAAACCCTGTGTTGCCGAATCGAGATCAAACGCACGCGCGGACCGCACGCGCACAGGTCCCGATCTCCGCACCATGAGCGGCTTCGCCCGCCGGTGCGCGGGTGCCCGGTGGATCGGCGGATCGGCGCCGAGCCGACCCGCACCGTTCGCCGGCGGGGGCGCGTACGGGGCCGCCCGGCCGGCGGCCGGTTCGTCGCGGGCGTGCGCCACGTCACACCGGGGGACGCGTACCGGGCGGGAACTCCCGCCCCACGCGGAGAGTTCGACGAGTACGGGCCTGGTGCGCTGAGCGCCGGCCCGGCCAGCGGCCCCGACCGGGGGCCCCCGTCCCGGTCGGGGTCTTCATCGTGGGGCCGCGGAGGCCTCGGTGGCCTCCGCGCCCCCGTGGCGGCTACTTCACCCCGAGCAGTTGCTCGAGCGGGTCGATCGCGAAGTAGACGAGGAAGAGCGCCGACACCGCCCACAGCAGCCAGTGCACCTGCCGGGCCTTGCCGAGAACCGCCTTGAGCAGCACGAAGGCGATGAAGCCGGCGCCGATGCCGTTGGTGATCGAGTAGGTGAAGGGCATCACGGCGATCGTCAGGAAGGCGGGGATGGCGATCTCGAAGTCGTCCCAGCCGATGTTCTTGACCTGGGTCATCATCAGGAAGCCGACCGCGACCAGCGCGGGCGCCGCCGCCTGCAGCGGCACGATCGTCAGCAGCGGGCTCAGGAAGAGCGCCACCGCGAACAGGCCACCGGTGATCAGGTTGGCGAAGCCCGTGCGGGCCCCCTCGCCGACGCCGGCCGCCGACTCGATGTAGGCGGTGTTGGACGATGCGGACGCCGCACCGCCCGCGACCGCCGCGGCACCGTCGATGAGCAGCACGCGGCCCAGGTTCGGGACCTTGCCCTCCTCGTCCAGCAGCCCCGCCTCCGAGGTGATGCCGACGACGGTGCCCATGGTGTCGAAGAAGTCCGACAGGATCAGGGTGAAGACCAGCAGCACCACCGTGATGAAGCTGACCTCGGCGAAGGCGCCGAAGAGGCTGAAGTGCCCGAGCAGCCCGAAGTCCGGTGCCGCGAACACGTCGTCGGGAACCTTGGGCGTGGTCAGCCCCCAGCTCTTCACGTCCGCGACGGCGTCGACGACGATCGCCAGCACGGTCATGGCGACGATGCTGATCAGGATCGCGCCCTTCACCTTCCGGGCCAGCAGGGCGATCGTGAGCAGGACCCCCAGGCAGAAGACCAGCACCGGCCAGCCCGACAACGCTCCGCTCCCGCCCAGCTGAACGGGGACCGTGGTGTGCGCGGCGTCCGGGATCCGGCTGACGAAGCCGGCGTCCACGAAGCCGATGAAGGCGATGAACAGGCCGATGCCCACGCTGATCGCCTGTTTGAGCGGCTGCGGTATCGCGTGCATCACCGCCTCGCGGAGCCCGGTCACCACCAGGACGCAGATGAGCACGCCCTCGATGACGATCAGGCCCATCGCGTCGTCCCAGCTCATCATGGGAGCGATCTGGAAGGCCACCACCGCGTTGAGGCCGAGGCCCGCCGCGATGGCCAGCGGCAGGTTGCCGCCGACGCCCATGACGATCGTCATCACCGCCGCCACCAGCGCGGTGGCGGTGACCAGTTGACCGGTCGACAGGACGTGGCCGAACTTGTCCTTGGCGCTCCCCAGGATGATCGGGTTGAGCACGAGGATGTATGCCATCGTGAAGAAGGTGGCGAAGCCGCCCCGGACCTCACGGCCGAAGGTCGACCCGCGCTCCCCGATGCGGAAGTAGCGGTCCAGTGGATTGCGTGGTGCGGGTGGCGGAGAGCCCTTCGCCACGTCGGTGGCCTGAGCGGACATGGTGCTCCTCGGGGGTTGGTGCGACAACCGGTGAACCTGCTGGGGGCTGGGGGGATTGTGTACGCCGGAACGCCCGCTCGGGTTTTGAATTCGTTTCCTTGTGTTAACGAATCGGCACCGCTCAGCGGGCTCGGCGCATCCGGGAGTTGGGGGCGGCGGGGGCCGGCGGCTGCCGGTGGTCGGCTGTCGCGCCGTCTCGCTCCCTTCGGTCGCACAGCGGCTGGCTGCGGATGGGAGGGTGGCGGTCTGGGGCTTCGCTGCGGTGTGCGGGTGGGTGGTTGGCGGGGGTTCAGGCGCCGGAGCGGGGCCGGTTGTTCATGGGCGCGGGTCTCGTTGCCGTCCGCGGGTAGAGATGGCTGGTTGCCACGCCCACCGTTCGTGGGTGGCGCGCCCGCCGTGACCTGCGTCTGCGGGTGATTCCCCCAGTGGGCGACAGGCTTGGGGGTGGCTTTGCGAGATCGGGCTCTGTTTCGCCGACATATTCGGCGAAAGCGGGCCCGATCTTCTCCGGCTCAAAGATCGGGCCCTGTTTCACCGACTATGTCGGCGAAAGCGAGCCCGATGTCCCGCCCACCCCTCAACAGCACCTCGAATCAGTAGCAGTCGCCGGTTACGGCGCGCGCGCCCACCACCGGGAGTAGGCGTGGAAGCGGCCATCTATACGCGCGGACGGCAACGAGACCCACGCCGCCCCCAAGGCCACCCGCTCCGGCGCCTGAACCCCAGCCGAACACCGGCTCGCACAGCGCAGCGAAGCCCCAGACCGCCACCCTCCCCTCCGCAGCCCGCCGCTTTGCGCCCGTAGGGCGCGAGACGAACCCGCACCCACCCACGGCCGGACCCCACCCACCCACCCACCCACCCACCCCACGGCGGGCTCTGCACGGCCCCATCGCGCCGGCGCCATTGCCGTACCCCGCACCGAAGGGCATCCCGTCCTGCCAAGCCGCGCCGACAGGTGCCGCGACGGCGTCGGTTAGGGTGCCGGGGCGGGGCACCGGGGAGCAGCGGAGGCGGGGAGCGGCCGTGCACGATCATGCGGAAGGACACGAGGGCGGGGCACGTCTGGAGGCCGAGGGCGAGGTGGCCACCGCGCGCATCGCGCTGGCCGGTGGCGACCTCGAGCACGCCGCCAGACACCTGGAGGACGCGCTGGCGCGCGATCCGGTGCTGCCGGAGATCCACGAGGCGCTCGCCGAGTTCGCCGCGCGTGTCGGAGGCGCCGAGGCGGCGCTGACCCACTTCGTGCCCGAGGAGCGGGCGTTCATCGGCACCGTTGCGGCCCGCGGCCACCTCTGCGCGGGCGCCGGCCGCTGGGACGAGGCCGTCGGGCTGCTCGCCCAGTGCGCCGGGTACGAACCGCAGCGGCCGTGGCTGGACGTCGCATGGCTGCGCCGCCCCGACATCGCCGAACTGGTCGCCCCGGACACCGTGGCCCGCGCGTCCGCGCGCGTCGCACCGCAACTGCCCGACCCGGTGGACGAGGAGCTGCGCGGCCCGCTGCTGCCGCTGCTCGACCTGGTCCGCGCGAGCGCCGCACGCCACCCCGACCACACGATGCTGCTCTGGTGCGGTTCCACACTCGCCCGCCGCATGGGCGGCTCCGAGGAGGCCGTCGCCTGGGCGCGGCGCTCGTACGAGCTCGAGCCCTCGCACCCCGCCGCCGTGATGCTCGGCTACGCGCTGCGCAGCGCCGGCCGCGCCGAGGAGGCGCTGGAGGTCTGGCAGGTCGAGGTCGCCCGCGACCCCTCCGACCTCGACCTGTACGTCGACGTCGCCGAACTGCTGGACGCCCTCGGCCGGCCCGCCGAGGGCGTGGCATGGGCCGAGCGGGCGCTGGCCGCCGACCCCTCGCACCCCAAGGCGGGGCCCGCGGTGCACGCGCTGCGGTACGCCGCGGAACCCGACCTGCGTCACCTCGTCGCCCTCGCCGACCACCTGCGGGCCGAACCCGAGCACGGCTACGCCGCCGACCTGCTCGCCCGGCTCGGCCAGGGCAGGCCGTGGCTCAACTGGATACCCGGCGGCAACGAGGCGATCGTCAGCCTGCTGCACCAGGCCCTGCGGCAGTCCGTCCCCGCCGACGCGCGGCTGACGCTCACCGTCTCCGCGCTCGAACCGCCGAGCGCACTGCTCGCGCTGCGCGCCGCGTTCCCCCACGCCGAGACCGACACCGAGTCGGTGCCGGAGCCCGACCTGCGCGTCGCCCCCCGCCCCGTCGAGGTGGCGCTGTGGGCGTACGAGGGAACGACCGCCCGGCCCGCCGTCCGTCCGCCGTCGCCGGAGGCGGCCGAGGCGGTGCGCCGTCTGGCGTGGCACGGCTGGCCGCATCTGGTCGCCGCCTACGACGGGGCGGTGACGCTCTCCGGGCTCGACCCGGACGACCTGCTCGGCGTCCTCGTCCACCCCCCGGCCCCGCGTGAGGACGACCTGGGCCGCGCGCTCGCCGCCCAGGCCCCGGACCTGTGGATACGTTCCGTCCAGGTCTGGGCGTGCCTGGGCCTGGCACACCACCGGACCGACGAGCCCTGGGCGGTCTCGCGGCGCCGCGCACTCCTCGTCGACGTGCTGAACAACGCCGAGGACTGGGTGTGCGAGGCGGCCGCCCTCGCGATCGTCGCGACCGCCTGGACCGACCCCGCCGTCCACAAGGACGCCGCCGAGCTGATCGGGCGCCGCCTGCTGGACGCGCTGGAGGCGCGGCGGACCCGCGTCGTCACCCTGACCTGGTCGCTGTGCCATCTCGCCCTCGCCACCCCGGAGATGATCCCCCAGATCACGGCGCTCGCCGCGGACGTGCTGCGCACGATCGACGCGGGGGACGACCCGGAAGCCCCGGAAGCCCCGGAAGCCCCGGAAGCCCCGGATGGCGCGGAGGGCGACCGGGAGGACGCGGTGGAGGAGCCGGCCGCCGGGTAGCCGGCGGAGCTACAGACCGCCGGAGACCCGCAGCACCGCGCCCGTGGTGTACGACGCGTCCGGCGACATGAGCCAGGCGACCGCGCCGGCCACCTCGTCCGGCTCGCCGGGCCGCCGCATGGGCACACGGTCCGGATTGCGCCAGGGCCGCTCGGGATCCCCCATGGCGGCGTGGATGTCGGTCACGATCATGCCGGGCTGCACGGAGTTGACGCGTACGCCGTCCGGCGCCAGTTCCTTGGCCAGACCCACGGTCAGCGCGTCCACCGCCGCCTTGCTGGCGGCATAGTGCACGTACTCCCCGGGACCGCCGAGGGTCGCGGCGCCGGAGGAGATGTTCACGATGGCGCCGCCCTGCCCGCCGTGGCGGGTGGACATCTCCAGCGCCGCGCGCCGGGCGCACAGGATCGCCCCCATCACGTTGACGTCGATCACCCGGCGCATGACCTCGACCGGGGTCTCGGTGAACCGCCCCAGCGGCCCGGTGATGCCGGCGTTGTTGACCAGCCCGGTGAGGGTGCCGAGCCGCTCCTTCACCGTGTCGAAGAAGGCGTCCACCTGCGCCGCGTCGCTGGTGTCGACCCTCACCGCCGCGCACCGCCCGCCCGCCTCGCGGACCTTGCGGGCGACCTCCTCGGCGGCGTCGGCGTCCTTCTCGTAGCCGATGCCGACGGCGTGCCCCTCGCGGGCCAGCCGCAGCGCGACCGCCGCGCCGATGCCGCGGCCGCCGCCGGTGACCACCGTGACCGGACCCATGCCAGCTCCCTCACTCGACGTGATCACGAACGCTACCAGCGTGCCGACGGGCCCTGACGGGCGCGAACACCTCGTGAACAGTGCGCGGCGCCGGCGGCCGGATCCCATGGGGTCGGTGAGCATTGGTCTTGACCAAGCCGGAGGGCGGCTCTATCGTCGCCTACTAGTGCAAGAACCTTTAATAAAGAGCCGTTCGGAAACAAGGCTGAACAAACCCCGGCGGGGTCAGGCCGATTGCGGAGGACAGGGTGGGGACCACGCAGCTCGAGAACGTGCCGGAGCCCAAGTACTGGCACCTTAAGACCGTCCTCATCGACGCCCTCGACTCCGAGTTCGAGGTCGGCGAGATCCTGCCCAACGAGCGTGAGCTCGCCGCCCGCTTCGGCGTCGCCAGGGCCACCCTGCGGCAGGCCCTGGAACAGCTGGAGCTGGAAGGCCGCCTGCAGCGCCGCCGCGGCGTCGGCACCACGGTCGCCCCGCCGCGCGTGGGCGTCTCCGTCGGCCCGTCCAGCGGGACCTGGCCGGGCTCCGCGGGTGACGCCTGGCGCACCGTGGGCTGCGTCGAGGCCGTCGCGCCCGCCGCGGTCGCCGACGCGCTCGGCACGGACGCCGACGAGGCGGTGCACACCGTGCGCCGGGTCCGCGCGATGGGCGGCCAGTCCGTCGCCACCGAGCTGCTCTACGTGCCCCGGGCCTCCGTCCCGGGCCTCGCCGGCGACCTGACCCCGGCCGGGCACGCCCCCGCCGTCCTGCAGGAGCTGCGCGCCCTCGAACTCGACGGGGACGACCGGGCCGTGGAGCTCGGTTCGGCCCGCGCGGAGGACGCCAAGCAGCTGGACCGGCTGCCCGGCGCGCCCGTGCTGGTCGTCACCACGCGCTACTTCAGCGGCGGACGGGTCGCGGCCGTCGCCGTCGCCACCTACCGGGCGGACACCTGCCGCCTGACGTTCGGCGACAGCGGTGCGATGGAGATCACCCACCACGGCCAGGAGCGGCACGCCGCCGCGTCCTGACCTTCCGCGCCCCGGCGCGGTCGGTGGAAACCGCCACGGTCAGTAGAAGCGGCCCGTGTTGGCGTCCTCCGCACCGCCGGTGCCGGAGGGCACGGGCAGCGGATGCCCGGAGCAGTGCACATCCCGGTCGCCGACGGCGCCGGACACCAGGTAGCGGTCGACGCGCGCGGTGACGCACTCGTTCCAGAAGCTGATCAGGCCGTGCGAGCCCCGTCCCTCCTCGGTGATCAGGCGTGAGCCCGGCAGCCTGCGGTGCAGTTCCATCGCGCCCTCGTACGGCGTCGCGGCGTCCCGCCGGGAGGCGACGATCAGCACCGGCGGCGGCTGCGCCCCCCGGCGCGCCCCGACGTCGACCGCCGGTCCCCCCGGGACCGGCCACGAGGCGCAGGGGAGATTGAGCCAGGCGTTCGCCCAGGTCTCGAAAGGACGCTGGCGGGCGACCCGCGAGTTGTCGCGGTCCCACACGCTCCAGTCGCGCGGCCACACCCCGTCCGAGCACTCCACCGCCAGGTAGACGGCCTCGCCGTTCTCCTCGTCCTTCGCCTGCCCCGGGTCCGGGGCGGCCGCCGCGACGAGCGGCTTGTCGTCACCGCGCAGGTAGCGCGAGAGCTGATGGGCGAAGGGCACCCACCGCTGGTCGTAGTACGCCGCCTGCACCGCCGCCGAGTGGAGCTCCCCGGCACCGACCTTGCCCGCCGGCCGCTTGCCGAGCATCCGCATCGCGCGGTCGAAGTTCGCCTGCACGCGGGTGGGGGTCGCGCCGAGTCCGTACACGGCGTCGTGCCCGGCCACCCAGTCGCGCCAGTCCGACCAGCGGCGCTCGAAGGCCACGTCCTGCGCCAGGTTGGCGCCGTACCAGATGCCGCGCGGGTCCGGGTTGACGACGCTGTCCACGACCATCCGGCGCACGTGCGAGGGGAACAGCGTGGCATAGACCGCGCCCAGGTACGTGCCGTAGGAGACGCCGTAGTAGTTGAGCCGCGGCTCGCCGAGGGCGGCCCGGATGACGTCGAGGTCCCGTGCCAGGTCGGCGGTGCGCATGTTCGCCAGCAGGGCGCCGCCCCGCGCCCGGCAGTTCTCGGCCTTGCGCCGGGCCTCCGCGCGCTTGCGGGCCTTGACCGCGCCGGTGGCCAGCCTCGGGTCGGCGCTGGGGGAGTGCTGGTAGCCCGCCGGATCCTCGCAGGAGATCGGCGCGGAGTGGCCGACCCCGCGCGGATCGAAGCCCACCAGGTCGTACGTCCTGGCAGCGGTCGCCCACACCTTGCGCGTGACACTCCCCACGCCGGGCCGGCCCACCGCCGGGAACCACAGCCCGGACGACCCGGGACCGCCCGGGTTGAACACCAGGGCGCCCTGCCGGACCGAGGCGGGGCCCGCCGCGCGCAACCGGCTCACCAGCAGGTCGATCGTCGCGCCCCCCGGATCCGCGTAGTCCACCGGCACCCGCACCGTGCCGCACTGCACGGGTGACTTGAGCCGGCTGTCCGCCGGGCACGCACCGAAGACGATCCCGGTGCCCTCGGCCCGCCGGGCCGCGACGGCGGCCCCCGCCATCCGCAGCGGCTCGGCGACCACCGGATCCGGGGCGTAGGCGGCGGCCGGAGCGGTCGACGCGCCGGCCGTCAGCACCACGGACACTGCCAGAACCACTGCTCGCCGCACGCGGGACGCCCTTTCGCCGGCCGCGCCCGCGGCGCGGCACGCTCGCCGATGCGACGGATCGTCGGCTGGTCCGACAAGCCGGCAAAGCAGGCAGGCCGATGAGACGCGGAATTTCGCCCGTATTGCCCTGGCCCGGAGGGCGTGCCCCGCCTCAGCGGCCGAGCAGGGAGGTGCGGGCCACCGCGAACAACTGCTCCTCGACATGGTCGAGCGCGAGCCGCAGCGCCCCCGTCGCCACCGCCTCGTGCCCCAGCGCGGAGAGCGCCACCTGCGGCGGCCGGAGGCAGTACCGCGCCAACTCCGTCCGCAGCGGCTCCAGTACGCCGTCCAGTCCGGCCGCCCAGCCGCCGATCACCACCAGCTCGGGGTCGATCGCCAGGACCAGCGCCGCCACGTCGTGCACCAGACGCTGCAGGAAGCGGTCGACGGCCTCCCGCGCCTGGACGTCCCCCGACCTGGCGAGCGCGAAGACCTCGGCCACCGCGGACTCGTCGAGCGGGTGCAGCGGAGTCCCCGTCGTCGACAGCAGCCGCTCCGGAGTCGCCTCGCGGCCCAGCAGATGCAGTGCCCCGATCTCACCGGCCGCCCCGCCGAAACCGCGGTGCAGCCGGCCCCCGATCAGCGATCCGGCCCCAGGGCTCAGCCCCGCCAGCACGAACACCACGTCGTCGGTGCCGGCGGCCGCGCCCTTCCAGTGCTCGGCGACCGCGGCGGCGTTCGCGTCGTTCTCGACGAGCACGGGGCAGCGGAACGACCGGCGCAGCCGCTCGCCCAGCGGCAGGCCCGTCCAGCCGGGCAGCGCCGTGCTCAGCCGCACAGCGCCGTCGGTCTCCACGATCCCCGGGCTGCCCACGCCGACCGCCCACAGCGTGCTGCGCGCCACCCCGGCCTTCCGCAGCAGCTCGGCGACGGTGCCGCGGACCCGTTCCAACCGCTCCTCGGCCGGCAGCGAGTCGGCGACGTCGTGCGCCAGCGATCCCAGGACGCGTCCGCTCAGGTCCGACAGCAGAGCCCGGATCTGCCGGGCGCCGATCTCCAGGCCCAGCAGATGCCCCGCCTCCGCGTGGAAGCGGAACCTGCGGGCCGGACGCCCCTGCTTGCGGGCGTCACCGGGTTCCTGCGGCGCCTCGACCACCAGGCCCGACTCCGTCAGGCCCTCGATCACGCCCTCGACGGTCGGCCGGGACAGGCCCGTCGTCTGCACCAGTTCGGTCAGGCTCACCGCGGGCTCGCCGCGCAGCGCGTGGAGCACCACCGCGGAATTGATCCGCCGGAGCAGGGACGGATCCCCGCCGGTGAGCCGCCCCAACGTACGTCCTCCCAGCTTGTGCGCGTGTTTGCCGGATCGTACCCGTCCCGGCGGCCCGCGGCGAGTGTCCCCGGCCCATGGTTACTGACTCGGTGTCAAGTGTCACAGGCGGAGGGTTTACTTGACCCATGGACCTGCCCGGCCATTTGGCCGCCGTCGACGCGCTCCGCGCCCGCCCGTTCCCGGCGCGGCGCGAGCGCTCCGGCGCCGTCGTGAGCGGCCCCGGCTTCCATGTGGCCGACCTCCGGATCAGTGAGGACTTCTGGGACGCGGACGCGGACGCGGAGTGCAGACGGCGGGCGCAGGACGACCTGGAGGCCGAGTGCCAGGCCCTGATCGAGTTGCTCTCCCTGCGCTGGGGCGAGCCCGAGACGGTCGACCTCGGCGGCCATCTCGAACGCTCCTTCCACGGTGAGCCCGTTCCGCCGCCGCTGGACACCCTGTGCGGCTGTGCCTCCGAGGCGTGGGCCTGGCGTGTCGAGGACCGCTGGATAGGAGTGTGCGTCGGCCAGTGGGGCCCGGAGCTGCCCTTCCAACTGGTCGCCGCCGTCGGCGACGCCGGGGCGGTTCCGTAGCGGCGCACGATCTCCTGGCCACGCCTGCCGCGCCAGTCGTGTCACGCACCTCGACGCGGCCCCCGCACGCCCACTACCCTTTGTCCGCAACAGCCTGATGTGTCGTCATGCGCGACGACACCCGCCTGGGGGGCCCGGCACACGGCGCGGACGGCTGGCACAGCGATTCCGGCGCCGCCGGCGCCGCGCCGCACAGGGGGCCGTCATGCCGTACCCACGCCTCGTTCTCCGTACCCCGGGAAGACTCCGCGCCGCCGCCTCGGCCCTGATCCTGGGCGCCGCCGCCGTCCTGGTCCAAGCCCCCGCGGCCTCCGCCGAGCCCGCCACCGCGGTGGGCTACCCGGCCGGGGCGAGCGCCACCCGCTACTCCGGGCTCGCCTTCGACACCTGCACCGCGCCGCCGCTCAGCACGATCCAGGCGTGGAACGCCTCCCCGTACCGCGCGCTCGGCGTCTACCTGTCGGGCGTCAACCGCACCTGCGCCCAGCCGCAGCTCACGGCCGCGTGGGTCGCCTCCGTCGCGCAGCTCAAGTGGCGCCTGCTGCCGATACACAAGGGCCTGCAGCCGCCGTGCGGCGCGCGGCCCACCGACGCCAAGATCAGCACCACCCCGGCGACCGCGAGGACCCAGGGCACCGCGGCCGCCGCCGAGGCCGTCGCCGCGGCCAAGGCCCTCGGCATGCAGCCGGGCAGCGCCCTCTACAACGACATCGAGAACTACACCCAGACCGACACCGCCTGCCGCACCGGCGTGCTCACCTACCTGTCGGCCTGGACCAAGGAACTGCACCGGCTGGGCTACGTCTCCGGGGTCTACATGAACCTCAACCTCGGTGCCAAGCAGCTCTCCGACGTCTACACCTCGGCGTCCTACGCCCGTCCCGACGCGCTCTGGATCGCCCGCTACGACGGCGTCGACACCCTCAAGGGCTGGACCGGAATCGCCGACGCCAAGTGGGCCGTCCACCAGCGCGCGAAGCAGTATCGCGGCAGCCACGACGAGACCTACGGCGGCGTCACGGTCAACATCGACAACGACCGGCTCGACGCGCCGGTCGCCACGGTCGCGCTGCCCTACGCGGTGACCAGCTCCACCGCCCTGAAGGCCCGCAGCGGCCCCTCGACGACCTACCCCGTCGTCACCACCCACGCGCCCGGCTCGACCCTGCGGGTCGTGTGCCAGGCCCCGGGCCTCAAGGTGGGCACCACCTCCGTGTGGGACAAGCTCACCGACGGCACCTACGTCAGCGACCACTACGTCAGCACCCCGTCGGCCACCGGCTACAGCTCCCCCCTGCCGCGCTGCACCCTCCCGTACCAGGTCACCGCGCCGGGCGGCCTGACGGAGCGCAGCGGCCCCGGCACGTCCTACGCCGCCAAGGGCACGTCCCCGGGCGGCGCGCTGGCGTGGGTCGTCTGCCAGAAGTCCGGCTCCAAGGTCGGCCCCACCAAGATCTGGAACCGCCTCGACAACGGCCGTTACGTCTCCGACCACTACGTGGCGACGCCCGGCACGACGAGCTACAGCAAGCCGATCCCGCGCTGCTAGCGGCAAGCCCGGACGGCGTCGCCCCACGCACCGGGGCTGCGGCGGTGGTTCACGCGACCGGCGTGCCTCAGGCTTCCGCCGCGGCGCGGAGGCGGCCGAACTCCTCGGCCATCGCCTGGGTCGACCAACCCGCGTTCAGGCCGCTGGGGTTGGGCAGCGCCCAGATCCGGGTCGTGCCGATCGTGCGGTCCTGGGGGCCGATCTTGGCGCGGGGCTCGCCGAAGGCGACCCGGTACGCCGTGACGCCCACGACGGCGAGCCAGCGCGGTTCGTGCCGCTCCACCGTCGCCGTCAGCAGCCGTCCGCCCTCGAGCAGTTCGTCGCGGGTCAGCTCGTCGGCGCGGGCGGTGGCGCGGGCGACGACGTTGGTGATGCCGAGCCCGTACGCGAGGAGTTCGGCCTGTTCCGCGGGGTCGAGCCGGCGCGGGGTGAAGCCGGAGGCGTGCAGCACCGGCCAGAAGCGGTTGCCGGGGCGGGCGAAGTGGTGACCGGTGGCCGCCGACATCAGCCCGGGGTTGATGCCGCAGAAGAGCACCCGCAGGCCGCCCGCGATCACGTCCGGGATGACGCGTTCGCGGGCGGCCTCCAGCTCGTCCGGGGTGGGCCGGGGACGCCTGGCCGTGGTCAGAGGATGGCTCCGGGGGTGTAGGCGGCCGCCTGCGGGTACCGCGCGGCGACTTCGCCGACCCGCCGTACGACCTCGGCCACCTGGTCCGCGGCCGCGCCGGTGAAGGAGAGGCGGTCGGCCATGAGCGCGTCCAGCTGGGCGCGGTCGAGCGGGATGCGCTCGTCCTCGGCGAGGCGGTCGAGCAGTTCGTTGCGCTCGGCGCCCTTCTCGCGCATGGCGAGCGCGGAGGCGACCGCGTGCTCCTTGATGACCTCGTGCGCCAGCTCGCGGCCGACGCCGGCCCGCACCGAGCCCATGAGCACCTTCGTCGTGGCGAGGAACGGCAGGTAGCGGTCGAGCTCGCGGGCGATGACGGCCGGGAAGGCGCCGAACTCGTCGAGCACCGTCAGGAACGTCTCCAGCAGGCCGTCGAACGCGAAGAACGCGTCCGGCAGGGCCACCCGGCGCACCACGGAGCAGGAGACGTCGCCCTCGTTCCACTGGTCGCCGGCCAGCTCGCCGACCATCGAGGCGTAACCGCGCAGGATGACCGCCAGGCCGTTGACGCGCTCGCAGGAGCGGGTGTTCATCTTGTGCGGCATCGCGGAGGAGCCGACCTGGCCGGGCTTGAAGCCCTCGGTGACCAGCTCGTGGCCGGCCATCAGGCGGATCGTCTTGGCCAGCGAGGACGGACCGGCCGCCAGCTGCACCAGAGCGGTGACGGCGTCGTAGTCGAGCGAGCGCGGGTAGACCTGGCCGACCGAGGTGAAGACCTCGGAGAAGCCGAGGTGCGCGGCGATCCGGCGCTCCAGCTCGGCGAGCTTCCCGGCGTCCCCGCCGAGCAGGTCCAGCATGTCCTGAGCGGTGCCGACCGGGCCCTTGATGCCGCGCAGCGGGTAGCGGCCGAGCAGGTCCTCGACGCGGGCGAAGGCGACCAGCAGTTCGTCGGCGGTCGTCGCGAAGCGCTTGCCGAGGGTGGTGGTCTGGGCGGCGACGTTGTGCGAGCGGCCGGCCATGACCAGCTCCGCGTACTCGCCTGCCAGCGTGCCGAGGCGGGCGAGGACGGCGACCGTGCGGTCGCGCACGTGCTCCAGGGAGAGCCGGATCTGCAGCTGCTCGACGTTCTCGGTGAGGTCGCGCGAGGTCATGCCCTTGTGGACGTGCTCGTGCCCGGCGAGGGCGTTGAACTCCTCGATGCGCGCCTTGACGTCGTGCCGGGTGACCTTCTCCCGCTCGGCGATGGACGCGAGGTCGACCTGCTCCAGGACCCGCTCGTAGTCCGCGAGGGCCTGGTCCGGCACCTCGATCCCCAGGTCCTTCTGCGCCCGCAGGACGGCGAGCCACAGGCGGCGCTCGAGCACCACCTTCTGCTCGGGGGACCACAGGGTGGCGAGCTCCGCGGAGGCGTAGCGGCCGGCCAGGACGTTGGGGATGCGGGGCTTGGAAGTCACGTAGCGAGATTCTACTGCGCGTCGGCGCAGGTCAGCGCCCCGCACGGATCTATGCGCGTAGCGCCGTGGGGCGCCCGGCACCACGGGGAACCCGGGGCCGGGTGCCTCAGAGCTCGTACGGCAGCAGCTCGGCGCGCTTGGGCGGGAGGCCGTCGCCGGAGGAGCGGCCGGTCAGCCGGCGGCCGATCCACGGGACGAGGTGCTGCCGGGTGAAGCGCAGGTCGGCGGCGCGCCGCGCGGGCCACGACAGCGGCACGGAGGCGGGCAGGGCCTCGGTCCAGTCGAACCGCGGGGTGTGCCCGAGGGTCTGCCAGACGGCCTCGGCGACCCGGCGGTGTCCCTCGCCGTCCAGGTGCAGCCGGTCCTCCGCCCACAGCCGCTGATCGCCCAGCACATGGGCGCCGTACAGGTCCACCACCAGCGCGCCGTGCCGGGCCGCCAGGTCGTCGACGAAGCCGAACAGCTGCTCCATCCGCGGCAGGAACCGCGTGGCCACCGGGCCGCGGCGGGCCGGGCTGCGCATCAGCACCAGCTGCCGGCAGTTCGGCGCGAGGCGCTCCACGGCCTCCTCCAGCAGCGCGCACACCTTCGCCACGTCGCACTTGGGCCGCAGCACGTCGTTGAGCCCGCCCACCAGGGTCACCAGGTCGGCGTCCATCGAGACGGCGGTCTCCACCTGCTCGTCGACGATCTGCTGGATCAGCTTGCCGCGCACCGCCAGGTTGGCGTAGCGGAAGTCCGGCGTGTGGGCGGCCAGCCGGCCGGCGAGGAGGTCGGCC
This sequence comes from Streptomyces sp. NPDC026673, assembly GCF_040638135.1. NCBI lineage: Bacteria > Bacillati > Actinomycetota > Actinomycetes > Kitasatosporales > Streptomycetaceae > Streptomyces > Streptomyces sp. NPDC026673. Next base: position 12,009 of record NZ_JBEZXR010000049.1, on the reverse strand, counting down.
CAGCCGCGGTAGGAGCCGTTCGGGAGCGCGTCCGACATGCCTTCGGTGAAGGAGTCGCCGAGCGCGACGAAGCTGGTGTGGGTGGTGTTCATCTGCATGGCGCGCGTGATCCTACCGGCCGGCCGGACCGGCTCCTCAAGCGGCCGGCGCGTGCCCCACGAGCTCCTTGAGGACGTCCTCCATGGTCACCAGGCCGATGCCGCGGCCCTGGTCGTCGACGACCGCCGCCAGGTGCGCTCCGCTGGCCCGCATCGCCGCCAGCACGTCGTCCAGCGGGGTCGCCGCCGCGACCCTGGTGATGCGGCGCAGCGAGCCGCGCGGGAAGAGCTGGTCGTGGCGGCTCGGGCCGAGCGCCAGGGCGTCCTTCACGTGCAGGTAGCCGAGGATGCGGCCGGCCTCGTCGGTCACGGGGAAGCGGGAGAAGCCGGACCGCGCGGCCAGGCGTTCCAGCGCCGCCGGGGTGACGCCGATGCACGCCGAGACCACCCGCTCCCACGGGACGACGACCTCGCGGACCGGGCGGCGGCCCAGCTCCAGGGCGTCCTGGAGACGGATCGCGGCGCGCTCGTCCAGCAGCCCCGCCTGGCCGGCGTCGGTCACCATCCGGGCCAGCTCGTCGTCCGAGAACACGGCCGCCACCTCGTCCTTGGGCTCGACCCGCAGCAGCTTGAGCAGCCCGTTCGCGAAGGCGTTGACCGTGAAGATCACCGGACGCAGTGCCCGTGCCAGGGCCACCAAAGGAGGTCCGAGGGCCAGTGCGGTCCGCTCCGGGGCGGCGAGCGCGATGTTCTTGGGCACCATCTCGCCGAGCAGCATGTGCGCGTACGTGGCCAGGGCCAGCGCGATGGCGAACGACAGCGCGTGGATCGCGCCCTGCGGGACGTGCAGCGCGTGGAAGAGCGGCGCCAGCAGGTGCTCGATGGCGGGCTCGGCCACGATGCCGAGCACCAGGGTGCACAGTGTGATGCCCAGCTGGGCGGCGGCCATCAGCGGCGACAGGTGCTGCAGCCCCCACAGGACGCTGCGCGCCCCGCGTTCCCCGGCCTCCGCGCGCGGCTCGATCTGGCTCCGCCGCACAGAGATCATCGCGAACTCGGCGCCGACGAAGAAGGCGTTCACGACCAGGGTCAGGGCGCCGACGAACAGTTGCAGGAAGGTCATGGCGCACCCGCCCGCGGTCCGTTGTCCGTGCCTTGCGGCGCGAGGTCCTCCTGCGCGTGCGGCGCGGGGGAGATCAGCCGTACGTGCGCGGCCCGGTGGTGGGAGTCGTCGGTGACCTCGAGCAGCCACCCCTCCACCTCGACCGTGTCGCCGGTGGCCGGTATGCGGCCGAGCCGGTGGGCGACCAGGCCCGCCAGCGTCTCGTAGGGGCCGTCCCCGACCCGCAGTCCGACCTGCGCGATCTGGTCGGTCCGCGTCGCGCCGTCGGCGTCGTAGACGCGGCGCCCGGTGCGGTCCTGGTGGATGAAGGCCAGGTCGGGGGTCTCCTGCGGGTCGTGCTCGTCACGCACCTCGCCGACGACCTCCTCCACGATGTCCTCCAGGGTGACGACCCCCGCCGTGCCGCCGTACTCGTCGATGACGACGGCCATGCTCATGGAACCGGACAGCCGGTCCAGGAGCCGGTCCACGGGGAGCGTCTCGGGGACGGGCACCGGCTCCCGCAGCAGCGGGGTGATCGGGTGGCCGTGCCGTCGCTCGTAGGGCACGGCCAGCACGTCCTTGATGTGGACGATGCCGATCACGTTGTCCAGCCCGCCCCGGTGGACGGGGAAGCGCGAGAGCCCCGTGGCGCGGGTGATGTCGGCGACGTCCTGGCAGGTGGCGCTCTCCTCCAGGGCGACGACCTGGACGCGCGGGGTCATCACGTTCTCGGCGGTCAGTCCGGCCAGGCTCAGCGTCCGTACGAACAGCTCCGCGGTGTCGGCCTCCAGCGCGCCCGCCCTGGCGGAGTGCCGGGCCAGGGCCACCAGCTCCTCGGGGCTGCGGGCCGACGCGAGCTCCTCGGCGGGTTCCAGGCCGAGGCGGCGCAGCACCCGGTTGGCGGTGTTGTTCAGGTGCCGGATCAGCGGACCGAAGGCGGTGGTGAAGACGGTCTGCGGCGGGGCGACGGCCTTGGCGACCGGGAGCGGCCGTGAGATGGCCCAGTTCTTGGGGACCAGCTCGCCCACCACCATCAGCACCACCGTCGAGACGCCGGTGCCCAGCACCAGGCCCAGGGACGAGGCCCCCGCGGACGACATCCCGAGCGCGCGCAGCGGGCCCGCCAGCAGCTCGGCGATGGAGGCCTGCGCCAGCATGCCGATCACCAGTCCGGTGACGGTGATGCCCAGCTGGGCCCCGGAGAGCTGCACCGTCAGGGAGCGCACGGCCCGCAGCGCGGCGGAGGCGCCGCGCTCGCCCGCCCTCTCGGCCCGTTCCAGGTCGGTGCGCTCGACCGTGGTCAGGGAGAACTCCGCGGCGACGAAGACGGCGCAGGCCAGGGTCAGCAGCAGGGCGACGGCCAAGAGGAGCACTTCGGTCATCGGGACACCTCGGTCCCATGATCGGTCAGGCCGGGGCGGGCCGCGCGCTGCGGGCGTGGGCGACGGGACCGGAGACGTGACGGACTCGCAGGGTCGTCCATAAGCCCATCGTAGGAAGCGCGGGCGCGACGGACAGCCCGGGAACGCGGCCGGGGGTGCGCCGCGGATCCGGCCGGCGCGCTACGGGGTCCGCTCGAAGGGCTTGGTCCAGCGGCGCCAGTGGTGCTCGGGGGCGTATCCCGCCGAGCGCCAGGCGTGGTGGGCCCGCTCGTTGCGCTCCAGCACCATGGCGTCGCCGCGCCGGCCGCCCAGCACGGTGAACCGCTCCTCGGCCGCCCGCAGCAGGGCGCCCGCGATGCCCTGCCGGCGCCGGTCGGGGTGGACGGCCAGCCGGTAGAGATGGCAGCGCCAGCCGTCGAAGCCGGCGATCACCGTGCCGACCAGCTCCCCGTCGCGCTCGGCGAGCAGCAGGGCCCGGGGGTCGCGGTCGATCAGCCGCGCCACGCCCTCGACGTCGTCGCTGATGCTGGTGCCCTCGGCGGCCACCGTCCAGAAGTCCAGTACCCGCTCGGCATCCGCCCGTACGGCGCTGCGTATCCGGAGATCGTCCATGGGGCCAGCCAAGCAGTCCCCGCCCCCGGGTGGCGAGTGAATTCGGGCGTGCCGCGCTCGGCCCCCGCCCGGCCCCGTTCCCGGGCGGCTTGGAGGCGCCGCGCGGACCCTCACTCGTGGGCGATGGCGTCCAGGACGTTCATCCGCGACGCGCGCAGTGCGGGCAGCAGCGCCGCGACCAGGCCGACCACCACGGAGCCGGCCATGACGGCCCCGACCGTGGTCCACGGCACGGTGAAGGCCCGCATGCCCTCCAGCGCCAGCACCTCGTGCGTCGCCAGCCCCCACACCAGCCCCAGCGCGACCCCCAGCACCGCGCCGAAGACCGCGATCACCACGGACTCCAGGCGGATCATGCGCCGCAGTTGCCACCGGGACAGGCCGATCGCCCTGAGCAGCCCGATCTCGCGGGTGCGTTCGATCACCGACAGGGCGAGGGTGTTGACGACGCCCAGGACGGCGATGACGATCGCCAGCCCGAGCAGCGCGTACACCAGGTTCAGCAGCACCGAGATCTGGGTGCGCACCAGCTTCTTGTAGTCGGCCTGGTCGCGGACCTCGACCTGCGGATAGACCGTGAGGGCCTTCTCCAGGTTCGCCCGGAGCGTCGGCTTGTCCGTGCCGGGGGCCGCGTTGACGTACAGGGCGGCGTCCTGACCCCGGGGAAGGAACCGCTCGGCGGTGGCCAGGCCCATGGTGAGGGTGGCGTCGTCCCCGATCAGGGTGCTCTGGCTGGTGGTCAGCGCGCGCAGGGTGAAGGTCGCGGAGTGGCCGTCGACGAAGCGGACGGGGATCCTGCTGCCCACACGCAGGCCGTGCTGGGCGGCGTAGGTCGCGGAGAGCGAGAGGCTGTCGCGGGCCAGAGCGCGGGCCGTGTCGCCCTCGGCGTACTCCAGGTTGAGCGCCCGGTCCGCGCCGGGGCCGATCGCCGTACCCGTGAGCTTGGTCTTCCGGCGGTCCGGCAGGGTCATCAGGACGGACACGTACCGCACCCGCACGACCTCCCCGGCGCCGGGCACCTTCTGCACCCGCTGGGTGATCTCCGGGGAGAACGGGGCGAACTGGTCGCCCTGTACGACGTAGTCCGCGCCCAGGGCCTTGTCGATCTCGTGGTCGAAGGAGCTCGCCATCGAGGTGCCCGCGATGGACATGCCCGTGACCAGGGCCAGCCCGATCATCAGGGCGCTGGCTGTCGCGCCCGTTCGGCGCGGGTTGCGCAGCGCGTTGCGCTGGCTCATCCGGCCCACCGGGCCGAAGACGTGCGGAAACGCCCCGCCCAGCACCCGGATCACCGGCCGCACCAGCAGGGGCCCGACGACCACCGCCGCGATCAGCGACAGCCCGATGCCGATCCCCAGGAACGACGCGGCGTCACCGGTGCTCCCGGCCACCGCCGCACCGGTCAGCGCGCCCGCCGCCACCAGGGTCACGACCGCTCCGCCCGCCGCGCGCGGTCTCAGGCTCCGCCCGCCGTCCGCGACCTCGCCGTCCGACAGGGCGGCCATGGGGGAGACCCGCGCGGCCCGCCGCGCCGGCAGATAGGCGGCGACCAGCGTCACCACAAGGCCGACGGCGTACGCCGCCACCGGGACGCGCCACCGGATGACCATCTCGGCGGCGTTGACGTTCATCCCGAACACCCCGAGCAGCCGGATCAGCCCCGCCGCCATCCCCACCCCGCAGACCAGGCCCAGGGTGGAGCCGGCCAGCCCCAGGAGCAGCGCCTCCACCAGCACCGACCGCCGAACCTGTGCGCGGTCCGCGCCGAGCGCCCGCAGCAGGCCGATTTCCCGGGTCCGCTGGGCGATCAGCATGGAGAAGGTGTTGACGATCAGGAAGACGCCGACCAGGACCGCGACCCCGGCGAAGCCGAGCATGACGTACTTGATCACGTCCAGGAAGGTGGCCAGGCTCTCCACCGCCGACTTCGCCTGCTCGGCCTGGGTCGTGTAGGTGTAGCGCGGGCCGAGCGCGGCGGCGATCCGCTGCTTCAGCACGTCGTCGGAGACCCCGGGGGCGGCGTCGGCCTGCACCGCCGTCGCGACGCCCGTACGGCCCAGGAGGCGGGTCTGCGAGGTGGGGGTGTCGACGAACAGCAGGGCGGCGCCCGGATTGGTCGTGGTGAAGGTGGCGATGCCGACCAGCCGCACCGGGAACGCGCCGGGCTGGGCCAGCACCCGCAGCCGGTCGCCGATCTTCAGGTGCCGCTTCTCGGCGGTGTCGGCGTCGATCAGCGCCTCGTCGGGGCCGTGGGGAGCGTGGCCGCTGGTCAGCCGGACGGGGCTGCGGGGGTTTCCCGACCAGTTGGTGGCCAGGGTCGGGGCGCCGGTGGTCGGGCCGACCGGCCGGTCCTCGGCGTCGACGACGGTGGTGTTGCGCACCGTGACGTCGATCCGTGCGTCCGCGACGCCGGGCACCGCCTTCACCCGGTCCAGCAGGGACGCCGGCAGCGTGCGCACCTGCCCGGAGGCGAACTGCTGGTCCTCGCTGAACGCCTCGGGGGGCCCCACCGTCACATCGGCGGAGGTCGAGGCGAACAACCGGTCGAAGGTGCGGTTGACGGTGTCGGAGAAGATCGCGCTGCCGGTGACGAACGCCACCGACAGCAGGACGGCGAGCGCGCTGAGCAGCAGCCGGCCCTTGTGGGCCAGGAAGCTGCGCAGCGTCGCCCGGAGCATCGCCGGTGCCTAACCCTGCTTCCGCAGCGCGTCGAACCGCTTGAGGCGTTCCAGGACGCCGTCCGCGGTGGGCTCGTGCATCTCGTCGACGATCCGCCCGTCGCCCAGGAAGAGCACCAGGTCCGAGTAGGCCGCCGCGCCCGGGTCGTGGGTCACCATCACCACGGTCTGGCCGAGCCGGTCCACGGCCTCGCGGAGGAAGCCCAGCACCTCGGCACCCGCCTGGGAGTCGAGATTGCCGGTCGGCTCGTCCGCGAAGATCAGCTGCGGCCGGGAGGCGAGGGCGCGGGCGCACGCCACACGCTGCTGCTGTCCGCCCGACAACTGCGCGGGCCGGTGCCCCAGCCGGTCCCGCAGGCCCAGGGTGTCGATCACCCGGTCCACCCACTCCCGATCGGGTGTGCGGCCGGCGATGTCCATCGGCAGCGTGATGTTCTCGGCGGCGGTGAGCGTCGGCAGCAGGTTGAACGCCTGGAAGACGAAGCCGACCTGGTCGCGGCGGAGCCGGGTCAGCTCCCGTTCCGCCAGACGGGTGATCTCGGTGTCGCCGATCCACACCCGCCCCGAGGTGACCGAGTCCAGCCCGGCCAGGCAGTGCATGAGCGTGGACTTGCCGGAGCCGGACGGCCCCATGACGGCGGTGTAGCGCCCGCGGGCGATCTCCACGTCCACCGCGTCCAGCGCCACCACCCGGGTCTCGCCCGTTCCGTATGCCTTCGTCAGCGCCGTGGCGCGCGCGGCGGGCTCCGCCCCCGCCTCGATGCCCTCTGTGTCCGCCGCCGTCCATGTCGACACGCTTGCCCCCCAACGTGAGGAAGTGCGCAGTTGTCCGTATGCGACCCGAGCGTAGGTCGTCGGGTGCGGTGCCGCATCGTTCCGGAGGGTGAGCGCGGGGGCCGCTTGTCACTGCTAGTGCATCGGCGCTAGCTTGAGGGTATGGCCAAGACGCAGTTGAACGTGCGGGTGGACGAGACCACCGCCGCGACCGCCCGCGAGCGGGCCGCGCAGCGGGGCGTCAGCGTCAACCGGTACATCGAGGAACTCGTCCAGAAGGACGCCGGGGAGCGGGGCCGCAGCTTCGTCGAGGCCGCCGCCGACTTCATGCAGCGCTACGAGTCCGTCTTCGCCGAGGAGTTCGGCACGGAGCGCGAAGGCCGTCGTTGACCCTGCAGATCGATCTCGCCTGGCTCCTCATGGTCGCCGAGCACAACACCCCCGGTGACCCCCAGGTGACCGACTGGGGCGCGCTCGTCGCCGCGGTCAGCCGCCACCGCGCGGAGATATTCGGCGTACCCGTCTACGCCGACGCCCACGAGCGGGCCGCGTCCCTGCTGCAACTGCTGGTCCGTGTGCCGGCCCTGGAACGGTCGAACGCGCTGTTCGCCTCCGCGGTCGCCTACGCGTACCTGGTCGCCAGCGGGCTGAAGGTCGCCACGTCCCCCGAGCGGGTGCGGGACCTGGCCCGTCTGGTCAGCGACGGCACCGCCGACGTGCACGAGATCGCCGACGAACTGCGCTCCTGGTGCGTGTGAGCGGCTACGTCCACTGCCTGCCGACCGGCACCTCGTCCAGATGCGGGGCCGACAGGTGCAGTACCTCGTAGCGGTCCGGATCGGCGACGTCGGCGGGCGGCGTCCGGTCCCAGAGCGTGAAGTGGACGGTCTCCCAGTGGCGCGGGTCCACCGCCAGCACGGTCGCGTACACACCGGCCGTGCCGGCACGCTCCTCCCAGCCCTCCAGCGCCCGCGCCACCGGCTCGCGCGGGTCGGCCCCGGCCGGGATGCGCCGCCGCAGGCGGCTCGCGGCGCGGGGCGGGGCGCCGAGGGCGGGGCCCGGGCGGTAGGCGACCCCCGTCCAGTGGTCGACGTCCGGGCGGCCGAAGTCGTCCACGATGCCGCCGAATCCGCCGCCGCCCCACAGGAAGCGGTTCATGCCCCCGGTGTCGTCCCAGAGGTAGAAGGGCGCGTACTCGTTGACCGGGGAGCCCTCCGTGCCGCGTTCGCGGATCAGATATGCCTTGAAGCCGAGTCCCTCGTACGCGTCCGTGAGCCGGCCGCGCGTCGCGACCCGGTTGCGGATGATCTTCATGTCGTAGTCGGCGGGCAGTGTGATCCCGTACTGCATCGCATACATGAGTCCCCCTGGGTGTCGTGCCGGATGCCGTTCAGGCGCGCTGCGCCAGCAGGGCCAGCGCGCCGCTGACGGCCTGGTCGAAGGGCGCGGCCGTACCGGCCGCGCGGGCGAGCACATAGCCGCCCTGGAGTACGGCCACGAGCGCGGCCGCGATGTCGGCGGTGTCGAGGCCGGGCGCGATCTCACCGCGCGCCTGGCCCTCCGCGAGTACCTCCGTCAGGCGCCCGCGCAGCCACTCGAAGGTCTCGTCGAGCGGGGCTCGCAGCCGCGGGCTCGCGACGACCTCCGGATCCTGGGTGAGCCGCCCGATCGGGCAGCCCCGCAGCACCTCCCGCTCGCGGCCCAGATAGCGGGCGACCCGTTCGACGGCCGTGCCGGGCGGGGCGAGTTCGCGCTCGGCGGCCTCCCGCATCTGCTCGGCGGTGCGGCGCACGGCTGCCAGCGCCAGCTCCGGCTTGCCCGAGAAGTGGTGGTACATGCTGCCCTGGCCGACGCCCGAGTGCTGCTGGATCGCCTTGGGGCTGGTGCCCACGTAGCCGCGTTCCCACAGCAGTTCGCGGGTGCTCTCGATCAGGCGCTCGGGGGTCGTCTCCATGAGGGCAGTGTACATACCAGTAGGTACAAAACCCGGGAGTGGATCCGGAGCCCCGCGGACTCGATCGGATGAACGTCTAGGAGCGTGGATGACCGTCGGGGAACGAAGAGGCGGCCGGGGAACGGGCGGTCGGTGAAGAGCGGGCGAACCGGGCCGTTCGGGGGCAACCCCGGCCGGTGATCGCAGGTCTGGTCAGCGACGCCGTGCGGTTCGGCGATCTTCCGCCCGTGATCAGAGGAGTGTTCCCGTGGTTCGTGCGCCGTGGCCCCCCGACCTCGCGACGGCGACGCCCCCACCGCCGGTCCCGGCCGGCGCGGAGGCGCACAGCCGATCGGGCGCCGCCGGAACACGGCTGCGTGCGGACATCCAGGGTCTGCGCGCGGTCGCCGTCTCGCTGGTGGTGCTCTCCCACGCCGGTGTCGGGCCGCTGGCGGGCGGTTATGTCGGGGTCGACGTCTTCTTCGTCATCTCGGGCTTCCTCATCACCTCGTTGCTGCTGCGCGAGCTGGCACGGACCGGCCGCGTGTCGGTGCGCACGTTCTACGCCCGCCGGGCGCTGCGGCTGCTTCCCGCCTCGACCCTCGTCGCGGTCGCCACGCTCTGCGGCGCCTGGCTCTACCTGTCGAAGATCCGCTTCGAGGAGTACGCGGGGGACGCGCTCGGCAGCGCCTTCTACGTGGTGAACCTCCGGCTGGCGAACGCCGGCACGGACTACCTCAACGCGGACAGCCCCCCGTCGCCGTTCCAGCACTTCTGGTCACTGGCGGTCGAGGAGCAGTTCTACCTGGTCTGGCCGTTGCTGCTGTGGGCGAGCTGGAAGCTCGCGCGGCGCCGGCCCGGGCTGCTGGCCGTGCCGCTCTCGGTGCTGTGCGTGACCTCCTTCGCGCTGAACCTGTGGGTCACGGACTCCTCGGCCTCCTGGGCGTACTTCGGCTCGCACACCCGCTTCTGGGAACTCGGTACCGGCGCGCTGCTCGCCGTCTTCGCGGGCAGGCTGGAGCGGCTGCCGGCCCGGGTGGCCGGACCGATGAGCTGGATCGGACTGGTGTCGCTGCCGGCCGCGGCGGTCCGGTTCGACGACACCACCCCGTTCCCCGGGTGGTACGCCCTCGTACCGGTCCTCGGCACCGCGCTGGTGCTGGCGGGCGGCTGTTCACCCACGCGGTACGGCGCGGGCCCGCTGCTGTCGCTGCGGCCGGTCACATGGGTCGGCGGCCTGTCGTACGGCTGGTACCTGTGGCACTGGCCGATGCTGGTGATCCTCCCGAGGGCGCTGGACAGGCCGGCGACCGCCCCCTTCGGGCTGCTGTGCGCGGCGATCGCCCTGCCGGCGGCCTGGGTGACGCTGCGTCTGGTGGAGAACCCGGTGAGGTTCCACCGGATGTTCCGCGGCCGTCCGGCACGGGGGCTGGGGCTGGGGGCGGCACTGACGGCGTGCGCGTCGGCGGCGGCCCTGCTGGCGGTGACCTTCCCGCCACCGATCAGCTCGGGCGTGGCGGCGCCCGAACTGAGGAGCGTGCTCGGCGGGGCGGCCGACCCGCAGGCCCGCCTGACCGAGCTGCTGGGGGCGCCGAACCGCAGTCTGCCGAGCAATCTGACTCCGGGGCTCACCAAGATCAAGGGAACGCTGTCCGCGATCTACCGCGACGGCTGCCACATCGGTTACCAGAGCGAGGCGACACCGCCGTGCGTCTACGGCGACCGGTCCGCGTCGCGGACGGTCGTGCTCTTCGGGGACTCCCACGCCGCGCAGTGGTTCCCGGCACTCGACCGGATGGCCCGGGAGCACCACTGGAGACTGGTCTCGCTGACCAAGTCGTCGTGCAAGGTCGCCGCGGTCACCATCGTCCACCAGGGCAGACCGTACGCGTCCTGCGACCGGTGGCGTGCCGGGGCACTGGCCAGGATCGCGTCCCTGCGCCCCGCGCTGGTGATCGCCTCCGCCTCGGACGCTGCCGACCCGGCCCGGCCGTCCGGCGACCCGAACCGGCAGTGGACCGACGGCTTCGAGCGGACCTACCGGGAACTGGTCAGGAGCGGCGCCGAGGTGCTGGCCATCGAGGACACCCCATGGCCGAAGGAGGACGCGGTCGACTGCGCGGGGGCCCATCCGCTGGAGCTGGAGCGGTGCGCGTCCGACATCGGGCACGCGGTCAAGGACCCCGAGAAGAAGCGGGAGATCACCGAGGCGGCGGCGGTCACCGGCGTCTCGGTGATCGACCCCGCCCGCTGGCTCTGCGGCGCCGGCGGCGGCTGCCCCGTGGTGGTGGGCGACACCTTCGTCTACCGGGACGACAGCCACCTCACCGAGTCCTACGCCGAGGCCATCACGCCGGTACTGGATCACGCGTTGACGGCTCTGTACGGCGCCGACCTGACCCGGCACCCCGTACGGGCCGCGTCCTAGCGCCTGTCGTCAAATTCCCGCCTGCCCCACGGCGCCTGGCGCGGCGCCTCGCTGCGTTGTCGAATCGTCCGAGTAGCCCACTACGAGGACGACTCTCCGCCTTGCGATGCACCGCACGTGGGGGCACCTCCCAGCGCCAGCTGGGGGAACCGCGGGGCCCGCCCTTCGGGCGGCCGGCGCCAATTTGACGACAGGCCCTAGGCGGGGCGGCGCGCGATGGCCAGGATGTGCGACGAGCTCGGCAGCGGCAGGGTCAGCCCCTTGGCGCGCTCCGGGACGCGGAACCGGCGTAGCTCCAGCAGCTCAAAACCGGCCGCCTCGACCGCGGAGAGCGTGTCCCGCCCGGTCCGGCAGCCGCCGAACAGCAGCGGCCACAACGTGTGGTCCGCGGCCCACTGCAGCGCCACCTGCCCCCGGCTCTCGCCCCGGCAGTGCTCCAGCAGCCGCAACTCCCCGCCCGGGCGCAGCACCCGGTGCAGCTCGGCCAGGGCGCGCTTCTGGTCGCGCACGGAGCACAGCACCAGCGAGGCGACCGCCGCGTCGAAGCCCTCGCTCTTGACCGGCAGCGCCTCGGCGACCCCGGGCACGACGTCCACCGGCACGTCGGCGCGCCGTGCGGCGTCGGCGGCCAGCCGGCGCAGATGCCGCTCCGGCTCGATGGCCACGACCTCGGAGACGGCACGCGGATAGTGACGGAAGTTCAGGCCGGACCCCGCACCGATCTCGATGACCCGGCCGGTGAGCCCCGCCAGGGCGTCCTCCCGGTGCGCCCCGAAGCCGGCGCGGGCGTCCATCACCGGTCCGCAGCGGGCATAGAAGCGGGCGAACAACGGGTGATGGACGGGTTCGCGCGTCACGCTGGTGCGGCTCCTCATGGCGGACCCCTTCGCCTCGGCACGGCTTCCTCCGATTGTGCCGCGCCGGCGGCTCCCTGCGGGTGCGGTGCGGTTGATGTGGGGGGTTTCCCACCCTCCCGCCCGATTGCCCGGCGCGGTCAGTGACCGCGCCGCTGCGTGTGTGGTGGGCCGGGGTCGGGGCCTCCGGGGCTGGGCATTCTGG
>NZ_JBEZXR010000048.1:0-70536 GCF_040638135.1 Streptomyces sp. NPDC026673 | reverse complement strand
AGAAATTCGACGAGGTCACCGCCTTCACCCCACCAACGAGACCCCAACTCGCCACTGCTGCTTGACCCGATAGCTGCATGGGGTGTCTTGTCCGCCGCGAGGCTGTCGGGCTTGTTGCGAGGTCTACCCGGTCCGATCTTGGGGACGCGGATCTTGTCCAGCACCTGCTTGAACTGGGTGCAGTCCGCCCGCTGTCCCGGCGTGACGATCAGGGACAGCGGGCGGCAGCGACCGTCCGCGCTCAGGTGGAGCTTGGATGTGAAGCCACCCCGCGAGCGGCCCAGGCCCTCACTTCCTGCACCACCTCCACCAGGCGGGCGTGCAGGCTCTGCCAGGCGGTTTCGTCCTGGCGTTCTGCCGATTCGACCCCCTTTGACGCGGGCGCCGGCGGAGGATCGGTGCGGGCGCCGGCCGCGTGCTGATGCGCGCGGACGATGGTGGAGTCAACCGAGATGTCCCAGTCGATCTCACCGGCGGCGTCGGCCTCGGCCTGGACCCGGTGCAGCAGACGTTCCCACGTCCCGTCCGCCGACCACAGCCGGTGCCGTTCATAAACGGTCTTCCACGGCCCGAACCGTTCCGGCAGGTCACGCCACTGCACACCGGTCCGCACCCGGTGCAGGATTCCGTCGATGACCTGCCGGTGGTCCCGCCACCGGCCACAACGCCTGTTGCTGACCGGCAGGAACGGCCGCAGCCGTTCCCACTCTGCGTCTGTCAGATCGCCCCGCCCCATGTCCACATCAACGACCCGGACACCAAGTAGTCACATGATCGACAGGACAAGTCCTAGGCACGGGCCGTCTCGAGGAACGAGCGCATCAGGCCGGCCACTGCCGACGGGAACTGGACGTGCGGGTAGTGGCCCGCCCCCGGGAGCATCTCGAGTCGGCCGACGCCTTCCGGAAGCGCGGCCACGATGGCCTCGCCCTCGGCCTTCGGGTCACCCCAGTCGGGATCAATGGTGCCCATGACGACCAGGACCGGGCAATGCACGTTGCCGAGTTGGGCCCCGGCGTCGGCGGCGCTGTTCATCTGCTTTCGCAGGGCCTTCATCCGGCCCGGCTCGCGCAGCATCGCGTCGGTGCGCTCCAGGCTCGCGGCCCAGTCCGCCGGGCGCGGCTCCGGGGTCGCGATTTCCAGGTACTTCCGCCACTGCTTATGGCTGCCGAGCATCGCGACGGCCGAGATCGCCGCCGCGCCCCTGCGGTAGCGGGACAGGCCCAGGGCGCTCAGCGAGTACTCCACCTTACGGGTGAACGGCGCCAGTTCGACGACGGCGCTCACAAGCGTCGGCGCCTTGGCAGCCGCGATCGTCGCGGCGCCGCCGGAGATGGAGTGGCCGACCAGCACCGCAGGGCCGCCGAGGTGCTGGATCAGTGCGATCAGGTCGCCGGCGATGTCGGTGCGGGTGTAGGACGGCCACGTCGCGGTCGACTCGCCGCTGCCTCGCAGGTCCACGGCCGCGACCCGGTAACCGGCGGCCACCAACTCCGGGACCAGGAACCGATAGGCGTCGCGGCTCTGGCCGATCCCGTGCGCAAGCACCATCAGCGGCCCGGAGCCGGTCACCTCATAGGCGAGGGTGCCGCCTTCCACGTTCAGGAACTCAGTCATGTCGATCTCCGTAACTACTTTCAATGTCTGGGTGAGCCCGCGGGCTCCGGCCATGCCGGTGTCGGTCACCCGTCGCACCGTCTCCGAGTGGACGCCGGCCCCGTTCATCGCCGCGGAGAGGATCTCCATGTCGAGCACGCAGACCTCCGACAGGTGGTCGGCGGTCTCCGGCCGGACTGTGGTGCCGAGCAGTTCCAGGGCGCGGCTGGACGCGCCGGCGGAGCGCAGCGCGTCCACCAGCGCGGCAGGGTTGGCGCCGGTGTCCTTGGCGAGGGTGAGCATGTCGTTGATGGCGCGCGTGTTCATCGGCATCAGAGCGTTGTTGAACGGTTTCGCCTGCTGACCGGTGCCGGCCGGGCCCAGATGGACGACGCGGCACAAGAACGACTGGAGCACCGGCCGCACCATCTCGATCGCGGATTCCTCTCCGCCGGCGAGCGTGGTGAGTCTGCGCGCTTCGGCTCCCTGCCGGCCGCCGCTGACCCGGGCGTCAACGGCGGCGATACCGTGCCTGGCGGCGAGTTCGGCCAACGCGACCGCGTTGGCCGGGGTCCCGGTGCCGTGATGGACGAAGACCGCTCCGGGCCGCATCGCCGGAAGCAGTGAGGCCGCCAGGTCGAACACGGTGGCGTCCGTGTTGACGCACACCGCGAGGATGTCGGCCGCGGCGGCCGGCGCTCCGGGCTGTCCTGCCGGGTCAGCGCGCTCAGGCGTGGGTCGTCCCACACCTCCGGGCGCCGCGCCCAGGCGTGGACCGGGAACCCGGCCTCGGCAATGGCCTCGGCCATCGGCAGTCCCTGGTCGCCCAGGCCGATGAAGCCGACGACCGATCGTCTGTTGCTGGGGGTGGTCATTGGTGGATCTCTTCTGGTGGTTCGGGAGATTGCAGGCCGGGCCGCTGCGACGAGGCAGGTGGGCGAGGCGACGCCGCTCCGCCCACGACGTGAACCGTGTTCAAGCGGTCGCGTCGGGTCGGTGCCCCGCGACAGCGGAATCAGCAGCCGGGCCGGAAGCCGGACCGATCAGCGGCCGGGCAGGTTGTTCAGCGGCGCGGAGCGGCGCTCCAGGAGCTCGGTGTAGGTGCCGTCCCGCTCGGCCCAGCGCAGCGGCAGCGCGGCCTCGACGATGATCTCGCGGGTCGGAGGCTCCACGGCGAGCAGCTCCATCACCTCATCGAGGTAATCGTCGACCGGTACGGCCGCCGGGTTGAGCTTCGCCATCGCCGGGGTCGCGACGGCCGGCGGCACGAGCTCGGCCACCTCCACGCCGGTCCCGGCCAGGTGCGCCCGCAGCGACTCGGTGTAGGAGTGGACCGCGGCCTTCGTGGCGCCGTAGGTGGCCATGAGCGGGAAGGGCAGGAACGCGATTCCCGAGCTCACCGTGATGATCGTTCCGGCGCCGCGACCGATCAGGTGCGGGGTGAAGGCGTCGATCACCCGGATGGTACCGAGCAGGTTCGTGGCGACCATGTTCTCGGCGTCGGTGATGTGCGCGGGGTCGCGCAGGTCTTCGGTGAGCAGGATTCCGGACATCGTGACGACGACGTCGAGGCCGGGGTGCGCGGCGAGCACTTCGTCGCGGGCCCGCAGGACCGAGGCGGGGTCGGTGACGTCGATCCGAACGGACTGCAGGCCGTCCCGTGGCTCGGGCTTGCGCCCGCCGACGACGACCGTGTTGCCGTCCTTCGCGAACCGGTGCGCGAGCTCGAGCCCGATGCCGGAGGTGCCACCGACGATGAGCACTGTGCGATTGGTGAGCTTCACCAGAACCTTCCCTATAACGTTCGGTAGCCGTACGGCGACTATCTGTTCTTCCGCAACCAGGCTCGCTCACATGCTTCGGCACGGGAAAGGCCCTGCCGATCCGGGGTGTGCCAGGGCCCCCTCTGTGACCGTCGGCCGCGGTTACCGTGGGAGGCATGCCTCGAGACGACGCGAACCGGCTGGGCGAGTACCTGCACGCCCGCCGCGACCTGGTCACGCCACAGCAGGCCGGCATCCCCGGTGGTGCCAACCGGCGCGTCCCAGGGCTTCGCCGCGAGGAGGTCGCGATGCTTGCCGGTATCAGTGCGGACTACTACCTGCGGCTGGAGCGCGGCAGGGATCACAACCCCTCCCCGCAGGTGCTCCAGGCCATCGCCCGTGTCCTGCTCCTCGACGACCTGGAAACCGAGTACCTGCTCGGGCTCAAGGCGCCCCGCCCGCCGGCCCGCCGCAAGCAGCCCACGCCGCGCCTGCCCGCCCGGCTGCACCATCTGCTGGCGGCCGTGGACGTGCCGGCGTTCGTCGAGGACCGGCGCTTCGACGTCCTGGCCTCCAACCAGCTCGCGGTGGCCCTGTCGCCGCGGCTCCGGCCCGGCCAGAACCGGCTGCGCTCCCTGCTGCTCGACCCCGAGGAACGCCACTTCCAGCACGACTGGGAGGCGGCGGTCGTCGACTCCGTCGCGGCGTTCCGCCGCTCGGTGGACGACAGCGTCTTCGACCAGCGCTCCGTCGAACTCGTCGGCGAGCTGTCCCTGGCCAGCAACCGCTTCCGCACCCTGTGGGCACGGCACGACATCAAAGCGCTCGGCTACACCAGCACCGTCAACCATCCGGTCGTGGGCGAACTGCACCTCAACCGCGAGAAACTCGCCGTCGGAGACCTGCTGCTCGTGCTCTACTACCCGGACCAGGACAGCGACGCCGCCGAGAAGCTCCAACTGCTGACCTCCCTCGCCCCCGCCGACGGGCAGCAGCCCGCTGCGGCCATCGACCCGCCGACAGGCCGCGACGTCGGCACCGGCCACCGATCGCAGGACAGTCGGGGCCGACGCACACCGTGACGCCCTGCTCGCTCCGACCGGGCTGAGGCAGATGGTCATCGGGCCTACGTCCTGGACCGGCTCGACCGACTGCCGGGGGCGCGGAAGCGGTCCTGCCGGCGCTGCGGGCGTATGCGGGGGGAGCAGTACGCCGAGACGGCCTGAACTCCATGGCCAACCGGCTCAGCGGTGCGTTCCGGTGTCTCCTGCCGGTGGCGCTCTCGGAGCAGGCGGCCGCGTTCATCGGGAGCCCTGGGATCTCACGGCTCCCGCGTGAGCGGCCCTGGCGTCAACGTGCGAACTTCTCGATGGCCGCCGGGGTGACGGGGGTGAAGAAGTTGACGAGGTTGCCGTCGGGGTCGCGGAACAGCAGTGAACGATTTCCCCAGGGCATCGTGGTGGGCTCCGTGACGAAGTCGGTGACGAAATCGGTCAGGTTCTGGTGAACGCTGTCCACGTCGTCCACGAGGAACTCGGTGATCACGCTGTGGTTGTCCGCCGGACGGGCAGAGCCCGGGGCGAACAGTGGAACAGTGCGGGTGCTTGCGATGGCGAGAGTGGCGCCCGCGGTCCTGAGTTCGGCGAAGTCCGCGGTGGCCCACGTCGCCCGTGCCCCGGTGGCTCGCTCGTAGAACTCGACGAGGCGCGCTATGTCGCCGGTGATGATGCGGATCGAGACGAAGTCCATGGGATCTCCTTGGCTGTGCTGGAAGGCGTGTACTTCGCAGACTAGGAGAAATAGTGGACAGAATCGGTCCTGTATAGACGCTAGACTGCAAATATGCCTCGCCCCACCGGCCGCGTGCTGACCCTCCTGGAGCTGCTGCAGTCGGGCGGCACCAGGACGGTGGCGGAACTCGCCGACCGGCTCGGTGTCGAAGGGCGCACGGTGCGGCGATACGTGGATCACCTGATCGACCTGGACGTGCCCGTGGAGTCGGTGCGCGGCCGCTACGGCGGATACCGGCTCGCCCCCGGGTACCGCTTGCCTCCGCTCATGCTCAGCGACGACGAGGCGCTGGCCGTGCTGCTCGGCCTGATCGCCGGCCGCCGAGCAGGGTTGACGACGACGCATCGCACGGCAAGCGAGACGGCATCGGCGAAGATCCGGAGGGTGCTGCCCAAGCACATCGCCCGTCGGCTCGACCTCCTCCTGGAGACCCTCGCCTTCACGGATCAGCCTGGCGAGTTCGACACCCCGGACGCCGATGTTCTGCTCGCCATCGCCGATGCGGTGCGCCACCGCCGACCGCTGTCCATCCGCTACACCGACCGCGACGGACGGCGCAGCGAACGCACGCTGCACGCGTACGGCATCGTCGCCCATGCGGGCCGGTGGTACGTCACGGGCAAGGACGCCCGGATCGGCGAGGACCGAACCTTCCGGCTCGACCGCATCGCCGACGCGAGGACCCTGCCCGGCTCGTTCGAAGAGCCCATGGGCCCGGGTCCGGCACAGCGCGTGTTGTCAGGGTTCGCCACGGCCGACTACCGGCACGAGGTGACCTTGCGGATCCACGGGACAGTGGAGCAGATCCGCGCCCACCTTCCCACCAGTGTCGCGAGCCTGGAAGAGTACGAGGCCACGACGGGCCAGGACGAGGAGGCCGAGCGCTGGATACGCGTCGAGCTACGGGTGGAGCGGCTCGACTGGTTGCCTCGGGTACTCGCAACCCTGGACCGGCCGTTCGTCATCGAGCGCCCCGATGAACTACGCGACCTCGTCATCGCGCTCGCCGATCGCCTCGCCTCCTACGGCCGACGGGGCTGACCAACGTCGTGAGCCGGCGCATGCTGGTCCTTCAGCCGGACTGTGCTGCCTGACCTGCAGGTTTCACCGGGCGGCTGCAATGTCGTGGAGTGCGGACCGGAATGTGACGACCTCTTCGCGACCAGCGGCCGTCGCTTCGGCCGGGTGGCCCTACGCCGCCGTATGCGCGACTACGTGCGCGGGTTGCTCACTTCGGTGGCCCGAAAGAACAGCTGACGACTGGCCGGCGGCGACCGCATACGCGCTTCCCGTTCCCCGTGCCCCTTGTGCTGCTCCGAGGAGCAGCACAAGGGGCACGGAAGCCGAGGCGCCATTGCCCGTATGCGGGACCCACCGCCGGATCAAACGAGGCCGCACCCTTGGGCTCACGCCTGCCGGCGCTGCATGGACGTCGGCGACCAACGCCCTTCGCGCGGCCCACGTTTCGAGCGGCGTGGTCGGTCAGGCACTCAGCAGGGCGACCAGGTCGGTGGCCACTTGGCGGTCGATCGGGGCCGGCACCGCCTGTACTCCCGGGACGAGCCGGTTCTCCGCTGCTGCGGCGAGAGCCGCCAGGCTTCTGGCCTGGAGAGTGAGTCCGAGGTCCATGGCCTGGATGGGGTTCCCCTTGGCAGCCGTCAGGTTGATCATCTTGGTGTCGGCCAGGACGATGACCTCTCTCCTGTCCTTCAGACGGTGAACGGCGCGTTCCCGGCCACTGGCTCCCGAGCGCTCGACGGTCGGCGTACGCCCGGACAGGGCCTCGGCGTCCAGTTCCCAGGGCATGTGTCCGACGCCGGCGATCACCGTGCCGTCCGCGATAACGTCCAGTTCTGCCGCGCCGATGACACCGGGGTGCCCGGTGGCGCCTGGGTTTCGGGGGTGTGTGAGGCCGGCACGGCCTTGCGCGAGGCGCCCGCGGGGAGCTCGTCAGCGTTGCAGGTAGATGGTGAAGTGCCGCTCGGTCTCACCCGCAGGGACGGTGCGGATGAATCCCTGAGCGGTACGGTAGGCGCCCGATCCGCCCGTGATGCTGACATCGACGGAGGACGGGGCGGGCAGATGCAGCAGCGACTGCGCGGCGAACTGTCCTTCGGGGAGCGCGAAGGTGCCCAGGCACTGGAGGGCGGCCGGACTGACCTGGGTGAAGGTGCAGACCGCGCTGTGATCGCCCACCTTCTTGCCGTCACGGTAGAGGTCCTCGTGCACAACCCGCTGATCACCCACGCTGACTCCCGGCTCGCCCAGATCGACCTCTCCGGCCGAGGTCTGCTTGCCGACCAGCTCGAAAGTCTCCACACGATGCTTCGCGGCGGGCGCGTCGGCCGACGCCGACGCCGCAAGCGCGCCCCCGCCGGCGAGGGCCACAACGACTCCCGCGGCTGCGCTCAGGTACAGCGCTTTGTTGGTCCTGGTGATGTTCGGCACCTGACTACTCCATCATCGGTCTACATTTGGTGGAAATATGCACATGTGGCCATCGGCCCTGCTGTGCGGATTCACCTCCGAACGGGCAGCAAGATCACGCAGCCGTTCGGCCGGGCACTTCCGCAGATACCGCACAAAAGACCGGAAACGGATTCGCGACACCCACATTAGGAGCATATGCCCCTAACGTGGGAAGTGCCAACGTCCACCGCCCACGAGCCACCCGGCAGCGGTGGATGCCGGCCGACCAGGCGTTGGACAGTGGCCGGCGCGGGCGGCGTGTTCACCGGCCGGGCGCGCCCGCAGGGCGGCGCTGCCGGGAGCCCTCGGCCGGTCCCCCACCGGTGCGCTGCGCCACCTCGCCATTCCACCCAGCGCGGGTCGTCGACCTCCGTCTTGAACTCATCCGGCGGGACATGGAAGCCGGCCTGACCGGCGACGGTGAACCGCCCATCGAGGACCGGGACGAGTTCCTGACGTTGCCGTGGGACGACTTCCACCATGGCCAGGCGTGCTACCACGACGATGGCACACAGACCTTCGCCCACGACTACCTGTCGCGTGAGGCCGCCGGTGCAGCCTCGCAGGGGTGACCGCTGATCCCAGCGCGGCCTGGGCGATCAGGAGTGGGCGGCCGCCCCAGGTGCGCTCGCCGGGACGGTGGAGCAGTCGCAGAAGGAGCGGGCGACCACCGGGCGTGCGCGGCGATGACGAGCCAGGCCCTGTCCTGGTTCCAGACCGGGCCAACGGCCCCTCGGTGTGCGCGCCCGGCGACTTCCCCCGCCGCCATCGGCCTCCCGGGTCAGGGTCGCCTAGCGGATGCCCTGCGTCCATTCCCCGTCGTGGCGCCAGTCCATGGCGTACGCCGCCACCCGGCCTGGCGGGAGCGGGATCACCCGCTCGGCAGTCCCGTCGATCGACATCGCCTGCTCCTGCTCAAAGGGTGAAGAAGGGCTGCTGCGTGCCGGACTCGGCGTACTGCTTGAGCCGGGTCATCAGTTGGCCCCAGGTCTCCGCGGTGTGCGCGAGGCCCGGGTCGTCGGCGGCGAAGCCGGTGTGCCGGAAGTCCACCCGGGTGCCGGTCCCGTCGAGGGTATCGGTCAGCTGCCAGGTGATGACGGTGCCGGACCAGTGGGGCGGGAAGGCGCCAATCGACGTCCAGACGATCTCTTCCTTGTCCGCGCGGTCCCGGCGGAGCCGGAAGGGCTCGGGAATCTCCGGGAAGTCGAAGAGGAGGACCTCACCCTCACGGTTCACGCCGGTGGTCCACCAGCCCGTGAGCCCGTCGTGGGAGTTCAGCGCCTCGTAGACCTTGGCGCGGCCGGCGCCGATGTCGGTCCGGAAGGTGATCTCGGACATTGCTGCTCCTTGCGTGTACGGGGTCGGGGTGAACGGGGCGCGGCTCAGAGGGTGAAGTACGGGACCGGGGTGCCGGTCTCCACGTACTCCCTCAGGCGGGCGAACATGCCGGCCCAGCCCATCGTGACCTCGCGGAACATGTCGTCGATCTCGGCGAACCCGGTGTGGTCGAACCGGACCACCGTGCCGCCCTCGGGATGGGCCTCCAGGGCATAGACGATCTCGGTGCCGATCCACTGCGGGGGCCCGGCGACCACGGTCTGCGCCAGGCGCTTGCCCTCCACGGCATCGTCAATGCGGAAGTCCCAGGTCATCGGCGCCCCGGGAAACGACAACCGGTGCAGGGCACCAACGCCCTCGCCGATCTCGGCGCCGGTGCTGAACCAGCCGGCGACGCCTTCGGGAGTGGAGACAGCGCGGTATACGGCCTCCGGGTCGGCGGCGATACGGATCTGCAGGGCGATGTCAGCCATGGAGCGTCCTTCTCATCGGGGATCCGGCGGGAGTGCCGGAACGCTTGCTTTAGCACACACTAAAATGACTCTGTGCGACTTGGCAAATTGCAGTGGCCGCTAAAATGACCTTCATGGATGCGGTACGGGCGGTCGCCGAACCCAGGCGGCGCGAGATTCTGCGGCTGGTCTGGGACGCGGAACTGTCGGCGGGCGAGATCGCCGAGCGGTTCGACGTCACCTTCGGCGCGGTCTCACAGCACCTCAAGGTGCTTCGGGACTCCGGCCTGGTTACGCTGCGCCAGGGCGGCAAGAAGCGGTTCTACCGCGCCGACCGTGAGGCCATGGGGCCCCTGGCCGACTACCTGCAGTCGATGTGGGCCACCAAGCTCGACACACTCGCCGAACTGGCCGAGGCCGCCGAGCGGGCGGAAGGAACGGACGCGTGAGCGGGAGCAGCAAGGTGAGCGACGGCGTGGTCACGGTCGAGCGGCACATCGCCGCCCGCCCCGAGACCGTCTTCTCCTTCTTCACCGACCGGGAAAAGTGGTTGTCCTGGATGGGCCGGGAAGGCGAGTTCGTGTTCGCGCCCGGCGGCGTGTACCGGACCAACGTCACCGGCGAGAACGTGGCCGAAGGCCGCTTCATCGTGCTGGACCCGCCCAGGCGACTGGTGTTCACCTGGGGCTGGGCGGAAGGCGGAATGCCCGTACCGCCCGGCTCGACCACCGTGGAGATCACCCTGGAGCCCACCCCTGACGGCACCCTGCTGCGCCTGGTACACAGCGGCCTGCCCTCGCCCGAGGCGTGTGCTGCGCATGAGGAAGGCTGGAAGCACTACGTGCAGCGCCTCGCCGTACGGGCGGAAGGCAACGATCCGGGCCCCGACCACTGGATGTGACGCATCTGACCGCGCCCGGATCTACCCGCACGTAGTAGCCGCGCTCACATACCCGCCCCGCCTTGCCTCCTGGCTGGAGCTGGATGCCGGGGCGGATTGAGTTGACTGCCGCCCCGTGGTCGGGGGCGGCAGTCGGTAGGGCACGGGCCCACTGTCACTCCAACCGGATTCCCGCTGTCTCCGACAGTTCCAGATGCCCGCCCTGGAACCGCGTCCGTAGGGCGCGATCGTGGGTGACCAGCACGATCGCCCCCGCATACCCGGCCAGCGCCTTCTCCAGTTCCTCGACCAGCAACGGTGACAGGTGGTTCGTCGGCTCGTCGAGCAGCAGGAGGTCCGCGGGCTCCGAGACCAGTCGGGCGAGATCCACGCGGCGGCGCTGGCCGTACGACAACTCGCCCATGCGCAACTGCAGCTCCGCCCGCCGGAAGAGGCCAAGGGCAAGCAGGGCATCCGCATGCTCGTCGGCGGAGCCCACACGGCCCAGCGCGAACGCCTCGGCCACCGTCAGGCCCGGCGGCCACGGCGTCTCGTCCTGGCGCAGATGGCCCACCCGGCCCGGCACGTGCACCGAGCCCGCGTCCGGCCGCAGCTCGCCGGCGAGCACCCGCAGCAGCGTCGTCTTGCCGACGCCGTTGGGGCCGGTGACCAGAAGCCGGCCGCTGCGGCCGAGAGTGAGGGCGCCCAGGTGGAGGCGGTCTCCCACGCGTACGTCCGACAACTGCACGGCCGGGAGCTCCACGGAAGCGGTCTCGGTGCCCTCACCCGCACATTCCTCTGCCGCCCCGATCCGCGCCCTGAATGCCAGCGGGTCCGGCGGCGGCGCCACCGGGTGCGCCGTCAACCGCTCGACCCGCTCACGGGCGTTGCGGATACGGGCCATCACGCCGTGCGCCCGGCTGCGGGCGCGGAATCCGCCGTGGCCGAAGTTGGCCAGCGGCGCCTTGCGCGGGATGCCGTCGAGGCGGACCGCGTGGCCGCCGGCCAGCCGCTCGTTGCGGGCCAGCTCGTCCCGCCACTCCTCGTACTCCTGAAGCCGGCGCTGGCGCTCCGCTGCCTTCGCCGTGCGGTAACCGGCATAGCCGTCGCCGTAGCGGGTGACCTTTCCCGCCTCGGCCTCCAGGACCGTGGTGGTCAGGCGCTCCAGGAAGACGCGGTCGTGGGTGACCACCAGCACCGTGCCGCGGTGCGCCCGCAGCTGCGCCTCCAGCCACTGCACGGCTTGATCGTCCAGGTCGTTGGTCGGCTCGTCCAGAAGCAGCAGCTCCGGCCGACCGGCCAGGACACCGGCCAGGGCAAGACGGGAGCGCTCGCCGCCGGAGAGGGTGCCGAGTCGGCGCTCACGGCGGAGGGTGGGGAGGCCGAGGTGGTGCAGGGCAAGGTCCACCCGGTGGTCGGCGTCATAGCCGCCCCGGGCCTCATAGCGCTCGAGGAGCACGGCATACGCGGCGAGTGCCGCCGGGTCCGCGCCGCCGCCGAGCGCCTGTTCGGCCCGGCGCAGCTCCACCTCGAGGGCGCGCAGGTCCGCAAGAGCCAGGTCGACGGCCTCCTGGACGGTGGCGGTCGGGGGCAGGGAGATGGTCTGCGGCAGATACCCGATGCCGCCGACGGCGGTCACGGTCAACTCGCCGCTGTCCGGGCGCTCCTGACCTGCGATGAGCCGCAGGAGGGTGGACTTGCCGGAGCCGTTGTCACCGATCAGCCCGGCCTTCTCGCCCGGCTTCAGCGTGAAGGAGACCTGGTCGAGGACGGTGCGGCCGGGGTAGCGCTTGGTGACGTGGTGAAGGGTGAGTTGTGAGGTGTGCAAGATCGGGTCCCTCCTGGCCACACAGGCTTCAGCCCGGGCCGGATCGGGGTGGATGGCTGCACGGCAAGGCGTAGCGACTGCGGAGCGGTGCTCTACGCGGTCGGCGCCGGCTATCTCACAGGGAACCCATGCGAAGGACCGTACGACACGACGAACCGATCGGCAACACCAATACCTCTCCCCCGTGTTGAACGCATGGGCACAGGCGGCTTGGCATCGGCCTCATCCAAGCTGCCGCAGCCCCCGCCTGATGCCCCACCAACGAAAACGGCGCCTCCCACCGGCGCTGATCTGAACCGGTTGGGCCCGCACCACAATCCGCTCACACTCGTCGGCCACATTGTCCATGACCAGCGGGGCCAGACCTGAAAACACCATCTGCACAAGCTCGTTGACATCCATCACATGAAGGTCAGCGCCCCTTGCAACTCTCCGTCACCACCGAATGCGAGACAGGACCGTTCGATGGACAGACCCCGGCGAAGTGCTTCACGTACGCCCGGAGTGACCGACCGCCACCGGACTCAAATGGTCCGTTGCCGTACCTGGCAAACCCAGCGGCCGTCGCGCCCATCGCTCTCGTCCAGGGGTCACCGGAGCGAGCCCTTACCGCTCCGGTGCCAGACGGCCTTCCGCGGAACTCACTTGCAGCAATCGCATCCGTGGCCGCAGCCGCACGCGTCCGCCTCGGCTCCGGCCTTCCCGAGGGTCCCGGTGACGGTAGGTGCGCAGCAACCCTTGCCCTGCCAGGCGTCGCGGCCTTCCTTGACGGCGATGGCGGCTATGACGAGGGCGGCGATGGGGTCGGCCCACGACCAGCCAAGGGTGGCGTTGAGCACCAGGCCGGCCAGGAGTACCGCGGACAGGTAGGTGCACAGCAGGGTCTGCTTGGAGTCGGCGACCGCGGAGGCGGAGCCGAGTTCGCGTCCGGCGCGGCGCTGGGCGGCGGACAGGGACGGCATCACGGCCAGGGACAGGGCGGCGATGACGATGCCGGGGATGGAGCGTTCGGCCTCGCCGGTGCCGGTCAGGGCGCGGATGGCGTCGATCGTGACGTAGGCGGCGAGCGCGAAGAACGAGACGGCGATGATCCGCAGGGTCGTCTTCTCACGTGCCTCGCGCACGGCGTGGTCACGGGCGGAGAACTGCCAGGCGACCGCGGTGGCGGAGGACACCTCGATGATCGAGTCGAGCCCGAAGCCGATCAGGGCGGTGGAGGAGGCCAGGGTGCCGGCGGTGAGGGCGACGATCGCCTCGATGACGTTGTAGGTGATGGTGGCTGCGACCAGGAGGCGCACACGTCGGGTGAGTGCGTCGCGGCGGGCCGGGGAGGGCCCGAGGGATATCGCGGTCATGTCAGCAGCAGCCCTTCTCGTCGGCCTCGGTGCAGGTCGGGTCCGTTTCGACCGCGAGGACGGTTGCGAGCAGGTGGTCCAGTGCGTGGCCGAGGCGCTGGTCGGCGAGCTCGTACCGGGTGCGGCGGCCGTCGGGGACGGCAACGACGAGGCCGCAGTCGCGCAGGCAGGCCAGGTGGTTCGACAGGCGGGTCCGGGAGATGGCGAGGGCGTCGGCGAGGTCGGCCGGGTAGGCCGGCGCCTGGCGCAGGGCGAGCAGGGTCCGGCAGCGGATCGGGTCGGCGAGCGCGCGGCCGAAACGGGCCAGCACCTCGACGTCGGAGGCAACGGTCAGCACACCTACGACAATACATAGATTCCTGAATTCAGGGAATCTTGAATCATGGGCGGCTCTACCGCACGGGCATGTCGGCCGGCCTTCGGTCGCCTCTCACGACATGGGCGCGCAGATGCGGCTTGCATCCTGTACCCAGGTACAGGTTTACCGTCGAAGGTGTCCCGGAGAGCCGGGGCGGGACGACGGGAGAGAGGTCATGGCTCAACTGGACTGGGTGCCGCAGGCGTGCACGCTTCCCACCGCCGAGCGGCCGCTGCGGGTCGCGGAGTGGGACACCCTCTTTGCCCGGCGGCTGCGTGTGGTGACTCGGGCCTCGTCGAGCCGGGTCCGCCTGGAGCTGATGGGCGGGCCGGGCGTGGAGCACGACGTGCGGGCTCTGGCGGAGCGGGAGGCCGGCTGCTGCTCGTTCTTCACGTTCACTGTCACCGCCGAGGCCGGCGCCGTACAGCTGGACGTGACCGTGGACCAGGCGCACAAGCCGGTCCTCGTCGCCCTCGCGGAGCGGGCCGAAGCCGTCGCCGGGAGCGTGCGGTGAACGGCGGCCTGCGTAGTGGGCAGGTCGCAGAAGCGGCCGGGGTGAACCTGCAGACCCTGCGCTACTACGAGCGGCGCGGGCTCCTCGCCGAACCCGAGCGGAGCCCGGGCGGGCACCGCCTCTACGGTGACGAGGCCGTGACCGCACTGCGGGTGATCAAGGCCGCGCAGCGACTCGGGTTCACCCTCGACGAGGTGGCCGAACTGCTGGAAGCCGGCCGCCATCGGCACGGCCGTGCCGTCCCCGGTCTTCAAGAACGCGCATCCGCGAAACTCGCCGAGGTCGACGCGAAGATCACCGATCTCACCACCATCCGCACCGCCCTCATGGCCGCAGTGGAGGCCGGGTGTGACGACCTGACCAAATGCGCCTCCAGCCCGTGCTGCCCCATACCGTTCACCGACCTCGCCGAGGAGAACCGCCATGCCGGACCCTGCTGCTGACCGCCCATCACGCCACCGGCCCGCGAAGGCCCTCGCGTCGCTGGCCGGGCTGGCCTGCGTCGCCTGCTGCGCCCTGCCCGCTCTGATCACCGCGGGCGTGGTCGGCGCCGGAGCCGCGACCGTCGTGGCCTGGCTCCCCGCCCTTGCCATGGGGCTCGCCGCGCTTGCCGTGAGCGCCTGGTGGTTCGGCCGGCGCCGCCGCTCCTGCACGTGTACCGCGTCTGCCTCTCAGAGCGGCTGCAGCTGCGGAAAGGCCGCGGTCCCGGACCCTTCCCGGCCCACGGTCGACGCGTAGGCTCGGCCCTGTCCGCGCCGCTCGGTCGGCGAGAACCCCCAGGCGAGTAGAAAGTGACAGCGGTGACAGCGCAGCAGGACCACCAGGACCAGAGTGTGGTTGAGGCGATGGAGCGGCACCAGGTCGCCGTATATCTCGGGGCGATGGTGGCCGGCACGGCGCTCGGGCTGGCCGCCCCCTCGGCGGGCCCCGCCCTGGAACACGCGATCAACCCCGTCCTCGCCGCCCTGCTGTACGTCACCTTCCTCCAGGTGCCGGCCGCCGACCTGCTGCGGTCCCTGCGCGCGGGCCGGTTCCTGGCCGCTGCCCTGGTGGTGAACTTCGTGGTGGTTCCGGCCGTCGTCGCGGCCCTCTTCGTGTTCGTCCCAGATGACCAGGCGGTGCGGATCGGGGTCCTGCTGGTGCTGCTGGCGCCGTGCGTGGACTACGTGATCGTCTTCAGCGGGCTGGCCGGTGGCAGCAACCAACGACTGCTCGCCGCGACCCCGCTGCTGCTGATCGGGCAGATGCTGCTCCTGCCGCTGTTGCTGTGGATGTTCATGGGCCCGGACCTCGGCGACGTCGTGGAGGCCGGGCCGTTCCTGGAGGCGTTCGTCTTCCTCATCGTCATCCCGCTCACGCTCGCGTGGCTCACCCAGGCGTGGGCCACCCGCCGCGCTGCCGGACGGAAGACCGCCGACGGGGCGACGGCGGCCATGGTGCCGCTGATGGCCGCCACCCTGTTCACCGTGGTCGCCTCGCAGATCCCCAAGCTCGGTGGCAGCCTCTCCGACGTCGCCCGCGTGATCCCCGTCTACGCGGCGTTCCTGGTGGCGATGGCGTTCGCCGGCCTGGGCGTCGCACGCCTCTTCCGGCTCGACGTCCCCGACAGCCGCGCGATCGTCTTCACCGGGGCCACCCGCAACTCCCTCGTCGTCCTGCCCCTCGCTCTCGCCCTGCCGGACGACCTGGCCGTGGCCGCCGTCGTCGTGGTCACGCAGACCCTCGTCGAGGTCATCGGCATGGTCGTCTACGTCCGCGCGGTCCCCCGCCTCGTCCCCGCCCGCTGAACCATCACGACGGCCTGCCTGCCACCTGACCTCGCCGAGTCACCGGCGCTGGGGAAGGCTCACTGCCCGCCGAGCCGTATCACAGCCACCACGTACAGACTCACGGACACCGTCAGAAACACGAAGGCGAGAATCGTGTGGACAACGAGCCCTCGGTCCGGGGCAAGACCCAGATGTGCCCGGGCCGCACGGCTGACCCGGGCCCCGGCGATACCTCGTGCGGCATTCGCGTCCGCCTTCTCGATCGCTCGGCGCAGTTTCCTGCGGCTCGTCTCGGTCGTGACGCCGAGCCGTACGCCATGCGCGTCGCGCACCACCAGGGTGCGGTGCGCGCCGCCGTACGAGAAGGTCGTCAGCAGCCGGACGGTGGTGATCCCGTTGAGGTCGACGGACCGTTCACCGGTCAGGGTGTGTGCAGTCAGGCACGACGACGAGTGCCGGAACGGCGCTCGCTCCTCGCACAGTGCGGGAAGGAACACGAAGCCGCCGATCACGGACAGCAGACCGAGGAGGATCGGCGTGCCTTCGGGGACTACCCCCGTCCGGGCCGGCCCGTAGGCTCCGAAGGGCAGCAGGAAGACCGCCACCACCAGGCCCGACCCTGTACGCGCCCGCGCCACGGTGCGGGTTGCGCTTGCTCGCACTGACACCCCCTCGCTGCCGGAGGACACCAGCATGACCGAGCGGCAGGCTTTGCGTATTGCCGCTGTCCGGCAATCTTCGGTCGATGTCGGTTTCCCGAGCCGGGAGCCTCGCGGGACGCGGGTGTGTCGAATACCCCTGTTGAGCCACTCCGGGAAACCCGTATCCCGGAGACGACGCCGATGGATTTTCCAGTCGCGGACATAAGCCTTCCGTCAATGTTCCGAACGGAGCGGAAGAGGCGGATCTCCTGGCTGTTAGCCTCCGGACCGTTATCCCGGTCCTGTCCGGGATTGCGCGTGGGTCGTCGCTCCCGCGTGCCGCATCACGGTTTCCCGAAAGGCATTCGCATGCTCCTCTCCACGGCCGAGTCGTGGTTCCGCCGGTACTCCGGAGACGGCCATCCCGCCTTGCGACTGGTCTGCTTCCCCTATGCCGGCGGCTCGGCGTCGCTGTTCCGCGGGTGGGGCTCCCGGTTGCCCGACGGTGTCGAACTCCTGGCGGTGCAGTATCCGGGCCGGGAGGACCGCAGGCGTGAGGAGCTCATCGGAGACATGGACGAGCTGCTCGACCGGGTCAGCGGTGCCTGGGCCGAACTCCCAGAAATGCCCTATGCGTTCTTCGGGCACAGCATGGGCGCCATGGTGGCGTACGAGCTGGCCACCCGGCTGGAGCGGACGACCGGGCAGGGCCCGGTCCATCTCTTCGTCAGCGCCGCGCACGCGCCCGGTACGGGCACCGTGCCGACGGACGCGCCACCGGAGGAGCTGGCGAACCACATCGACCGCTACTTCGGCGGTCTCCCCGCGGAGATCCGCGACGACGAAGCCTGGGTCCGCCAGTTGACGCAGCTCTTGGCCGCCGACTTCGCGCTGTACCGCTCGTACCGTCCGCGTCCCGGCGCCCCGTGGCGGCTCGGCGCGGCCATCACGGGCTTCGCCGGCGACCAGGACCAGGTGGTGCCCGCCGCGCACATGGCGTCCTGGGCGGACCGCACCGCCGCGGGGTTCGAGCTGCGCAACGAGCCGGGGGCCCACCTCTTCATCCGTGAAGGGTGGGCCCCCGTCGTCGACACCGTCAGCGCCGTGCTGCGCCCCCGCCTGCTGGGCTGAGCAGCGCCGAATCCGCCTCGTCCTGCAGGGCGTCCGCCTGGCCCTGCAGGACGTCGAGGTCCTCGGAGATGACGCTGCCGGTGGGGATGTCGGGCAGCCTGTCCTCGATGCGCCGCAGCGGACGGTAGCGCAGCCCGAGAACGCCCCAGCAGGACAGCAGGAGCCCACCCGTGATCATCAGCAGGCCCATGCCGCGGCTCGGTCCGTCGCCCAGTACGGTCTGGAACACGTGGCTCCCGCTGACCAGCGGGCCGAAAACGTGCTCGTTGAGCACCGGGGTCAGCAGGAAGCCGAGCGGCATCATGGCGGTGGCCAGCATCTGGTTGGTCGCCACGACCCGGCCCTGGAGCTCCAGGCCGACCTTCGCCTGGATGATCGCCAGCCAGTGCGCGTTGAGCACGGCGTTCAGTGCCCACCACAGGAACAGGCCGATACCCATCAGCACCGGTGCCGGCCGCAGGCCGATCAGGGCGGTGGCCAGGCCCATGCCGACCGTGGTGGCGATCATGCCGTCGGCGCGGCGGCGGGTGCCGCCCCAGAAGGCCATGGCCAGTCCGCCGACCGCCGCGCCCAGGCCGCCGGCGGCGGTCACCAGGCCGAGGACGGCCGGGGTGCTGAAGGACAGCACGAGCGGGGCGGTGAGCACCGTCGTGGTGGCGGTGATGTAGTTGACCACCACGAAGAAGACCACCATCGCCACCATGGGTTTGCGGCGCACGATGAAGCGCCAGCCGCCGGTGATGGCGGAGGCGAAGGTCTCCCGTCGCTTGCGGAACAGGCGGTCGGGGAAGCGCACGGCCAGCAGGACCGCCGCGCCGCCCGCGAGGCCCACCAGGTCCAGGGCGATCACGCCGCTGAGTCCGGCCAGAGTGATGAGCGCTCCGCCGAGGACGGGTGCGATGAGGGTGCTGAGCGCTGTGCCGAGTTGGGCCACGCCGTTGGCCTGTGCCAGGTAGGGCTTCGGTACGAGCTGCGCGACGGCCGCGAGGTAGGCCGGGCGCTGGAACGCCGCGGTAAGCGAGGTCAGCCCGGCGAACACGGCGATCTGCCACACCTGGAGCGCGCCGGCGGCCGCGACCGCGGTGAGCGCGGCCAGCGCCGTGCCGTAGACGGCGGTGCAGCCCAGCATGACCTTGCGCCGCTCGTAGCGGTCGGCCACCGCGCCTCCGAGGGGGGCGCCGAGCACGGCGGGCAGCAGGGCCAGCATGGTGATCATCGAGTAGTAGCCGACGTTGTGGGTGCGCTGGTAGACCCATACGCCGAGACCGAAGGCGGTCAGGCTCGCGCCCGTCAGCAGGATCGTCTGGCTCAGCGCCAGCAGGGCGAATCTCCTCAGGTCGCGCAGGTCCTGACCGGCGGGCCGGCCGGGACGCGCGGGGGCGGCTGACGGCGTGCTGCCGGGCGTGGCGTCCGCGGCCGGACGGGCGGTGATCCGTGCGGAGACGATGTCGGCGAGTTCGCCCGCCTGGTGCTTGACGAAGTAGTGGCCGGCGTCGGGGATGCGGGCCAGGTCGACCCGGTCGGCGAAGGCGTACCACTCGGCGTACCGCTCCTCGGACAGTTCCGTGGTGCGGTCTCGGTCGCCGACGACGCACAGCACGGGCGTGCGCAGGCGCGCCGCCTCGGGGGTGCCGAGCCGGGCGCTGAACCAGTCCACGGCCTGGCGTACGTCGTGCCGTACGCCGCGGATCACGGCCTCCTCGGTCGCCTCCTCCAACTGGCCGCCGAGGGCGGAGAGCACCTCGCGGTAGGCCCGGTCGGAGGTCCAGCGGTCGCTGGGGAACCAGCGGTCCACCAGGGAGGAGAGGCGTCCGGGGAGCCGGGCCGTGGGAAAGGACGCGCCGAGGACGACGCCGGCCAGTTCGGTGCCGCGCGCCTCGAGTTCCAGGGCGAGGCCCACCGCGGTGGCGGTGCCCACGCAGTGCCCGTAGACCAGCACGGGGCCTTCGCGTCCGGCGAGTTCGTCCCGGCAGCCGTCGATCAGCTCGGCGAGGCTCGGCATGACCTCGTCGGGACGGGCCGGGTCGTGCCCCGGCGGTTCCAGGGCGAGGACCTCCGCGTTCGGGTGACGTGCCGACAGCTCGGCGGCGAGCGGACCGTAGGAGGCGGCGGAGCCGCCCGCGTACGGGACGCAGAGCACGGTCAGCCCGACGGCTGTGCCTTGTGCCGGTCCGGCCAGCCGCTGGAGGAGACGGGTGTCGCGCTCGGCGGGCCCGTCCAGGAAGAGCGCCAGGTCGCGCACGGTGGGGCGGGTGAACAGGTCGATGACCCGCAGGTCCGGGTCGATGGCGCGGGCGGCCCGCAGGGCGCGGAAGGAGTCGCCGCCGAGGGCGAAGAAGTCCTCGTCGACGTCGAGGTCGGCGTCCGGGAGTTCCAGCACCTCCTGCCAGACGGCGGCGATGCGGCGCTCGGTGTCCGTGCGGGGTGTGACCCGCTCGGCCGGGGCCTGGGCCGACGGCTGGGGCAGGGCGGCGCGGTCCACCTTCCCGTTGGGGGTCAGCGGGATGGCGGGGATCGCCGTCAGGGCGGTGGGCACCATGTGGCTCGGCAGGTCGGCGCGCAGCGCGGTGCGGGCGGCCTTGATGTCCAGCGGCTCGTCGCCGGCGGGGACGAGCCAGGCCGCGAGGTGGCGCTGGTTGCCCGAGCCGACGGCCAGGACGACGGCCTCGCGTACGCCCGGTAGGGCGCGGCAGGCGGCGGCGACCTCGCCGAGTTCGACCCGGTAGCCGCGGACCTTGACCTGGTCGTCGAGGCGGCCGAGGAACTCGATGAGGCCGTCGGCGCGCACGCGGACGCGGTCGCCGGTGCGGTAGCAGCGGCGGGTGCCGTCCAGCGGATCCGGGACGAAGGCCCGTTCCGTGGCCTCGGCGTTGCCGAGGTAGCCGCGGGACACACCGGGGCCCGCGATGAGGAGTTCGCCGGGGACGGTGGCCGGCAAGGGCCGCCCCGCCGGGTCCACGACGTGGCAGACGGCGTTGGGGAAGGGCGTGCCGAGCGGGGCCACCGGTCCGCCGCGCCGGTGCGGGTCCACCTGGCCCAGGTCGCAGCCCAGGACCGAGATGGTGGTCTCGGTCGGGCCGTAGTGGTTGTGCAGGACCAGATCCGGGCGGGCGGCGCGGATGCGGTCGGCCAATTCCCACGGGCAGGGCTCCCCCGCCAGCACCAGGGTGCGACGCGGCAGCACGGCCGCCAGATCGCCGTGGGCGGCGAGGAGTTCCACGTGGCTGGGGACCATCTTGACCACGTCCACCGGGTGCGTGGTGAAGTACGCGGCGAGCCGTTGCGGGTCGGTCGCGGTCTCGCGGTCGACGAGGTGCAGGGTGCCGCCGCTGATCAGGGCGCCGAAGACCGACAGATAGCCGAGGTCGGCGGCCGCGGTGGACAGCAGGGCGAAGGAGCGGCCGTGGCCGTCGACGCGTTCCAGGCCGCCGTGCGCGTAGTGCACGAGGCTGCGGTGCTCGACGGCCACGCCCTTGGGCGTGCCGGTGGAGCCGGAGGTGAAGATGACGTAGGCGAGGTCGCCCGGGGAAGTCCTGGTGTCAGGCCTGGTGTCCGGAAGCGTCGCGTCGGCGGCTGTCCCACCGATGAGCGTGGTCGCGACGGCGTTCACGCGTCCGGCGAGTTCGGCCTGCACGAGCAGGTGCTCGCTGCCCGATGCCGCCAGCGTGGCCGCCAGCCGCTGGTCCGGGTAGGACGGCTCCAGCGGTACAAAGGCCGCCCCCGCCTTGAGCACGCCGAGCATGGCGGCCGCCAGGTCCACGCCGCGTTCGGCGAGGACGGCGACCGGGGCCTGGGGCCGTACTCCGGTCGCCAGCAGCCGGTGGGCGACCCGGTTGGCCCGGCGGTCCAGCTCGGCGTAGGTCAGCGAACCGTCGGCGGCGACGACCGCCACGGTGTCCGGGGTGCGGTCCGCCCAGTCCTCGACCAGGGCGTGCAGGGGGCGGTCCAGCGGGTACGCACGGACCGGTCCGTGGACGACGCCGGCGCCGGGCTCGTCGAGCGCGAGTGAACCCACGGGGGCGTCGGGGTCGGCCAGCAGCCCGTCCAGCAGGCGGAGGTACCAGCCGGCGAGGCGTTCGGCGCTGTCGGGCTCGAATCGCTCGGCCCGGTACTCCAGGATGCCGCTGAGGGTGCCGTCGGACTCGCGCTCGAAGAGCTGGAGGGCGAGGTCGGCCTTGACCGAACCGGTCGTGATCTCGCGGAACTCCGTGGTCAAGCCCGCGAAGAGCTCGCGGACGTCGGGCCGGCGGTAGAGGTTGGCCATGGTGTCGAACAGGGGGTTGGCGCCTGCCGAGCGCTCGGGGCGCACCCGTTCCACCACGCGCTCGAACGGCACGTCGCCGTTGCCGATCGCGTCCAGGACCGTACTCCGCACGCGGTCCAGGAGCGTCCGCCCGGAGGGGTCGCCGGACAGGTCGGCGCGCATCACCACGGTGTTGACGAACAGGCCCACCGCGCGGTCGCTGCCAGGGGTGCGGCGGCCGCCGTCGGGGACGCCGACGGGGATGTCCGTGCTCCCCGAGATACGGGCCAGCAGCGCCTGCCAGGCCGCGAGCAGCACCATGAAGGGCGTGCAGCCAGACGACGAGGCCAGCGCGCGCAACCGCGCGCGAACCTCGGCGGAGAAGACCAGCGGCACCGCGCCGCCCAGGTCGGAGGGGACCGGGCGGTGCGGACGGTCGGCGGGCAGGTCGAGTCCCGCGCCGCATCCGGACAGTCGTTCCTCCCACCAGTCCAGGCGGGCGTCCTCCAGTTCCGCGGGGAGCCGCTCGGCGACGGCGGCGTACTGCGGTGCCGACTCAGGTACGGGACCAAGGCCCCGGCGGGCGGCGTACAGCGCGGCCAGGTCGTCGATCAGCAGGCCGTTGGACCAGGCGTCGGTGGCGATGTGGTGGACGACCAGCAGCAACGCGTGGTCCTGCTCGCCCACGGTGAAGCAGGCGGCCCTCAACGGGCACTCCTGGTCCGGCGCGATCGGGCGGCGGACGCGTTCGCGCACCTGCCGGTCCAGCTCCTCCTCGGGATCGGGGTGGGCGGTGAGGTCGACGTCCTCCACGGGCACGTCGGCGACGGGGCGGATCCGCAGCACCGGCCGCGGTCCGGAGGCGTCCACGACACCGCGCAGCACCCGGTGCCGCTCGGCGAGGTCGCGTACCGCGCCGAGCAGGGCCTCCCGGTCCAGCGGCCCGCGCAGCCGCAGCAGCACGGGCACCAGGTAGGCCGGGCTGTCGGGCTGCAACTGGGCCTGGAACCACAGGCGTTCCTGGGCAGTGGTGAGGGGTGCGGGAGCGTCGTCGTCACGGGGGGCGCCCTGCCGGGCGGCCGCGGCGCGCGTGGCCAGCAGGGCGCGCAGCCGGTCCTGGTCGGTTGCCGGGGTACGGACGGGGGACGTGGTCATCGGGCACCGCCTTCCGCGTCGAGGAGGGCCAGCGCGTGGCGTTCGACCTCGGCCGCCAGATCGATCAGCACGGGAAGTTCGAAGACGCTGCGGACGGGGAGTTGCACGCCGAGCGCGTCGTGGACCTCACGGGTCATCCGGATCGCGGTCAGCGAGGTGCCGCCGAGTTCGAAGAACGAGTCGGAGGCGGTGACCCGTTCGGTGCCCAGCAGTCCCGTCCAGACGTCCGCGAGGAACTCCTCGATGACGCCGGTGGGTTCCGTGCGCCGCTGTGCGCGGTCGGCGGCCGGCGCTGCGGGACTCTCCACGGGTGGCGGCTCGGGCAGCACGATCGCGGAGCACGGCCGGTCGGGTTCGGCGACGCCTTCGGTCAGTACCCGGAGGAAGCCGTCGAGCAGCGCCGCGGCGGCTTCCGCGTCGAAGCGCTCGACGTCGTGGACGAGGTGGATCTCGGTGCCGGCGGCCGTCTCGTTGACCAGGAAGGTGGCCTCGTTGGGTGCCGCCCCGGTGTCGAGTTCACCGAGTGCGGTCAGTTCCACCGCTCCCGCACGGGCCCGTACCGGGGCGCCGGCGGGGCGTACCGACAGCGTCACCGGGGTCAGCGGAACCCCGGGCAGCCGTGCCACGCCCGCGGAGTCGGCGGCGGCGGACAGGGCGTCGGCGGACAGGTCGGGGTGCCGGAGCGTACGGTTGCGGGCCAGCGTCGCGAGGGCGGCCACCGACCGGAAGGTCTGCCCGGGTTCCCAGCGCACGCGGACGGGCAGGACGGCGAGGAGCGGGCCGACCACCCCTTCCAGCTCCACCAGGTCACGGCGGACCGCCGGAACGCCGACGAGCACGTCGCGGTCGCCGGTCCAGTGGCCCAGGAGCACGTCGAGGGCCGCCAAGTAGACGGCGAACTCGCCGAGCCCTGCGGAGGCGCCGAGGCGGCGAACCGCCTGCGCCGTCTCCGCCGCGAGGGGGCGGACCAAGCGGGTCCCGCGCTGTGCGGACGGTCCGGTGCGGGCACGCCGTGCGAGGGCGTACGGGGGCCGGGCACCGGTCAGTTCGCCGTCCCAGAAGGCGCGGGCGGCCCGGTCCGCGGCCGCGTGGACCTCCTGCTCCCAGCGGGCCACGTCGCCCGGTTGGAGGGCGGGCTCGACCGGTGCGGCGCCCGCCAGGTGCGCGGCGAGTTCCTCCAGGAGGATGCCGGCCGACCATCCGTCGAAGGCGAGGTGGTCGACGGCGATGACCAGGCGCGCGGCGTCGTCGGCCGTGCGCACCAGGGTGGCACGCAGCAGTGGTACGTCCTCGTCGGGCGCGAAGGTCTGCCGGGCGGCCCGGTCGACCAGGGCCTGAGTCTCGTCCGCGGTCAGGGTACGGGCGTCGTGTTCGGTGAAGGGCACGGGGGCCGCCGGACGGACCTCTCCCCCGGGAACGTCCGGGACGTCCGTTCCGCCGGCGCCGGGCGCCGGCTCGCGCACGACGGTGCGCAGGGCCTCATGCCGGGCGGCGAAGGAGTCCAGCGCCGCGATCAGCTCGGCGGTCCCGACGCGGCCGACGATGCCGATGGCGAACGCCTCGGCGGTGACCCCGGGAAAACCGCTGACCTGACGGGTGGTCCACAGCTGCCGCTGCATGTCGGTGAGCGGTACCCGCGCGCTGCCCGAGTCCCTGACGGGCAGCGGCACCGGCGCCTCGGCGGCTCCGGCGACACGGCTCGCCAGCGCCGCGACGGTGGGCTCGGTGAGGAAGTCGCCGGGGCTCACGGCGACACCGAGTTCCGCGCGGACGCGGGCGACCACCTTCGCCGCGGCGAGCGAGTGTCCCCCGAGGGTGTCGAAGCGGTCGGTCCTGCCGACGCGGGGCAGTTCCAGGACGGCCGCGATCACGGCGGCCACCCGCTCCTCGACTCCGTCACGGGGTGCCTCGTACGGGTCGCCCTGCGGTGCGCCGACGGGTGCGGCGGGCATGGGGGGCAGCGCCGACCGGTCGACCTTGCGGTTCGTGGTCTGGGGCAGTGCGTCCACCACCATGATCCTGGACGGGACCATGTACTGCGGGAGTTCGCCGCGCAGGTGCCGCAGCAGGCCGTCCTCGTCGACGCGCAGGTCGCCGTCCGGCACGGGGGCCTCGGCGTAGGCGTGCAGCACCCGCGTGCCGTCGGCGTCCTCACGGGCGACCGCGACGGCGTGCCGTACCCCGGGGTGGCGGAGCAGCGCGGCCTCGACCTCGCCCAGCTCGACCCGGAACCCGCGGATCTTGACCTGGTCGTCGATGCGCCCCAGGTAGTGCAGGACGCCGTCCACCCGGCGCACCAGGTCACCGGTGCGGTAGCGGCGGCCGCCCGGGGAGGCCGGGTCGTCCACGAACCGCTGCGCGGTCAGCTCCGGCGCACCGAGGTAGCCTCGGCCCACCAGAGGTCCGGCGACCCACAGTTCGCCCGGTTCGCCGTCGGCGACCGGCCGCTGCCCGGCGTCGCGGACGGTCAGCTCACCGCCGGCGATGGCCGCGCCGATCGGCGCGCTGTCACCGCCGTCGCGTTCCAGGACGTGGACGCTGCACGCCACGGTGCACTCGGTGGGCCCGTAGACGTTGACGACGGTCTCCACGCCGGGCTGGGCGTAGACCCGGTCGACCAGCGGCCGGGTGACCGCCTCGGCACCGATGTTGACGCGGCGGATGCCGCGGGGAAGTGGCTGCTCCAGCAGGGTGGCGAGGGCCGAGGGCGTCGCACCGATCATGGTGATCTCGTCGCGTGCCGGGAGCGTGGGCAGTGCCAGGATGTCGTCCGCCAGGACCACGGTGCCGCCGGTGGTGAGAGGCCCGAAGATCTGCAGGACCGACTGGTCGAAGGAGATCGACGCGCTGGCGAGTCCGGCCCGCAGGTGCTGCGGGTCGTAGCTGCCGGCCACCCAGTCCAGCAGCGCGACGACCGAGGCGTGCTCGATGACGACGCCCTTGGGCGTGCCGGTGGAGCCCGAGGTGAACAGGACGTAGGCCGTGCCGTCTCCGGCGGGGACCGTCCGGTCCCCGCTCTCCTCGGCGGGGACCGCGCCGGTGCCGTCGTCGACCAGTACGGGCGTGGCGCCGGTCGCGGCGACCGTGGAGGCCGCCTCCTCGGTCGTCAGCACCTCGCGCAGTCCCGCCTGCTTGACCATCGCCGTCAGCCGGGACAGCGGCAGGGCGGGGTCGAGCGGGACGTAGCCGCAGCCTGCCCGCCACACCGCCAGCAGTGCGGCCGGCAGGCGCTCGTCGCGTCCGAGGCAGACGCCCACCAGGCCGCCGGCCGGTTCGGACAGCAGGCCGGCGAACCGGGCTGCCAGCGCCGCCAGTTCGCGGTAGGTGGTCCGGTGCTCACCCGCGATCACCGCGGTGGCGTCCGGTACGCGCTCGACCTGTGCTCGGAACAGGTCGTACACACTGGTCATGGGGTCTCTTTCGAAAGACTCGATGTGCTCGTTGCCGCTCGTGCGACCGCTCATGCGACCGACAGCCCCCCGTCCACGTGGAGCAGCGTGCCGGTGATCCAGGACGCCGCGGGGCTGGACAGGAACAGCACGGAGGAAGCGATGTCCTGCGGGGTGCCCAGGCGGCCGAGCGGGAGGGAGTCCGCCCGCCCGGCGAACGCCTGGGCCGGGTCGCCGTCGGGGACGGCCAGCATGTGCGCGGCCACACCCTCGGTGGGTACCGGGCCGGGTCCGACCGCGTTGACGCGGATGCCGTACGGTCCCCACTCCCGGGCCCAGGAGCGGGTCAGGGAGACGATGGCGGCCTTCGCGGCGCCCGCGTGCGCGAAGCCGGGGAAGCCGCGGTCGGGTTCCGGCACGACGATCGAGGTGATGGCGGCGTTCCCGGCGGCCCTGAGGTCCGGCAGAAAGGCCATCGTGGTGTTGAAGGTGCCCGTCAGGTCGATGTCCACGACGGTGCTGAAGCCCCGCAGCGTCATCTTCTCCGCCGGGGCGCGGAAGTTGCCCGCGGCGTTG
Source organism: Streptomyces sp. NPDC026673 (assembly GCF_040638135.1). Lineage (NCBI taxonomy): Bacteria > Bacillati > Actinomycetota > Actinomycetes > Kitasatosporales > Streptomycetaceae > Streptomyces > Streptomyces sp. NPDC026673. The sequence continues at coordinate 43,288 of NZ_JBEZXR010000048.1, read as the reverse complement.
TTGACCAGGACCCGGGCCGGGCCGAGCCGTTCGGTGACGGTGTCCCGCAGCGCCTGGACCTGTTCGGGGCGGCGTACGTCGCACACGACGTCCAGGCAGGGGCGTCCGGTGCGCGCGGTCAGCCCTTCGGCCGCGGCGCGCAGTCGTTCGGCGTTGCGGGAGGCGATGGCCACCCGGGCGCCGTGGCGCAGCAACGCCTCGGAGATCGCCAGGCCCAGGCCGGAGCCGCCGCCCGTCACGACGGCCACCTGACCGTCCATCAGGGAGGGGTCGAAGAACCGCTGCCCGCTCACGCGCCCCTCACCTCCTGCGCCATCAGGCGCACGGTGGGGCGCTCGAAGAGGGTGCCGATGGAGATGTCCACGCCGAGTCGGTCCTTGATCCGGGTCATGAGCTGGACGGCGGTCAGCGAATCGCCGCCGAGGTCGAAGAAGTCCTGGTCGGGGCCGAGGTCCGGGATGCCCAGGGCCTCCGCCCACAGTTCCCGCAGCGCCTCTTCCGCATCGTCCGCGGCAGGGGCCGCGGCGGGAGCCGCGGGGACGGGTCCGGCAGCCGCTGGGCTGACCGGAGCCGGTGCCGGAGCAGACGCCGGGGAGGGTACCGGCTCGCTCGTCACCGGTGCCGGGGACGCCACGGGCGCGGCGGGCACTACGGGTACTGCGGGCTCTGCCGGCGTCGTGGCGCCGGGCAGCGTACTGCCCGCCGGGGTGACGGCGACCTGGCCCAGGAGCTGCCCGGACAGCAGGCGCAACAGCTGCCTGGTGCCCTGCCCGGGCGTCAGCGCGTCCGTCAGTTCGCCGGACGACGCCGGTGCGGAGGCCGCGACGGGCGCGGGGGCCGCGACGGGCTCCGCGCGGCGCATCCGGAAACCGCGGACCAGCAGCACCGGGCGGCCCTGTGCGTCGTGCACGTCGACGTCGCCGACGACCATGCGCGACTCCGCGCGCAGGCCGTGGGCGCGCACCAGGATCTCGCCCGGCAGGTCGGCGAGGACGGTCACCCGCTCGTAGTGGAACGGGAGATGACCGGCGTCGCCGCCGCCCTGGATCAGACCGGTGGCGCGGTCGAGCAGCGCCGGGTGGACCGGGTGGTCGGCGAGGTCGGCGGAGTACGGCGCACCAAGGGTGAACCTGGCGAGCCGGTCGCCGTGGTCGGTGCCGACGACGTCCACCGCGTCGCCCCATCGCGGACCCATGTCCACCAGGGAGTCCGCGCCACGGGAGGGTGCGTCCAGCCCGACCACGTCGAGGCTGTCCAGCAGCGCCGGGACGAGGTCGGCGGCCTGCGCGGAGGCGCCCGCGCCGATGCGGCAGCGGGAGTACTCGGCCCAGCCGTCCTGCTGCCCGGCGGGCCGCGCCAGCAGGCGTACCGCGCCGGCCGCGAACTCCACACGGACCTCGACCGGTCCGTCCGCGGCGAGCGGAGCGGTGAAGACCAGGTCGGCCAGCTCGATCGGGCTGCCGGCGCCGGCCTGGCCGGACTCCCGCGCGGCACGGACGACGAGGTCGATCTGCCCCGTCCCCGGCACCACGGGCCGTCCCGCGACGCGGTGTTCGGCCAGCAGCCAGTCCGCCTCGGGGTCCAGCACCAGGCTCCACACGGCGTCCGCGGTCGAGGAAGGTTCGGTGGCGGGGGCGCCGGTCAGGCCGCCGCGGCCCGCGGCGGCCCGGGTCCCGGAGGAACCCCCGCCCGCGGCGCGGACCTCGGCCAGGGTGGAGGAAGTGGCGGCCATTCCCACGCCGCTCCACGCGGGCCAGTTGACGGAGATCACCGGGGCGCCGGCGATGGTCGTGCCCGCCCAGGCGTCGAGGTAGGCGTTGGCCGCCGCGTAGTCGCCGCTTCCGATCAGGCCGGTGACGGCGGCACGGCTGGAGTAGAGGAGGACGAAGTCGAGTTCGGGTTCGTCCGCGAGCAGCCGCGCGAGGTTCCCGGTGCCGGTCACCTTGGGCGCCAGAACTGCCTCGGCGCGCTCCGCGTCGCGGAGGGCCAGGAGTCCGCCGCCGGGGATGCCCGCGGCGTGCAGCACACCGTTGACCTGGCCGTAGCGGCGCCGCACCTCGTCGAGGGCGGAGCCCAGTGAGGCCTCGTCGGTGACGTCGGCGGTCAGCGCGACGGCGGACGCTCCCAGCTCGGCCAGGTCGTCGAGCACCTCGCGTACGGGGTCGCCTGCCGGGCCCTCGGGCACGCCGCGCCTGCCCAGCAGGACGAGACGGGGCCGGATGCCGGTCTCGGCGAGCGCCAGCGCGCTCTGCAGACCGAGGCCGCCGAGGCCGCCGGTGACGACGTAGACGCCGCCACGGCGCAGCAGTTCGGGCCGCGCGCCGGTCAGGTCGGCGGCGGTCCACCCCGGCAGCCAGCGGTGCTGGCCGCGCAGCGCGGAGACCCGGTGGTTCGCGTCGAGCAGTTCCGACGCGAGAACCTGCGGCGCCACGTTGCCGCCCAGGTCGATCAGACGGGGCGTCAGCCGCGGCATCTCGTCCGCGATGGTGCGGACCAGACCGGTGAGCATCGCGGCGGACGCGTCGACCCGCTCGCCGCCCGTGACGTTCACCGCGCTCGTGGTGAGCACGGTCAGTTCGGTCGCGGCCGAGGCCAGCGCACGGCACAGCGCCATGGCGGTGCCGAAGCCACGGGCGTTGTCCGCGCCTTCGGTCACCAGGAGCACCACCCGGGCGGGCATGCACTCCAGGGACGCGAGGAGCTGCTCGATGTCGGCGGCCTCGCCGGGACGTACGGAGCGGTCGCGGCCGTCCGTCCGCAGCCGGTCGCCGAGTACGACGCGTACCGGCCGGTGTCCGGCGGCGCGCAGGGCGTCTGCGGCGGGGCGGGCCTCGGGAACGCCGGCGGTGTGGAGGAGGAGTGCGGTACCGCGCTCACCGGGTTCGCGGTAGTCGACGGGACGGACCAGGGCGTCACGGGTCCAGTACGGGGTCCACAGCCCCACGCCGGTGGTGGCCGGCGCGGCCCCGGGCACGGCCGTGGGGGTGGCCGGGACGGCTTCGGCCAGGACAGCCGGGACCGGGGCCGGGGCCACCGCCGCGGGCTCCGGTCGTACGGCCTCGGGTGCCTTCTCGGCGGTCACGTCGGCGCGGAACGCGGGCGGCTCGATCCAGAAGCGCTTGCGCCGGTAGGGGTACGCGGGCAGGTCGACGCGTCGTGCGTCGCCGTCGTGCAGGGCGGCCCACTCGACGTCGCCGCCGCCCACCCAGAGCGCGCCCAACGCGTCGAGGAGGCCCTCGCGCTCGGCATCCGCGCGGTCGGACAGCGCCGTGGCGAAGACGTGGTCGCCGCCGGTGCCGCGCAGCAGGGTCGTCAGGGTGGTGCCCGGGCCGACCTCCACCACGGTCGCCGGTCGGGCGAGCGCGACGACGGCAGCCTCGGCGAACCGGACCGGGGAGGTCAGCTGTCCGGCCCAGAACTCGGGGTCGCAGGCCTCGGTGTCGGTGAGGACCGCTCCGGTCGCGGCGGAGACCACGGGGATCTCCGGGCCCTTCAGGCGGCAGTCGCGCAGCACCTCCGCGAAACGCCCGGCGGCCTCGGCCATCATCGGGGTGTGGAAGGCGTGCGAGGTGGCCAGGGTCCGCACCTTCAGCCCGGCGTCCGCCAGTTCGCGCGCCTGCTCGGTGATCCGCTCCGGTGCGCCGCCGAGCACGGTCTGCCGGGCGGCGTTGAACGCCGTCACCGACACCCCGTCGAGCAGTCGTCCGGCCAGCTCGGCCGGGCCCGCCTGGACGGCGAGCATCGCTCCGGCCGGGGCGTCGCGCATGGCGAGGGCGCGAGCGGCGACCGCCCGGACGACGTCCTCCTCCGCAATAACGCCGGCGGCGGCCGCGGCCACGAGCTCACCGAGGCTGTGCCCAAGGACCAGCTCGGGCACCACGCCGTACTCCCGCAAGGTGCGGGTCAGCGCGAGTTCGGTCGCGCACAGCAGCGGCTGGGCCAGTTCGGTGCGGGCGATCCGCGCCGCGTCGCCGGAGCGTGCGACCTCGGCCAGGTCCTCGCCAAGCTCGTCGGAGAACGCCGCCAGCAGCGGGTCCAGGTGGGAGCGGAAGACCGGGTCCGTCTCGCGGAGCGCCATGCCCATGGCGGGCCGCTGCGCTCCCTGCCCGGGGAAGGCGAATACCGGGGCGCGCAGGATGCCGTCGGAGCGGCGCAGTCCCGCAGGGGCCTCCTGGGCCAGCCGCCGGGCGGCGTCGGCGATGTCACCCGCGACCAGCGCGGCCCGCGCGGCGCGGTGGCCGGTACGGCTGGCCTGCAGGGTGAACGCCACGTCCGCGGCGCGCAGGGCGGTGTCGGCGCGGAAGCGCTCGGCGAGCCGGGTGCGCAGCGCGCGCTCGTCCTCCTCGTCGCGCGCCGACCAGACGAGCAGCTGCGCCCGGTCGTCGGGCCCCGGCGCGTCGGCGACGGGGGCCTCCTCCAGCACCACATGGGCGTTCGTGCCGCCGATGCCGAACGAGCTGACGCCCGCACGGCGGGGCGCGTCGACGCGGGGCCAGGGGGTCACGTCGGTGACGACGTGGAACGGGGTCTCCTCCAGCCGCAGGTGCGGGTTGGGGGTGGTGAAGTTGATGGACGGCGGGATCTGCTCCCGGTGCAGCGCCAGTACGGTCTTGATCAGGCCCGCGACGCCGGCCGCCGGGCCGAGGTGCCCGATGTTGGACTTCACCGAGCCCAGACCGCAGGCGCCGGGGGTGATCCCGGCCTCGCTGACCAGCTCGAACGCCTGGGTCAGCGCGCTGACCTCGACCGGGTCGCCGAGCGCCGTGGCGGTGCCGTGCGCCTCGACGTAGCCGACGGTCGCCGGGTCGACGTCGGCGACCGCGTAGGCCTCGGCCACGCAGCGGGCCTGCCCGTTGACGCTGGGGGCGGAGAAACCGACCTTCTCCGCGCCGTCGTTGTTGATCGCGGACCCGCGGATCACGGCCAGGATGCGGTCGTTGTCGGCCCGAGCGTCGGACAGGCGCTTGAGCAGCACCGCGCCGCCGCCGTTGCCGAACACCGTGCCGCCGGCCTGGGCGTCGAACGGCCGGCAGCGGCCGTCCGGAGAGTAGATCCCGCCCTCGGCGTGGCGGTAGCCGCGTCCGTAGGGCATCTCGACCTCGACGCCGCCGGCGATCGCCATGTCGCACTCCCCCGCCCGCAGCGCCTGGCAGGCGAGATGGACCCCGACGAGCGAGGTCGAGCAGGCGGTGGCCACGGACAGGCTGGGGCCGCCGAGGCCGAGCTTGTAGGAGACGAACGTGGCCAGGTAGTCGGGGTTGTTGCCGACGTCGACGGCGAGTTCCCCGTAGCGCCGCACCGTGTCGGGGTTGCTGCGCAGGTTCTGCTCGGCGTAGCGGTTGGCGGTGGCGCCGGCGAAGACGCCGACCGCGCCGGGGTAGCGCGCCGCGTCGTAGCCGGCGTGGCCCAGCACGGTGTGGCACAGCTCGAGGAACAACCGGTGCTGCGGGTCACGCAGTTCGGCCTCGCGCGGCGTCATGCCGAAGAACCGGGCGTCGAAGCGGTCGACGTCGGCCAGCAGCGGGCGGGCCCGCACGTACGCCGGGTCGGCCAGTGCCTCCGGGTCCTCGCCCGCGGCCAGCAGTTGCTCGTCGGTCAGCTCGGCGATGCAGTCGCGGCCGGCCAACAGGTTGGTCCAGTACTGCTCGACGTCGCCGGACTCGGGCAGCCTTGCGGCCAGCCCGATGACGGCGATGGGTTCGACAACGGACATCGCTTTTCGGTGTTCTTTCTGTTCTTGGTGTGCGGGGCGCGGCGGGACGCCGCCGGGCGGGAAGGCGGTGGTCAGCGCGCGGAGAAGGCGTCGCGGATGGCACGGCGGGTCTGGAGTTCGCCCTGTGCCTTCCGGGGACGCGGGACGGTAGCGGGGTCCGCGCCGCCCGACCGGCCGGCCAGATGGGCGGCCAGGGAGGCGAGGGTGGGGAACCGGAAAAGGGTGACGACGGCGAGGTCGGGTCCCGCCGTTTCGAGGAGCCTGCGGTGCAGGCGCAGCATGTCGAGCGAGGTGAGGCCCGCGTCGAAGAAGTGCTGTTCCGGCGCGGGGGTGCGGCCGCAGGTCTCCCGGACCGCGGCGGCGATCGTGTCCTGCAGGGCCTTCGTCGAGGCCGGACCGCTGGGACCGGCGGGACGGGCCGGGAGCGGGGCCACCTGGCCCGGCCGCGCCGGGGCCGCCGGCGCGGGGAGCGTGCCGAGGTCCGGCTTGCCGTTGCGGTTGAGCGGGATCGCGGCGACCTCCACCACCTCGGGGACGGCCCAGGACGGCAGGTGGGCGCGGAGCCGCTCCTCGGCCTCCTGCCGGGCGGGCAGGCCCGTCGCGGGGACGACCAGGGCCACCAGTACGTCGGGGCGGTCCGGATGGATGCCGACCGCGGACTGGGCGACGGAGGGCACGGCGTTCAGCACGGCCTCCACGGCGGCGGGTTCCACGCGGTGCCCGCGCACCGACACCTGGCGGTCGGTGCGTCCGCAGATCTCCACGTCGCCTTCGGGTGTGCGGCGGCCGAGGTCGCCGGTGCGGTACTCCGTTCCCGAGGCGAGCCCGGCACCGCGGACGACGACCTCGCCCAGCTGGCCCACGCCCGCCGGGGTGCCGGAGGAGGTCACGACCTCCAGGGTCCGGTAGCCGGTGCCCGTGCCGACCGGCACGGTGGCCCGGTGCGCCGCCCGGCCCGTCGGCTCGCTCCACCGGTGGACGCTGCTGGCCTGGGACGTCTCCGTGGTGCCGTAGACGTTGTAGAGCCGCGCGCCGGGTGCCAGCCGCCGCAGCGCCCTGGCAACGTTGTCCGTCAGCGGGGCGCCGTAGCTGCTGACGACGCGTACGCCGGGCAGGGTGCCACCGCCGGCCGTGATCAGCTGCGCGTGACCGGGCGTCACGTTGAGGACGGTGCAGCGGCGTTCCGCCAGCACCTGCAGCAGCTCTTCCGGGTCGAAGCGTTCGGCCGCCGACGGGACGACGACCGTGGCGCCAGCGGTGAGTGGCAGCACCATCTCGCGCAGGACGGGGTCGTGGCCGGCGCCCGCGAGGGCGCAGAAGACGTCCCGGGGACCGAGGTCGAGCTCCTCGGCGTACCAGGCGAAGGCGGTCGCCAGGGCGTCGGCGGGGACCCGGACGACGGACGGTTCCCCGGTGGTGCCGGAAGTGAGCAGGGCGTGGCTGAAGTCCGAGTGGAAGGCGGCGGGTCCCGGTGCCGCGGGCGCGGCGTCGAGCAGTTCGGCGACGTCCAGCACCGGCACTTCGGGCGTCCCCTCCCCCGGGCTTCCGCCGGGGCCGACGTGCAGGACGGCGGCGGCGTTCATCCGGTCGACGGCGTCCTGTCGCCACCGCTCGGGGGTCTCGGCGTCGAGCAGGAGGACGGGGCGGCCCGAGTGCCAGGCGCCGAGGAGGGCGACCGGGAGCATCGGCTCGCGGTGGGCGACGACGGCCACCGTGGCTCCGGGGGCGACGCGGGCCGACAGCGCGGCGGAGCAGCGCAGTACGGCGTCGCGCAACGCGCCGTAACCGAGGACGGCTCCGTCCGGGCCGATCACGGCAGGAGCCTCGGACGACTCTCCGGCCCGGGCGAGGATCCCGTCGACCATCTCGCCGACCGTCACTCGTTCCGTCGTGGGCGCGACGGCCGCTGTCGCGGGGGCGGCACCGCCGAAGCCGGTGACCGGACTGGCGAGGTCGCGCGTCATGGCCCGCAGCGCCGAGCGCCACTGGTCCAGCGCGGCCAGGGCGACGTCCCTCTCGTACCGGTCCTGGGCGTGCACCACCTGGAGGCGGTAGCGGCCCTGGTCACGGTGGAGGTAGAAGCCGAGGTCGAACAGGGACCAGCCGACGGGCACCTCGACCGGTTCGGCGGGCGCGCCGGCGAAGCTGCCGGGCGCGGTGGCCTCGCTGAGGTCGTTGAACCAGGTCTGGAAGTACGGGTTGCCCAGCGGAGTTCGGGAGGGGCGCAGCGCGGCGACCACCTCGTCGAAGGGGACGGCGCTGTGTTCGACGCCGCGTGCGAGCGCTTCGCGCACTCGCTCCAGGGCGTCGCCGAGGCTCGGGCGGTCACCGACGTCCAGTCGTACCGGGACCGTGTCGACGAAGAAGCCGACGGTCCGCTGGAACTCGGCGCGGTCGCGCGCGGAGGCGGCCACGCCGATCACGACGTCCCCGCGGGAGCTCCAGCGGGCCAGGACCAGCGCGGCGGCGGTGAGGAAGACCATCGCCGGGGTGCATCCGGCGCGGACGGCGAGGTCGCGGACGGCACGGTCGTCCTCCTCGTCCAGTGTCACGGCCGTGGCGTCACCGGTGAAGGTGGGCACCGCGACGGGCGGGAGCGCGAAGGGAAGGTCGCCTGCGGCCGGGGCGTCGGTGAGCGCGGTGCGCCAGTAGTCCACGGCGCTCTCCACCGTGGCCTCGCGCCGCCGGCTCTGCAGGGCGGCGTACTGACGGTAGTCGGCGGCCGCGGGGAACGCGGGCGCGGCCGATGCTTCGCCGCCGCTCGCCCGGGCGTACTCCGCGGCCAGTTCCTCCAGGAGCACGTCGAGGGTTCGCTGGTCGGCGATCGCGTGGTGCAGGGCCACCGTCAGGACGGCGGTGCCGTCACCGGTGTTGAGTGCGGCGACGCGGTAGAGCGGGCCGCGCTGCGGGTCGAGGACCGTGTCGCGGTTGCGGCGCAGGAAGGCCTCGACCTCGCCCGGCGCGCCGCGCTCCACCGTGACCGGGGACGGGGACGAGGGGTCGACGGTGAGCAGCAGTTCGCTTCCGTCGTCGTGCAGTGCGGCGCCGAGCATGGGGTGCCGCCGGGCCACCGCCGTGACCGCGGCGGACAGGGGTTCCCGTTCGATCTCGCGGTGGATCCGCAGCGCGCCGACCACGTTGTAGGCGGGGCTGTCGGGGAACATCTCGGACAGCAGCCACATGCGGCGTTGCCCGGGCGCCGCGGCGACCGGGCCGGCCGGTACCTCGGGGAGGTCGGCGGGGCGGTCGGCAGCGGCCACGGCGGCGCGCAGCTCGGCCAGGGTCGGGTCGTTGCGCAGGAAGTACCCGAGCGGCAGGGAGACCCCGAGCCGATGGTGGATCTCGGCAGCCACCCGCGCGCCCAGCAGGCTGTGCCCGCCGAGCGCCACGAAACGGGCCTGCGGATCGTCGACGTCGGCGGCCTGTGGGAGCACCTCGTACCAGATCGACGCCACGGCGTCGGGGTCGTCCTCCTCGGCGGAGGCGGCCGTCCGGCCGGAGCGTTCACGCATCAGGCGCTGCAGCAGCGGTCGTCCGCCGCCCGCCTGGCCGGACCGTGACGCGGGCCGCCGGGCGTTCAGCTGCTCCTCGGCGCGCTGCCGGAGCAGCTTGCGGTCCCGCTTGCCGCTGCTGCTGAGGGGGAGCTCGGTGACGATGAGGAAGCGGGTCGGCACGTACGCGGGCGGTACCCGGTCGGCCAGGTGCTCACGGAGCCTGCGGGGCAGTCCGTCCCCGGCCTGTGTCCCGGCGCCGTCGGCGGCGGGACGGACCCAGGCCACCAGTTCCACGTCCTCGCCCACCTTGGCCGCCACCACGGTGCCCTCGGCCACTTCGGGGTGGCCGTTCAGGTGGTGTTCGACCTCCTGCGGCTCTATGCGCTGGCCGCGGATCTTGACCTGGTCGTCGACGCGGCCCAGGTACTCCAGGCCGCCGTCCACCACCCGTACCCGGTCTCCGGTGCGGTACCAGACGGGCACCGACGCGCCGGCGTCCGCGGGGACGAACGCCCGCTCCGTAAGGTCGGGCCGGTTGAGGTAGCCCAGGGCCAACGGCATGCCGCCGATGCGCAGTTCGCCTTCCTCACCGGTGGGGACCGGCTTGCCGTCGCCGCCGAAGACGCCGAGGACGCAGTTGTCGACGGGCAGCCCGATGAGGATCCGGTCGATGTCGGCCGTCTCCCGCGGGCAGGTCCAGTGCGTGACGTCGATGGCGGCCTCGGTGGGGCCGTACAGATTGTGCAGCCGGGCGGTCAGGTTCGTGGTGAAGTCACGCGCCACGGCGACGGGCAGGGCCTCGCCGCTGCAGAACACATGCCGCAGCGACGTGCACTCCCGCGCGCCGGGACCGCGCAGGAACTCCCGGAGCATCGACGGCACGAAGTGGCACACGGTGATCCGGTGTTCCTGGACGGCGCGCGCCACCAGGGCCGGGTCGCGGTGCTCCTCCGGTGGCAGGAAGACGCAGGTGGCCCCGGAGATCAGCGGCAGCCACAGCTCCCAGCCGGAGACGTCGAAGGTCACCGGGGTCTTCTGCAGGATCCGGTCCCCCGGCCCGATGCCGTAGGTGTCGCGCATCCACAGCAGCCGGTTGCACAGCGCCATGCCGGGCAGGACGACGCCCTTGGGCGCGCCTGTCGAGCCGGAGGTGAACAGGACGTACACCGGCTGGTCGTCGGCCACCCGCGGCAGCGGATCCGCCACGAACCCGGGACCGGCGAAGTCCGCCGCGACACGCGACGCGTCGACCTCGACGGTGCGCAGCCCGTGCGCGGTCAGGACCGGTCCGGCCTCCCCGCCGACGAGCGCCAGCCGGCTGCCGGCGGTCTCCAGGACGGAGGCCAGCCGGGCGGGCGGATCGTTGGGGTCGACGGGCAGGTAGGGCAACCCGGCCTTCAGGACGCCCAGCAGTGCCGCGAGCAGCCCGTTGCCGCGGGGCACGGCCACCACGACCGGCACCCCCTCCGGAGCCCGGTCACGCAGGGTCCGGGCGATGGCGTCGGACCATGCGTCCAGCTGCCCGTAGCTGAGGGTCTCCGTCCCGGACCGCACGGCCGGGCGGTCCGGGTGCCGTTCCGCCACGTCCCTGATCAGACCGGGCAGGCCGGTCGGACAGTCCCGTTTGACCTTGGGTCCCGTGAGTTCCACGGATCCGGCACCCGAGTTGTGTTGCACGTCCCTTGCTCCTCTCGCCCGGACAGGGCCGCGAGTCACCCTAGGAACAGGCGCTCGAAAGCCACAGAGGCGCTGATGAGTCCTTAACAACCGTGCGATTCCGGCCTCTTGTCCGCGTTCACCCGAATGCGCCGGGAAGCGCGACGGGCGCGTCGGCACCTGCGACGGGCCGGGAAGTCGGCCACCGCACCGGCGACGCGGCGCGCACTCCCGGACGGCCGGTCGGCCTTTCGGGGCCGTGCGCCCCGGCCGCCGTTGGCCAAGGACCCGAACGACGTGGGAATCGGATGGGCCGATCCGGAGCACCGAGGGCCCCCGCACCCGTGGGCCGGTGACGGCGATCCGCCGGCGCCGTCGCCTGCTACCGCAATCATTTTTTTGACGGGGCCCTGACGACAGGTCCGGACGGACGCCGCCTCCCCGCGCCGGCAGGAAGGTGTGGGTATCGTCCGCCGTATCGCACCCGGCCCGCGGCACAGCGGCCCGCGCGGAGGAGGAGCACCATGGCCGATGGCCGACACGGAACCCCGCCGGACGGCGGACCCGCGACGGGCTCGCCCGAGGGCCACGGCCGGGGAGCGCACGACGCGGTACGTCTCGCGGTGGTGGTCGCCGCTCTCGGCGTGGTCTTCGGCGACATCGGGACCAGCCCGATCTACACCCTCCAGACCGTGTTCAACCCGAGCGATCCGCATCCCGTCCCGGTCTCCACGGAGAACGTGTACGGGGTGGTGTCGCTGGTGTTCTGGTCGGTCGTGGTCATCGTCCTCGTCACCTACGTGCTGCTGGCGATGCGCGCCGACAACGACGGCGAGGGCGGCATCATGGCCCTGATCACCCTGCTGCGGGGGTGGAGCGCGCAACAGGGCGCACGGGTCACCGCCGTGCTGGCCGCCCTGGGCATCTTCGGCGCGTCACTGTTCTTCGGCGACAGCATGATCACCCCGGCCATCTCGGTGCTGTCGGCCGTCGAGGGGCTCAAGGTGGTCCAGCCCTCGCTGGAGAGCGTCGTCGTACCGGTGACCGCGGTCATCCTGGTGCTGCTGTTCCTCGTGCAGCGCAGGGGCACCGCCGTGGTGGGCCGGGTGTTCGGGCCGGTGATGGTCGCCTGGTTCCTGGCCATCGGCGCCTGCGGAGTGGCGGGCATCGCCGACCATCCGCAGATCCTCAGGGCGCTCTCGCCGACCTACGCCCTGGGTTTCCTCTTCGGCCACTTCGGAACGGCCTTCTTCGCCCTGGCCGCGGTCGTGCTCGCGGTGACCGGGGCGGAGGCGCTCTACGCCGACATGGGGCACTTCGGCCGCCGGGCGATCACCCGCGGCTGGCTGTTCCTCGTCTTCCCCGCCTGCGTGCTCAGCTACTTCGGCCAGGGCGCGCTCATCCTCGCGGACCCGGCCAACATCAGCAGCCCGTTCTTCCTCCTCGTCCCGGACTGGGGACGGCTGCCCATGGTGCTGCTGGCCACCGCGGCCACCGTGATCGCCTCACAGGCGGTGATCACCGGGGCGTACTCGGTCGCCTCACAGGCGGCCCAGCTCGGCTACCTGCCGAGGCTGCGGATCGCGCACACCTCCGAGTCCACCATCGGCCAGGTCTACGTCCCGTGGATCAACTGGCTGCTCATGGTGTCCGTCCTCACCCTGGTCTTCGCGTTCCGCAGTTCCACGGCACTGGCCTTCGCCTTCGGCATGGCGGTCACGGGCACCATCACCATCACGACCCTGCTGTTCTTCTATGTGGCCCGCGCGAAGTGGGGCACGCCCGTGTGGCTGCTCGCCGCCGGCGCCACGGTGCTGCTCTTCGTCGACCTGCTGTTCGTGGCGGCCAACCTGACCAAGCTCGTGCACGGCGCGTGGCTGCCGCTGCTGATCGGGCTCACCGCGTTCACCGTCATGACCACCTGGCAGCGCGGCCGTGAGATCGTCACCGCGGAGCGGGCACGGCGGGAAGGCTCGCTGCGCGAGTTCGTCTCACGGCTCCGCAGCGGGCAGGTGCGCACGCTGCGGGTGCCCGGCACGGCCGTCTTCCTCAACCGGGGCAAGGAGACCGCACCCCTGGCCCTGCGGGCCAACGTCGAGCACAACCACGTGCGGCACGACCAGGTCGTCATCCTGGCCCTCAAGACGGAGCCGGTCCCCCGCGTCCCGGCCGACCGGCGGATCGCCGTCGACGACCTGGGCTACGCCGACGACGGAATCGTCCACGTCACCGCCCGGTTCGGCTACATGGAGACACCGGACGTGCCCGGAGCGATCGCCATGCTCGACCCGGCGGTGACCGAGGGGCGGCTGCGGCTCGACGAGGCGTCCTACTTCCTGTCGAAGATCGAGCTCCGGCGTGGAAAGGCCCCCACCATGGCCCCCTGGCGCAAGCGCCTGTTCATCACCACCTCGTACATCACCGCCGACGCCGCCGAGTACTTCGGCCTCCCCCGCGACCGGACGGTGATCATGGGTTCGCAGATCGAGGTCTAAGCGCGTCTGCCCCCGGCGGCTCCCGGCTGCCCTGGCCGAGGCCTTCCCCACGGCAAGGTCGGCAGACGTTCGGTGCGAGCGATGGCCGAGGCGATCAGGCCTGAAGACGGAACCCCATGTCTCTCCCGCGCCTTGCCGACAACCTGGCGCGGCAGGCCGCGGTGTTGACGCGATTCCGACGACATCACCAGCGCCCGTCACAGGACGTCAGGAACTCGTCAAACTCTCCCAGCCCGACGTCAAGGCCGCGACAGTGAAGCCGCGCGCCTGCCGGCACCGCGCGAACGTGATGGCTCGCGGGGCAGAGTGGCGCAAGGCCACTTCGGGGGCGCGACGGGGAGGCACAGCGCGATGACGGACACCGTCGCCATGGCCACACGTGAAGGGACCGATCCTTCAGATCCGGAGAACCGGTCTGAAGTCCCGTCGGGTGCGAACGGCCCCGGTGGGTCCCGCCCTTTGCCGTCACCCGCTCCCCCAAGACGGTCCCGGTTTCCGCGCCGCCCCATGGCGGCACTGCGCGGCCGCCGCCCCGGTACCGTTCCCTCCCGGCTTCGGCTGCTGCGCGGCGTGCTCTTCGCGACCGCGGCCGGACTCGCGGGCATCCTCGCGACGGGCGGCGTCACGCTGAGCGCATCGTGGTCGGACATCCGCGACCACTCCGCGCCCCAGGTGACCAGTGCCACGGGCCTGTACTTCACCCTCAACGACATGGACGCCCAGCTCGCCAACCGGCTGATGCCGGGGGCCCAGCGGGCCGAGGCTTCCACGCTCTACGACCAGCGGCGTGCCGAGGCCGCCGGCCACCTCCGTGAACTCGCGGAAGCGACCGAGGACGACCCGGCCGCCGAACGCGACGTCGCCGAGGCCATCACCGACCTCGGCGCATACGAGGAACTGGCGGCCCGCGCCCTGCTCCTCAGCGAGCAGGGCCGCCGCCCGACGGCGGTGGCCACGTACAACTCCGCGTCGGACCTCATGCGCACGCGCCTGCTGCCAGAGGCCGATCGTCTGGTCATCGTCAACGACGCCGCCTTCGAGCGCACCTACCAGGAGAGCTCGGACGCCCAGTCCGTGGTCCGGAAGGCCTTCCTCCTGACGGGACTGTTCCTGCTCGCCCTTCTGGCCCTCTTGCAGGTGTACCTGCTTTCGCGTTTCCGTCGTGTGATCAACCCCGGTGCGGCCGCCGCCAGCGCGCTCATGCTCGTCGTGCTGGTCACCGGGCTCGTCGAAATCTCCGGCCAACGCGAGCAATTGCGCATCGCGCGGCACGACGCCTTCGATTCCGTCGTCGCCCTCACCCGGGCGAGGGCGGTCTCGTACGACGCCAACGCCGACGAGTCCCGATACCTCCTGGACCGCGCCGGCGCCGCCGGGCACGAAAGACACTTCCTCGCAAAGAGTCAGCAGCTCATGCACCTGCCCGGTGCCACCATCAGCACCTACGACGCCGACCTCACGGCCGCCCTCGGCAGGTACCGGAGCGACACCGCCGATCTGCCCTTCACCGGCTACTTCGGCGACGAATTCCGCAACATCACCTTCGCCGGCGAGCGGTCCGCAGCCGAGCGTGTGCTCGCCGCCTACCAGATCTACCAGCGCGACGACCGCACCATCCGCGCCCTGGCCACCGCCGGGAAACTCTCCGAGGCAGTCGCCTTCTGCACCAGCCATGCCCCCGGAAACTCCAACTACGCCTTCGACCAGTACGACAAGGCACTCGGCGAGCTAATCGCCATCAACGTCGCGGCGTACGAAGACGCCTCCGCCAAGGGCGCGGACCGGGCGCTGACCACATACCTGGGCCTCGCCGGCGCCGCACTCGCAGCCGCGGGACTCGCAGCCCTGGGACTGCGCCCCCGACTCGCCGAATTCCGCTGAACGGCCAAGAGACGTCGTGGGGCCGCCCTCGTCCGGCTCCCGGGCTGACCGATGGCCGACAGCGGGATCTCCGCGACCACAAGCCGCTGCATGCCCTCGGCATCTCCCCTTGACGGAATCCCCCGTCCACCGGCATTCAGCGGCCCTCTCGGGTTGCCGTGGCCGAGGTCTGCCCCACTGCCCAGGTCGGGACCTGCTCGATGCGAACGACGGCGCAAGTGATCGAGACACCTCCACCATGCGCCACGATCAGCACATGGTCGCCCGCGCCGACTTCCCGCGTTGTGACGAGGTGGTTGAGGCCCACGATCTGGTCGTTGACCGTCATGTGCCCCAGCCCTCGCCCGAATTCGAGCAGCCCCTGCTCGGTGCGGAGGCCCATGGGGTCGAGGATCCCTCTGAGGTAGCCCTCCCGGCCGGTGAAGATATGTGCCACGCGGGTGATGTCGCCGACGTCGAGGTCGGCCTCGGCCATCGTCCGCAGGGCGAGCTCCGTCCGGAGTTCCCCCTGACGCCCCACGGCTTCGGAGATCGCCTCGTCCAGGGGTTCGGCCGTCGCCGGCCGGTCCTCGGCGTCCACGCCGGTCACGGGAGGGAACTCCTCGCCGCGGAAGCGCTCTTCGACCTCGGCGGTGGATCCGCTGTTGATCGACAGGAGTCTGGCGAAACCGGGCTCCTTGGTGAGCACGACGGCACTGGCACCGTCGGCGATGACCCCGTTCTCGAGGGATGCCCAGCGGTTGAAGTGCGGGGTGCTCACGTTGTCGGAGCCCGTGAGGAGCGCCGCCGCGCGCTCGGGAACGGACTGGAGGTAGCAGGCGGCGAGTTCGAGCGAGCCGATCAGGCCGTTGCATCCCTGACTGACCTGGAAGGAGGGGATGTCCCGGTCGGTGACCTGGCGCAGGATGTAATGCTGGGCCGACCAGGCTCCGGGCCCCTGTTTGTGCATGCCGGCGTGGATGTGGAGGGCGAGGTCGTGGGGGTGGGTACCGGCGCGCTCGATGGCCTGGCGCGCCGCCCGTACGGCCATGTCCGGTGCCGGCGTGTCGCCGGCGACGGCCGCGCCCGTCCATCCTTGGTACTCGTGGTCCTCCGGGTCGTACAGGCCCAGTTCCACCGCTCTCCTGGCATCGAGGACGGTGGGGACGTGTACGCCGAGCCCTGCGATGTACAGGTCGGGGGTCTTCACTTCGAGGACGCTCCTTCCGGCGCGTGGTCGGCCGCCGTGGCGGCCTTCGTGTCGGCGATGGCCTGGGCGAGGGATTCGACGGAGCTGTCCCGGAGGATCTTGACCATCGGCAGCCGGACCTTGAGTCGCCGGTCGATGTCGTTCCTGAGCTGAACCGCCATCAGCGAGTCCATGCCCATCCTGTTGAGCGGCCGGCTCGCGCTCACACGCTCCGGCTTCAGGCCCAGGACGGTGGCCGCGATCTTCTTCAGCGTCTCGACCACCCCGGAATCCGTCCCTTCACGGGGCACGGGGACGGGGCCGGCAGCAGGCTGCCGTGTCGGGGGTGCCGGCCGGGCCGCGCGGGACGCGGATCGCGCCGGGTCAGCCGGAGCGTGCGGCCGTGCCGGGGTGTCGTGCCGGGTCAGTTCGCCGAGCAGCGGGACCTGTGCCGCGTCGGGATGGACGCGCGCCCATGAGGGCCAGTCGGTTCGCAGGACGACGGAGTGCGAGGTGCCTTCGGCGAGGACCCGCCCCAGAACGGTGAGCCCCTCCTCGGGAGAGAAGCTCCCCATGCCCTGGGGGACGAGGCCGCGGCCGTTCTCCTCTTCCTCGCGGGCGACCATGCCGACGCTGTCCCAGTACCCCCAGTTGACCGACGTGGCCGGGGCGCCGGCGGCGAGACGGTGGTGCGCCAGGGCGTCGAGGAACGCGTTCCCGGCCGCGTAGCCGCCCAGAAGGGGCGACGACAGGATCGAGGAGCCGGAGGAGAACAGGACGAACATGTCCAGCGGCGTGTCCCGCACCAGCCGGTGCAGGTTCCACGCCCCCGACACCTTGGCCCGGAGAAGTGAGTCGAGGTGCCGCGCCGTCGTGCCGCTCACCGGGACGGAGTCGTAGGTGCCGGCGGCGTGGAACACACCACGCAGGGGTGCCTTGCCCCTGTGGGCCCTGTCGGCGAGGAGCGCGCTCATGGCCTGGTGGTCGGCCACGTCGACGGCCGCGTACTCGACGTCGACGCCCCGCAGCGCGAGATCCCGCAGCAGGACCGGCAGTCCGGCCTGCGGATGGTCGGGGGCAACCGTTGCCGGATCGGGCAACGGGGTTCGGCCGGTCAGGAGGAGCGTACGGGCTCCCTGGTCGACGAGCCACGCAGCGAGTCGTGCTCCGATGCCTCCCGCGCCACCGGTGATGAGGTAGGTGCCCGCGCGCACGGGTGCGGAGGACGTGGTCCTCCCGCGGACCGGCGCGGCGGGCAGCACGTCGTCGGGGAAGGCGAGGACGGTCTGCGTGGTGCGCCGCCCGGTCCGGCTCTCCGGCTGGGGGGCCTGGCCGGCTTCGGCGGCGCCGAGTTCGCGGTGGGGCAGTGGGGCGAGCGCCCCCTTGCCGACGAGATCCGCCGTCGCCCGCAACACCGCACCGGCACGGTGGGGCTGATGCCGGAGCATGTGGGCGATGTCGACCGCGTGGAAGGAGATGTTGGGCACCAGGCGAGCGGGCTCCAAGGGGGCGGCATCGGCGCTGTCGGGCCCGCTGAGCTCCACGTAGCGTCCGTAGGGTGCCAGCAAGGAGAGGCCGGCATCGGTGCCGTGGCCCGTACGGGTGCGGAGGATGACGTCGAATCCGTCCTCGCCGGCGGCCTCACGGAGCGCCGCATCGCCGGAGCTTCCGGCGACGTCGTGGACGTCCGCGCCCAGCCATCGGGCCACATTCACCGCGGCCGGGCCAAATCCGGCGGCCTCCGCGTGGACGAGCACGCGGTCCCCCTGTGCGACACGGGCGACGTCGTGGAGCGCGTGGTAGGCGGTGAGGTACGCCCGGGGCAGTGTCGCGGCCTCGGCGGGCGCGACGCCCGCGGGCATCGGCGCCGTCAGGACGGACTTGGTGACGACGTGCGAGGCCGTCGCGTTCTCGGCGAGGGCGACGACCAGGTCGCCGACGGACACGTCGCGCACGCCCTCCCCAACGGCGATCACGGTCCCGGAGCAGCCCGTGGCCAGCGGGACCCCCGGAAGGTCGAGTGCGGCGTGGGAGACACGGATGACGACCTCGTCCGCGTCGGGCACGGGAGGCGCGAACGGGGTCAGCCGACAGTCGTCGGCTGTGCCCGGTCGTGGGAGCGAAAGGCGTACGGCCGCCACCGGCCCCGCGTCCGCGGAGGACTCCTGACGCGCGACCAGGCGGGCGACACGGCGCACGCCGTCACGCAACGCGATCTGGTCCTCGTCGTCGGGTCCGAGGATGTCCGCGATCAGGGCGTCGACACTCTTGGGGTTGCGGTCGAGGTCGACCAGTCGCGTGCGCAGCTCCGGGTGTTCGGCGGACAGCGTACGTCCCAGCCCCCACAGCAGCGCCTGGAAGGGGGCGACGTGCCGGTCGTCGGCCGCGACACGCTGGGCGTGGCGGCTGATCAGCCACAGACCCGGGTCGCCGGAATGTTCCCGGGCGTCCAGCGCCTGCGCGAGATGGATGACACTGCCGCACGACAGCAGCCGCGCTCTGTCGATCTCCTTGGCGGTGGCGTCGAGTCCGGCTTCCGCGTCCAGGGACCACAGGTGCACGATGCCACGGAGCCGCCCGCGGTCCGCGACGTCGGCCAGCACCGCGGCGTAATGCGCGGGGTCGGCGGGGTCGATGCGGAACCGGTCGCCGGCGGCCTGGTAGCTCGCGGCAGCGGTCACGACGACGGTGTCCTGGCCTTCGGCGGCGAGCCCTCGGACGACGGCCCGCCCGAAGGGGCCGCTGTCGCTGAAGACCAGCCAGGTCCCGTGGCGGGAGGGGACGCCGACGGTGTCCGGGCGCGGCCGCGTCTTCCACCGCAGTTCGTAGCGGAGGCTGTCCAGGTCGTCGGCGGGGGCCGTCGTCTCGGGGGCTTCCTCGAGAGCGGGGGCATGGCCTGCGAGGTACTGGAGTCGCGCACCGCGCATCTCGGCCAGGAGCCGGCCGGAGGAGTCGGCCAAGCGGATGTCGGCGGCGAAGGAGTCCTCGCGCGTGGTGGGAACCAGACGCGCGTGGCTGAAGACTTCGTGCCCGGGCCGGTGGTAGGAGCGGAACTCGTCGATGCCGCCGAAGACGAACACGGCCTCCGCGTCCGCCACGGTGCGGGGACGGGCAGCCGCCATCGCGTGGCAGCCGGCGTCGAGCAGCGCGGGGTGGAAGTGGTGGTCGCCGAGGGCGGCGCGTACTCCCTCGGGACTCGCGAGGCGTGCCAGAGTCTCGCCGTCCCGGCGCCACAGCTCCGCCACGCCCTGGAACGCGCCGTTCCACTGGTTGCCGCGTTCGGCGTTGTAGGCGTAGAACTCGGCGGCGCTCTGGTGCGTGGTGAGCCTGTTGCGCACGGCCGTCAGGTCGACCGGGGCCCGGTGTTCCGGCTCGTGAAGGGCGCGCCCCTCCGCTTCGGCGTGCAGGACCCACGGGGCGTCGTCGGTGAGTCGTCCGTGAACCTGGAGGGCGACCCGCTCCGCGTCGAGGACGGCGCTCACCCTCAGGGTGGGGGCCGGGCCGTTCCCGTCGAGGTAGAGGGCCTGCCGGTAGCGGACGTCGGTCAGTGCGACCGGTCCGTCACCGAGGATCCGGCGGGTGGCTTCCGTGAGCAGCTCCAGGTAGAGCGTGCCGGGCACGACGACCGTGTCCTGGATCCGGTGGTCGGCCAGGTAGGCGTGGCGGTGCGGATCGAGGGGGCCCTCCCACGTGCGGGTGTCTCCGGCGGCCGTCGTGCGGGTTCCCAGCAGCGGGTGGCCGGGCGCGGTTTCCGGCTCGGGCCGCGCGGGCTTCGGAGCGGCGGCGGACTCGGGCAGCCAGTGCCGGGTGCGCTGCCAGGGGTAGCCGGGCAGCGGAACGTACCGGCCGCCGTCGACGATGGCGGTGAGGTCCAGCGGCACCCCCGCCGTGTGCAGGCGCCCCGCGGCGGTCAGCAGGGCGGAGCGTTCGTCCTCGTCGCGCTGGAGGGAGCCGACGGCGGTGGTGTCGTCGCGGCCCGACGCGCGACCGGTCTCCTTGATGGCGTTGACCAGTACCGGGTGGGGGCTCACTTCAATGAACACGGTCTCGGCGGAGTCCAGTTGGTGACGCACCGCGCCGACGAAGTCGACGGCCTCACGGATGTTGCGCGCCCAGTAATCGGCGTCCATGCCCGAGCCGTCGATGACCTCGCCGAGGAGCGTCGAGTGGATCGGGACGACCGCACGGCGCGGGGCGAGGCCCTTCAGCGCCTCCAGCAGGCCGTCACGGACCACGTCCATGTGCGGGGAGTGCGAGGCGAAGTCGACCTTGACCAGCCGGTTGGGTATCCCCCGTGCGTCGAGACCCACCAGGACCTCTGCCAGGGCGTCCACGTCTCCTGCGAGCAGCGTCGACGACGGACTGTTGGCGGCCGCGACGGAGACGGTGTCCTCGTGGCCCGCGAGGGCCCGGCCCGCCTCGTCGGCGGGCAGGGCGACCACGGCCATGGCACCACGCCCGGCGAGGCGCTTGGCGATCCGGCTGCGGCGGCAGATGACGGCCGCGGCGTCCTCGAGGCTCAGGGCTCCCGCGATGTAGGCGGCCGCCGATTCGCCCATGCTGTGGCCGATGACGACGTCGGGTTCGACGCCCCAGGAGCGCCAGACCTCCGCCAGGGCGATCTCCATCGCCCACAGCGCGGGCTGGACGACGTCGAGTTCGGCGAAGCGGTCCGCGGGGCCGTCCTGGAGGAGTTCGATGACGGACCACCCGGTCTCGGCGCGGATGGCGGCGTCGCAGGCCCGCATGGCGCGGGCGAAGGACGGTTCGCCGTCGAGCAGTTCGCGGCCCATGCCGATCCACTGGGAGCCCTGGCCGGGGAAGACGAACGCGACCCTGGGGCGCTGCGCGGGATCGGTGTCCTCCGAGTAGGACAGGGAGGGGTCGGGCTCCCCCTGCGCGAAAGCGGTCAGTGCCCGTGCGGCCTGCTCGTGCGAGGCGACCGGAACGGCCAACCGGGCGTCGAGGTGGGAGCGGTGCAGCGCCGCGCTGTGGCAGACGTCGCGCAGAGGGCGGGAGCGGCCGCTCGGGGCCGTGAGGAATCGCGCGTAGGAGCCCGCGAGTTCGGTGAGGGCCTCGGGTGTCGCGGCGGAGAGGGTGAGCAGTTCCGCGCGGTCCGTGGCCTTTCCGCCGACGGGCTCCGCGGCGGGCACGTGTTCCTCCAGCACGAGGTGGGCGTTGGTGCCGGAGATGCCGAAGCTGTTGACGACCGCCAGAGCGGGCCGGTCGGCGTCGGGCAGCGGCGTGTTCCGGGTCGCGACGGTCAGCGGAAGCGTCGCCCAGGGCACGGCCGGGTTGGGCTCGTTGAAATGCAGGCTCGGGGGGACGACGCGCTTTTCGAGGCAGAGGACGGCCTTGATGAGGCCGGCGATGCCCGCCGCCGCCTCGGTGTGCCCGATGTTGGTCTTGACCGATCCGACGAGGGCGGGACGATCGGCGGGCCGGTCCTTGCCAAGGACCTCGGCGAGCGCTTCGAGTTCGACCGGGTCGCCGACGGCGGTCCCGGTGCCGTGTGCCTCCACGTAGTCCACGTCGGCCGGATGCACGCCCGCGTCGGCATAGGCGCGCTCGAGCACGTCGCGCTGGCCCTTGACCCCAGGGGCGATCATGTATCCGCCGGACCGGCCGTCGTTGCCCACCGCGGAGCCACGCAGGACCGCCCGGATCCGGTTCCCGTCGGCAAGCGCCTCGGCGAGGGGCTTGAGGATCACGCTGCCGACGCCTTCGCTGCGGACGAAGCCGTCCGCGGACGCGTCGCCGAACTTGCAGCGGCCGTCCCTGGCGAGCATGCCCGCGCCGGAGTACGCGACCCCTGCGTCCGGCTGGAGAACGAGATGAACCGCGCCGACAACGGCCAGCCGGCATTCGCCGAGGCGGAGGGCCTGAACGGCATGGTGCACCGCCACCAGGCCTGATGAACATGCCGCGTCGACGGTGATGCTGGGGCCTCGCAGGTCGAAGGCGTAGGACAGCCGCCCTGACATGGGCGCGCGGAGGCCGCCTCCCGTCATGTCGTACAGGTCGTAGTGGTCACGTGCGGCACGCTGGGCGTGCCAGTAGTCGTCGCTGATCTGGCCGATGTAGACGCCCGCGTCGGAGCCGGCCACCGCGGCCAGCGGGACGCCCGCGTCCTCCAGGGCCTCGTAGGCGACTTCCAGCAGCAGCCGCTGCTGGGGGTCCATCTTGTCGGCCTCACGCCGGGAGATGCCGAAGAAGCCGGCGTCGAAGTCCGTGACCTGCCGGACGAATCCGCCCCACCGGCTGACGGTGCGGCCGGGGGTGCGCGGGGTCGCGTCGTAGACCGCGTCGACGTCGTAGCGGTCGGCGGGGATCTCGGTGATCGCGTCGGTGCCGTCGCGCAGGAGCTCCCACAACTCGTCGACGGTGTCGGCGCCGGCGAACCGGCCGGCCATGCCGATGACGGCGATGGGTTCGGCGGGCTCCCGCCCCGGTGTGCGGCTGGGGTTGTCGTGCACGGGCACGTTCTGTTCCTCATGTCTGGCTGGGTGGCTCTGGCGAGGCCACGGGGGGTACTGCCGGCTGGACCGCTTCCGCGGAGAGGCTCACACCACGGTCGACTCAGCCCTTGCTCCGGATGGCGGCGAACCGGGCGTCCGCCTGCTCCTGGACGAGGTCCAGGTCGTGTTCGGTCTCGGCACCGGGTGTCGCGTCGGGCAGGTCGTCCTCCAGCCTCCGCAGCGGCCGGTACAGGAGTCCGACGGCGCCCCATACGGCTATGCACAGCCCGCACACGATGAGCAGCAGGGCCATGCCGCGTCCGGGGCCGCTGCCGAGCATGCCGCCGAGCCCGGGATGCCCCCGCAGGAGTGGCGCAAAGACGCCGTCGGCGAGCGGGCCCGCCGCGAGAAAGCCCACGGGCTGGGTGGCGAGCGCGAGCATGACGTTGGTGGCCAGGACCCGGCCCTGCAGTTCCTGCCCGACCTTGACCTGAATGATCGACAGCCAGTGGGCGTTCATCACGGCCATGGCGCCCATCCGCAGCGCCAGGCCGATCGCCACGACGGGCAGTGACGCGTGCACGCCCATCAGGACGGTGCCGGCGCCGACGCCGAGGGTGGCGCCGATCATGCCGGTGGCCCGGCGCCGGGTCCCACCCCAGGGGATCATCAGCAGACCGCCGACCACGCCGCCGAGTCCGCCCAGGGTCGTCACCAGGCCGAGCTGCGGGACTCCGGCGAAGGACAGCACGAGCGGCTGCACCGCGACGAACACCGTCGAGGCGAAGAGGTTCAGCACCGCGGCGAAGCCGGTCAGCAGGAGCAGCGGCCTACGGCTCGCGATGAACCGCCAGCCGCCGGTGAGGGCCTGACCGAAGGACTCGCGTTGCCGCCGGAACATCCGGTCGGGGAAACGGACGGCCAGCAGGGACCCGATGCCCGCCGCGAAGGCGCATACGCCCACTCCGACGACGCCGGACACTCCGACGAGGGCCACGAGCGCGCCGCCGAGCAGCGGTCCGACGACACCGGCGAAACCGAGTCCGAGCCCCACGAGGGCGTTGGCCTGCGGCAGGTAGGGCTTGGGCACCAGCTGGGCGGTGGCGGCCAGATACGCGGGCCGGTGGAAGGCCGTCGCGATCGACGTGATCGTCACGATGAGGCACACGGCGGCCAGGGACGTCCGGCCCGTGGCCAGGAGCACCGCCAGCGCCGCCATGGCGAGCGCGCTGGTGCCGTCCGCCGCGAGCATGACGCGGCGGCGGTCCACCCGGTCGGCGACCGCTCCCCCGACGGGTGTCGCCAGTACGGCGGGGAGCGTGGCGAGCATGGTGACGAGGGCCAGGTCCAGGACCCGGCCGCTGCGCTGGTAGGCCCATACGCCGAGGGCGAACATGCTGAGGCTGCCGCCCAGCATGGACAGGAACTGCCCGGCGGCGACGGTGTGGAAGGGGCGCAGACCCGAGGGCCGTACCGGGACCGCGGCGACCGGTTCTGGCAGGCGCCCGGCGGTCCAGTCCGTGATCCGCTCCTTGAGCAGGGCGGCGAGGGCGCCGGCCTGGTGACGCAGGAAGTAGTGGCCCGCCTTCGGGAGGGTGGCGAGCTCGACCCGGTCGGCGAAGGCACCCCATTCGCGGTACCGCTCCTGGTACAGCTCGGTGGAGTGGTCGGCCTCGCCCACCACGCACAGGACCGGCGCCTTCAGGGCGGCGCGCGGCGCGGCCAGCTCCCGGCCGTACCAGGCCCGGGCCTGCGTCGAGTCGTGGCGCATGGCCCGCAGGGCGGTCTCGGTGGTGGTGTCGTCCATGTCATCGAGGATTCCGCCGGTCGTGCGGAGGATGTCGCGGTAGTGGCGGCTGGAGGCCCAGCGCTCCAGCGGCAGAACGCGGTTGGCCCAGGCGGCCACCCGTCCCGGCAGGCCCGCGGAGGGGAAGTTGCCCGCCACGACCACGCCGAGCACCTCGCGTCCGCCGGCCTCCAGCCTGCGGGCGAGCGCGACGGCGGCGGCCGATCCCACGGAGTGCCCGTAGACGAGGACGGGCCCGGCGACCGTCGCCCGGATCTCCTCGGCGAGCCGTTCGGTGAGCTCGTCGAGGGGCAGGAACTCCTCGGCGGGGCGCGCGGGATCGTGTCCGGGCAACTCGACGGCGAGCAGGGCCAGATCGTCCGGGAGTGCCACGGCGAGCGGCTGGTAGACGGCCGCCGACCCGCCTCCGTACGGGAAGCAGACCACGGTGGCCGCGGCGTTCCGCGACCCGCTCAGGCGGTGGAGCAGACGGCCCCGCCCGGTGTCGGACGCGTCGAGGTGCGCGGCCAGTTCACGGACGGTGGGCCGGGTGAACATGTCGATCACCCGCAGCCCGGGGTCGCAGGCCCGTACGGCGCGGACCGCGGTGAACGAGTCGCCGCCGAGCGCGAAGAAGTCGTCGTCAATCCCGATGCCGGGCAGTCCGAGGACCTGTGCCCACACCTCGGCGAGGTGGTGCTCTGTACGGGTGCGGGGCGGCACGCGTTCGTCGGCGTCCTGCGCGGTGGGGCGCGGCAGGGCGGCCCTGTCGACCTTGCCGTTCGGTGTCAGGGGGAACCGGTCGAGCACCGTGAGGGAGGCGGGCACCATGTACTCGGGCAGCCGGTCCCGCAGCCCGGTGCGGAGCTCGCGGGAGTCCAGCGGGCTTCCGGGGTTCTGCACGACCCAGGCCGCCAGGGCCTGGCGCTGTCCTTCGCCGACGGGCAGCACGACCGCTTCGGCGACGCCCGGCAGCGCGCGCAGGGCTTCGGCGACGTCGCCCGGCTCCACCCGGTAGCCGCGCACCTTCACCTGGTCGTCGACGCGGCCGCGGAACTCCACCCAGCCGTCCGGGCGCATCCGCAGGACGTCGCCCGAACGGTACAGCCGCTGCCCGTCCACGGTGACGAACCGCTGCGCGGTCAGCTCCGGTGCGCCGATGTAGCCGCGGGCGACTCCGGGGCCGCCGACGAGGAACTCCCCCGGTATGCCCGCGGGCAGCGGGCGGCCGTCCCGGTCGGCGAGGAAGCCCATGGTGTTGGGCACCGGATGGCGGCCGAGCGGGACGATGCCGCTGCGCAGGCCCTCCGGAACGTCGTCGACGTCGCAGACCATGCGGACCATGGTGGATTCGGTGTGCCCGTAGTGGTTCTGCACCCGCAGTTCCGGGCGGGCGGCTCGGGCCCGCTCGACGATGGACCAGGGCAGCGCCTCGCCGGCGAACATCAGCAGCTTGCGCGGCAGGACGGCGCCGATGTCGCCGTGGGCCGCGAGCAGTTCGAAGTGGCTCGGGACGAGTTTGATGACGTCCATGGGGTGCTCGGCCAGGTAGCCGGCCAAGGCCACGGGATCCATGGCCGTCTCGCGTGCCACGAAGTGGAGGGTGCCGCCGGTGGTCAGGGCCGCGTGGAAGCAGGTGTGGGCGAAGTCGGCCGCGATGGTGGACATCACGGCGAAGAGGCCGCCGTGGACGTCCTGGCCCAGCCGTTCCAGGACGCCGTCCAGGTAGTCGGTCACGCTGCCGTGCTCGACGGAGACGCCCTTGGGCGTACCGGTGGACCCGGAGGTGAAGATGACGTGCAGCAGGTGTCCGGGGCGCACCGGCACGTCGGGCCGGTGATCGGGATGGTCCCGGAGCGTCGTGGGATCGTCGAGTACCACGACGTGCCTGCCGTCGCCCTCAACGAGTGATGCGAACTCCCGCACGGTCACGACCGTGCGGACCTCGGCGGTCTCCAGGATCGAGACGATCCGGCTCGCCGGGTACATGGCGTCCAGCGGCACGTATCCGGCACCCGCCTTCAGGACGCCGTGCAGGGCGGCGGGCAGGGCGACCGAGTGCTCCAGCAGTACGCCGACGGGCTCGTCGCAGGTGACTCCGGCGGCGATCAGGGCGTGGGCGATGCGGTTGGCGGTGCGATCGAGTTCCCCGTAAGTGAGGCGTCCGTCGGGCGCCACCACGGCGAGCGCGTCGGGGGTGCGGTCCGCCCACCGCTCGACGAGCGGGTGCAGGGTACGCGGTGCCTCCTCGCGCACCGGGCCGCGCAGTTCCGGCGCGGCGTCGGGCGTCAACGCCGCGGCGCCCACGGGCCCGTCGGGGTCGTCCAGCAGCTGCGCCAGCAGGTTCCCGTACCACGACGCGATGTCCCGGACGGTCTCCTCGTCGAAGAGGTCGCTGCGGTAGTTCAGGGTGCCGGTGAAGCCGGCCGGTCCTTCCGCAAGGGTGAGGTGGAGATCGGACTTGGCGGACAGCACCGGTGGGCTCAGCGAGGTCACCTCGAGGCCCGCGAAGGCCGGCGGTTCGTCGTCCAGGACCAGGAAGTTGAACAGCGTCTGGACGATCGGGGCGGAGGTGGCGCTGCGGTCGGGCCGGAGCCGCGCGACCACCCGCTCGAACGGCACGTCGGCGTGGGCGAACGCGTCCAGCGCCACCTCCCTGGTCCGCTGCAGCAGTTGCGCCCACGTCGGGTCGCCGGACAGGTCGGTGCGCATGACGACGGTGTTGATGAAGCAGCCCACCATGGCGTCCGTACTGGGATGGCGGCGGCCCGCTTCCACCACGCCCACCGGCACGTCGGTGGTGGCGCACATGCGGGACAGCAAGGCCTGCCAGGTCGCGAGGAACACCATGAACGGGGTGCAGCCGGTCCGCGCGGCGACCGCCCGGACCCGCTCGGCCCGGTCGCCGGCGATCGCCAGGTCGACCTCGCTGCCCGCAGGGCTCGCGATCGCGGGCCGGGGCCGGTCGGAAGGGAGGTCCAACTGAGGTGCGAGACCGGCCAGTCGCTCCTCCCACCAGTCCACGTCGTCGTTCTGCTCCGGACGGGAGGCCTGCCACGCGGCGTAGTCGGTGTGCTGCTCCGGAGACGGCGGGGCCTCGGCGAGTCCGAGCATGGCGGCGTACAGCACGGGGAGTTCGGCACGGATCACGCCCAGGGACGTGCCGTCGATCGCTATGTGATGGAATGTCAGGGCAAGTGTCGACGCGTCACCGCTGCGGAGCAGCGCGGCGCGCATGGGCGGCCGCCGTGCCAGGTCGAAGGGCCGGTCGGCCTCCGCCGCGAGTGCCGCGTCCAGGTGATCGGCCGGAACGTCCTCGACGGTCACCGGTACGTCCGCGGCGCTGCCCACGACGGTGACGGGTTCCCCGTCCCGTTCCTCGATCCGGCTGCGGAGCACCTCGTGGCGCTGCGCCAGTTCCCGGACGGCACCGAACAGGGCCTGCTCGTCCAGGGAACCGCGCAGCCGCAGCACGACGCGGGAGTGGAACGCGGAACCACTGGTGCCGAGCTGCTCGAGGAACCACAGTCTGGTCTGTGCGGACGTGAGCGGGATCGCCGCGGACGGGTCGGAGCGGCGTGGCAGCGTGTCGGCGGGCTTGGCGAGTGCCGCCGCCAGCCGCCGCTCCAGCAGCTCGCGGGAGCGCGTCCGCACATCGTCCGCGGTCGCCAGCGAGCCTTCACCGAGAGCCCCAGCTCCCATGGTGTCCATCCTCCTTCAAGGTGCCGACCGCCGCCGGCCGGTGGTCCGGACGACGCCGCCTCATCGGCACGACGTCACCGGGGCTTCTCCGCCCGTGACGGTCCGGTGCCCGGTGTCGATGTCCGGTCGGCGTTTGTGCTGTGAACTCTTGTGAAGGGGGCGTCTCTCCTCCGGAATCCGGAGTGATGCGGAGACACCCCACGCGCCGGTTCCGGGTCAGTTGACCCGGACCGCGCGGGCGCATCCGATGGCCGCCCGGGAAAACCTCATGATCCGTACGTTCCGGGCGAGGGCCGCATCGTGATCCGCAGGCGGTTCACCGCCTCCTCCGCCCTGCGTACGGCCTCGTCCGGAGTCGCCGCACAGCTGATGGCGAACGCGGCGCAGTCCATCGAATGGCGCAGCTCGTAGACCCGTGTGCCGGGCTCCACCAGGAAGCCGCAGTGGATGACGTCCGGTACCGCATACGCCTCCTCCAGCCCGCCGACCGTGTCGACCACGCCGGGCCCGGCGTGCAGGAAGCGGACCGCCGCGAAGCGCCCGGCCCGCCGCGGTAGCGGGGGCGTCGGGATCTCACCCTTGTGGAGGTTCCAGTACGCGCGGAACAACTCCGTGTCGTAGGCCCACTCGATCAGATCGACCATGCGGTCGCCGGGCAGGCGTCCGGCGCACTCGACCAGGTAGGGCGTGCCCGCTTCGACGATCCACTCGCAGCAGACGAGGCCCGTGTCGAAACCCACCGTGCGCACGACCGCCTCGGTCTGCTCACGCAGGCGCGTTTCGAGCTCCTCGGGAATGTCGGCGGGCGTCAGCTTTCCGCGCTCGACCGGCCTGGGGCCCGGGTACAGCTCCGTCTCCGTCACGTTGGCGAACAGCGTGCGGCCGGACGACACCAGCAACTCCACGCTGAACTCGCGCCCTTGGACGAAGCGTTCGACGAGCATCCGCACGGCGGCCGACCGGTCCGGCCCCGAGACGCTCACGTCCAGGGTGCGGCACTCCTCGACGCACTGCGCCCAGGCCGCGTCGATCTCGTCGGCGGACCGGAGGACGTACGTGGCGAGGGACCCCACCCGGTCGGCCGGCTTGAGGATCGCCGGGCCCGGGTGGGCCGTCATGAACGCTCGTACCTCTTCCGCGCTGTCGACGGCCCGGGACTCGGGGTTGGGGATACCGGCCGCCCGGGTCACCCTGCGGAGCAGCGATTTGTCGCGCAGCAGTCGTGCTGCGCCGAGCCCGGCTCCGGGGAGGCCGTAGCGCTCGGCGAGCCGCGCGGCGAACGGAGTGGCGTACTCGACGGCCGGGGCTATCGCGGCCGGGGCGAGATCGGGATGGGCGTTGAAGAACTCGTCTGCGGTACCGTCGAGTTGGTACTCCCATCCGACCACTTCACGGATCACCGCCGCGTCCTTGAGCTGGGATCGCAGGTCGCGGTCGTGGATGGTCTCCGGTTCCTCGATGAGGATCACCGAGGCGTCGGGCTGGAACACGCCGATGGCGGCCACCGCCACCCAGGCGAATCCCACCATGATCACGGGAGGGGTCGTCGTCATTCCTGCTCTCCTCGGGCGTTCAGGATCGTTCTCCGCCGGCACACGGCTCTGGCCCGATCCGTCATGCCGGTCCTTCGCCCTGCTCGGCGGCGAGGCGCTCCAGGATCGTCCGCTCCACTTCGTCGGCGAAGTCCGCGAGCACCCGCCGGTCGAAGAGGGTCCGCACCGGCACTCGCTGGCCCAGCGCGTCGCGCAGCCGCCCCAGCATCCGGGTCGCGGACAGCGACGTGCCGCCCAGCGCGAAGAAGTCGCCCTCGGGGCCGATCTCCTCCACGTGGAGCACTTCGGCCCAGATCCTCGCCACGAGCTGTTGCATCGGCGACATGGGGGCCACCGCCGTCGGCTCTGCCACGTCGGGCGCGGGCAGCGCGGCACGGTCGACCTTTCCGTTCGCCGTGGTGGGGAGCGCGTCGAGGACGATCCACCGGCGCGGGACCATGTACGCGGGCAGCGTGGCCCGCAGATGCTCTTCGAAGGGCTCGGTCCGGCGGCCACTGTTTCGGGTGACGACGTAGCCGGCCAACTGCCGCTCGCCTTCCCGGCCCACCACCGTGACGACGGCGTCGGCGACCTCCGGATGGCGGCGCAGCACGGCCTCGATCTCACCCGGTTCGATGCGGTGTCCGCTCACCTTGACCTGGTTGTCCGTCCGGCCCTGGTACTCGAGGGTGCGGCCGTGCCACTTTGCGAGGTCACCCGTCCGGTAGCAGCGCTCGCCGTCCGGACCGGTGACGAACCGTTCCTCGGTGAGGCCGGACCCGCCGAGGTAGCCGTGGGCCACACCCGCGCCGGCGATCCACAGTTCGCCGGTGACGCCGGGGAGCGTGAGCCGCCCCCGCCGGTCCACGACGTGCACCCGGGTTCCGGCGATGGGGCCGCCGACCGGCACCGGTTCGTCTCCGACCGGCCGGTCGACGCGCGCGATGGTCGAGTAGATCGTCGTCTCGGTGGGCCCGTAGGCGTTCCACAGCTCGCCGACGCGCCCCGCGAGTCCCCGGGCCAGCGCCGGGTCGAGCACTTCGCCGATGCTGATCACCCGCAGCGCGGGCCGGCGGGGCCAGTCGGCCGCCATCAGGATGCGCAGCGCGGTCGGCGTCGCCGTCGCAACGGTGACGCCGGTCTGCTCCATCCACGCGGCCAGGCCGTGGCCGTCCGCCGCGGTGTCCCGGTCCGCGAGGGCCAGTCGAGCACCTGAGGCCAGGGTCACCCACAGTTCGTAGCCGAACACGTCGAAGGTGAACGGCACCACACCGAGGGTGACGTCGTCCTCCGTCATCCCGGGACTCGCCGACAGGGCGGCGACGAAGGCGGCCAGGTTCGCATGGGTCACCTGCACGCCCTTCGGCCGGCCGGTCGAGCCGGAGGTGAACAGGACGTACGCCGTCTGCCGCGCCTCCGGCTCCATCAGCTCGGCGGGAGGGGCCGTCGTCTTCGCGGCCTCGTCCACGTCGATCACGGTGACCCCCGGCACCGCACGCGCCGCGGCGAGAGCCGTGCCGCCGGCGACGACCACACGCACCCCGGCGTCCGAGGCCAGCCCGGACAGCCGGGCGGTCGGGTGCTCGGGGTCCAGCGGCAGGTACGCCGCCCCCGCCCGCAGGACGGCGAGCAGCGTTCCGGGCAGCAGCCGGCCGCGTGGGAGGCAGACCCCGACCGGTTCACCCGGCCGGACACCCTGCGCCACCAGGGCGGCCGCCACCCGCCCGGACCACTGGGCCAGTTCGGCGTAGCTCACCGCGCCGTCGGCGGCGAGGACCGCGACCGCGTCCGGCCTGCGTCGCGCCTGCTCGAGAACGGCGGCGACGACCGTGGCCGGGCGCTGCTGCGGCAGTGACGGGCCGGTCGCCGCCGAACGCAGTTCCGCGCGTTCCCCGGCGGACAGCGGGTCGAGCGCGAGGATCGGCCGGTCCGTCGCGTCGAGCACCGCGTCGAGCACCGCGTCGAGCAGTGCGAGGAACCAGCGCGCCCAGCGCCGCACGGTGGCCTGGTCGAACAGACCGGTCCGATAGGTCAGCGTGCCCGCGAACCCGGTGCCGTCGTCGGCCAGGGCCAGCGCGAGGTCGGCCTGCGCCGCTGTCCTCGGCGTGTCCATCCGCGTCGCGGCCACGTCGGCGAACATGTCCGTGGGGAGGGGCAGGTCGATGACGTTGAGCATGGCCTGGAACAGCGGTGTGGAGTCCGGGTCGCGTTCCGGATGCAGTCGCCCCACGACGTCCTCGAAGGGCGTCTCGGCGTGGTCGAGGGCCGCCAGCACCCGGGCCCGCGTCCGCAGCAGTGCCTGTCCGACCGTGGGGTCGCCGGACAGGTCGCCGCGCAGCACGAGCGTGTTGGCGAAGCAGCCCACCATGCGCTCCGTGCCGGGCTGGGTGCGTCCGGACACCGGTACACCGACCGGTACGTCCTCGGTGCCGGCGAGTCGGGCCAGCAGCGTCTGCCAGGTGGTGAGCAGCACCATGAACGGGGTGCAGTCCAGCTCCGCCGCGACCTTCCGCAGTCGCGCGGCCAGCGGCGCGGGCAGGACGACCGGCTCGGACGCGGCCGACCAGCCGGCCTCCGGTCCGCGCGGCCGGTCCACCGGGAGGGCGAGCGGGGACAGACCGCGCAGGTGCGCCGTCCACCAGTCCAGTTCCGCGTCCGCGGCTTCGCGGTCGCGCCCGTGGCGCTGCCATTCGGCGACGTCGGCGTACTGGACGGTGGGTGCGTCCGGAGCCGGTCCGGTGCCGCGCCGGGCCTCGTACAGGGCCGAGAGGTCGTCCACGATGGTCGACCACGACCAGGCGTCGACGGCGATGTGATGAACCGTCAGCACGAGGATGTGCTCGGCCGCCGAGCCGCGCAGGAGCAACGCCCGCAGGGGCGGTTCGCCGTCCAGGGCGAACGGGCGCGAGATCTCGGCCCGCACCGCGGCCTCGACCCCTTCCGCGGCGACCTCGACGACGGGCATCGCGAGCGACCCGGGGGCGACCCGCACGGCCACCGGACCGGTCTCCGTCTCGGCGACGACGGTGCTCAGCACCTCGTGGCGCGCGCCGAGTTCGTGCAGCGAGGCACGCAGGGCGGCCACGTCGAGCGGGCCGCTCAGCCGCAGCGCCACACTCGTGTTGTAGGCATCGCTGTCGGGACGCAGCCGCCACAGGAACCACAGTCGTTCCTGCGCGGGCGTGAGCCGTACCGGCGCGGCGGGATCCGGGCGCCTCGGCACGGGCCCGGACACCACCGTCCCGACGGTACGGCGTTCCAGCTCTGCGGCCAGGTCGCGCAGCACGGGGTGCTCGAAGACGACGCGCACCGGAAGCTTGCAGCCGGTGGCCTCGGCCAGCAGGCCCACCATCCGGGTGGCCGCGAAGGAGTGGCCACCGAGCGCGAAGAAGTCGTCCGTCGCGCCGACCCGGGGCAGGCCGAGCACTGCCGTCCACACCTGGGCCACCGCCCGCTCGGCGGGGGTGCTCGGTGCAGCCGGGGCTGCCTCGGCCTCGGCGGGCCTCGGCGCCTCCCGCAGGGCCGCCCGGTCGGGTTTCCCGTTGGGGGTGAGCGGGATACCGGTCACCACGACGATGGAGTCCGGCACCATGTGTTCGGCCAGCGACTCCCGCAGCCGGGAACGGATCGCGTCCACCCGAGGCGTGTGGCCGGGTGCGGGCACGACCCAGCACGCCAGCCGCCGCTGGTCCCCGTCCCCCTCGGGCAGCACGACGGCGTCGGCCACCTCGGGCAGTGCCCGCAGTGCGGCGGTCACCTCGCCGGGTTCGACCCGGTGGCCGCGGACCTTGATCTGGTCGTCGGTTCGGCCGAGGAACTCCACGACTCCCCCGTCGCGCAGCCGGACGAGGTCGCCGGTGCGGTACCAGCGTCCGCCGTCCGGGCCGTCCACGAACCGTTCGGCGGTCAGGTCCGGTCGTCCCACGTAGCCGCGGGACACGCCGGGGCCACCGAGCAGGAGTTCACCGGGGACACCCGCCGGCCGGGGCCGGCCGGAGCGATCCACGACCAGGCCGGTGACATTGGGCAGCGGGCGGCCCAGCGGCACCAGACCGGTGCGCGCTTCCTCGGGGATGTCGTCCACGTCGCAGATCAGCGACATCATGGTCGTCTCGGTGGGCCCGTAGTGAGTGTGGACGGCGAGGTCCGGCCGCAGCCGGCGGACCTCCTCCACCAGGGACCACGGACAGCCCTCCCCGCCGAGGATCAGCAGCTTCGCGGGCAGGACGTCGGCGAGGTCTCCGTGGCGGGCGAGCATGGTGAGGTGGCTCGGTACGAGCTTGACGACGTCCACCTGGTGTCGCGTCAGATACGCGGCGAAGGCCCTCGGATCGGTGGCCGTCTCCCGGTCCGGCAGGTGGAGCGTGCCGCCGGTGAGCCAGGCTCCGTACAGGCAGGCGAGCCCGAGGTCGGCGGCGACCGTGGACACGATCGCGAAGGTTCCGCCCGCCACCTGGGGCATGCGAGCGGTCAGACCGGTGACGCAGTGGGCCAGGTTGCCGTGGCTCACGGCGACGCCCTTGGGGGCTCCGGTCGATCCGGAGGTGAAGACGACGTGGGCCAGCCGATCCGGGCCGACCTCCACGGCCGGCCGTGCGTCGGGCCAGACGTCGTGGGCGGAGCCCGGTTCGACGACGGCCGCCATGTCGCGGACGCGGTCGGCGGGTTCGCCCGCCGTCACGACCAGCCGGGCGCCGGAGGTGCGCAGCATGCCGCCGATGCGGGAGGCGGGGTGGGCCGTGTCCATGGGAAGGTACGCGCCACCCGCTTTGAGGATGCCGAGAACGGCCGTGGCGAAGTCGCATCCGGGATCCAGCAGGATCCCGACCGGCTGGTCCGGGCCCACACCCAGGGCGATCAGCCGGTGCGCCAGCCGGTTGGCGCGCGCTTCCAGCTCGCGGTAGGTGAGGGTGCCGTCGGGACCGGTCACGGCGATCGTGTCGGGGCGCTCGTCCGCCCACCGTTCGAACCGCTCGTGCACCGGCACCGCGGACGGTTCCGCGGCCGGGCCCGCGAGGGCGGGGCCTGTCGCCGGTTCCAGGGGTATCGCGGCGACCGGGCGTTCGGGATCGGTGGTCATCCCGTCCAGCAGGGCGAGGAACCACCCCACCAGGTTCTCGGCGGTGCGCGGGTCGAACAGGTCGCGGCGGTATTCGAGCCGGCCGCTCAGCGCGGAGTCCGGCCCGCCGTCGGCCAGTTCCATGCTCAGGTCGAACTTGGCCGTGGCCGGCTGCACCAGCCGCCACTCGGCCCGCACGCCGGGCAGGGCGGGCGGGGCCACCTCGTCGTACAGGTTGAGCAGCACCTGGAAGAGCGGCGTCGCCGACAGGGTCCGCTGCGGCCGGAGCCGCTCCACGACGCGCTCGAACGGGGTGCGGGAGTGGCTGAACGCGTCCAGTGCGCCGGCCCGTACCCGGGCGATCAGATCACGTCCGGTCGGGTCTCCCGTGAGGTCGGTGCGCACCACGATCGTGTCGAGGAAGCAGCCGACGACCGCCTCGCTCGCCTCGGAGTGCCGTCCCGCGTGGGGAACACCCACCGCGACGTCTTCGGTGTCCGCGAGCCGGCCGAGCAGGGCCTGCCAGGCGGCCATGACCACCATGAACGGGGAGGCGCCCGACTCCACGGCGAGGGCACGCAGCCGGGCCGCCGTCGCGGGCGGCACCGTCACCGGCGTCGCCCCACCCGGCCAGGCCGATTCCGAGGTTCGCGGCCGGTCGGTGGGCACGTCCAGTACGGGCGGCAGGCCGGCGAGGTACCCGGCCCACCAGTCGAGGTCCACTGGATCCTCTGCGCCTTCCGTCGGCACGTCCGCGTACTGCGGTGCGCGGGCCGGCGGCTCGCCGTCACCGCACCGGGCGGCGTAGAGGGAGCCCAGGTCCGCGAGGAGCAGCCGCTGTGACCATCCGTCGGTGGCGATGTGATGCAGCGTCAGGGTGAGCATCCAGCAGCCGGGCAACCGGAACACCACGGCCCGCATCGGCGGCTCGGCGGTGAGCCGGAACGGGCGACCCGTCTCCTCGGCCAGCACCGCGTCCAGAACCTGCTCGTCCACGTCCTTGACCGACACCGGCACCTCGGCGGCCGGGCAGGTACGCACGAGCGGCTGGGTTCCGTCCGCATCGATGACACCGCGCAGCACCCGGTGCCGCTCCGCCAGGTCCCTGAGGGCACCCAGCAGGGCCTCCTCGTCCAACTGCCCGGTGAGGCGCAGCACCAGGGGCACGTTGTACGCCGGGCTGTCCGGTTCGAGCTGCGCGAGGAACCACAGCCTGCGCTGCACGGCCGACAGTGGAACAGGGCCTTCCCGACCGTTGTCCGCGGACCGGACGGTTTCCACCGCCAAGGCTTCCCGAGCGGCCGCGAAACGCGCCTTCAGCAATGCGTGCGGCTCGTCGCCTGTGGTGTTCATCGTTTCCGTTCCTTGAGGTCGTTCGGCCTGCTCGTCGAGAACGGACGCATTCCCCTCACGCGTACGGCGCGGGCGAATTTCATCCACTCGGCAATGACCAGCGGCGACGAAAAGCCTAACCCTCCTGAAGATCCGTCAAATCGATTCTTAACGCGTCCATGACGGCTACCAGGCCGCCCTTGACGTGAATTTCACACACGACGGTCGCAGGGTGCGGCAATGCACCGGGCCGAGGTGAGGCCGCCGTCAGGACCTCGTACAAGCAGCGGGACGTCCGGCCCGGCCGGTGGCTCAATTCACCGCTATCCAGGGTGCTACAGTCGACCTGGCCGCAACGCCGAACACCGAGAATTCCGCGCGACGGACGCCTGCCGGGAAATCCGCGAGAATTGGCTGCTACGGTTTTCCGGCGACCGTGAAACTCATGTGGCCGGTCACCCTGTTTCACCGCCCGGCCGCCGGTCGGCGTATCGGGCGGACCGAGGCATCTCACCGACCGAGCAGCAGACGGGCCGCGGGTTTTCGCGGACGCGCCACCGACCGGCGTCCCGGACCGCAACCGAAGTCAACGGTCCCGCACGGCGTACGGCGACGACTCCGCCGGACCGGAACGGCCCGGAACCGCAGTCCACTGGACGAACGACGAGAGAGGTGACGCGCGATGGCGACGACCGGGTCGGACCGCACGTCGGTGCG
The DNA here is from genome assembly GCF_040638135.1 of Streptomyces sp. NPDC026673. Taxonomy (NCBI): domain Bacteria; kingdom Bacillati; phylum Actinomycetota; class Actinomycetes; order Kitasatosporales; family Streptomycetaceae; genus Streptomyces; species Streptomyces sp. NPDC026673. Next base: position 6,295 of record NZ_JBEZXR010000048.1, on the reverse strand, counting down.
CCGGCGACTGGGAACGGATCCCGCGCCCGCGGCTGGCGACGCCACCTTGGCGGATCTGTTCGAGGCGCAGGTGCTGCTGCACCCCGGCCGCACGGCCGTCACCTGCGGCACCGGGCACCTCGACTACGCGACCCTCGACGAGCGCGCCAACCGCCTGGCCCACGCGCTGATCCGGCACGGCGCCGGCCCCGAACGGGTCGTCGCCCTGGCCCTTCCGCGCTCGATCGACCTCGTGGTCGCCGTCCTCGCGGTCCTCAAGTCGGGCGCGGCCTATCTGCCGTTGGACCTGGACCACCCCCGGGAGCGTCTGGAGCGCACCCTGCACGACGCGCGCCCGGTGCTGCTGCTCAGCCTCGAACCGATCGCACTGCGCACCGACGTCCCGCCGCTGGTCCTCCGGGACCCGCGGACCAGGGCGGACCTGGCGCACGGTCCGGCGACCGCGCCCACCGCGGCGGACCGCCACGGCCCGCTCACTCCGCAGACGGCCGCCTACGTCATCTACACCTCCGGCTCCACAGGCCGGCCCAAGGGTGTGGTCGCGTCCCATCACAACGTCGTCCGCCTCTTCACCCGCACCTCCTCCTTCTTCCGTTTCTCCGAGCACGACGTGTGGACGCTCTTCCACTCCTACGCCTTCGACGTCTCGGTCTGGGAGATGTGGGGTGCGCTGCTGCACGGCGGACGCCTGGTCGTGGTCTCCTACGACGTCAGCCGCTCTCCCGAGCGCTTCCTCGAACTGCTGGCCGACGAGCGGGTCACGATCCTGAGTCAGACGCCGTCCGCCTTCTACCCGCTGATGCACGCCGACCAGGACCGCCCCGCGACCGGGAGTCCACTCGCCCTGCGCACCGTGGTGTTCGCGGGGGAGGCACTCGACTTCGCCAGACTGGCGCCCTGGTACGAACGGCACGCCGACGACGCGCCCGTCCTGGTCAACATGTACGGCATCACCGAGACCACGGTCCACGCCACCATCACGGCACTCACCCGCGACGACGCCGTCGCCGGCGCCCCGAGCCGGATCGGCACCGGCATCCCCGACCTGCGCCTCCACGTCCTGGACGAGGCACTGCGCCCGGTGCCCCACGGTGCCGCGGGCGAACTCTACGTCGCCGGACCGGGGGTGACGCGTGGCTACCTGGGCCGCCCCTCCTTGACCGCCGCGCGCTTCGTGGCCGATCCCTTCGGACCGCCCGGCAGCCGCATGTACCGCAGCGGCGACGTGGTCCGCCGCACCGACCGGGGCGACCTGGCGTTCCTGGGCCGCGCGGACGAACAGGTGAAGATCCGCGGTTTCCGCGTCGAACCCGGTGAGATCGCGGCGGCGCTGGAGGCCCACCCGGTGGTGCACCAGGCGGCGGTCGTCGTCCGCGAGGACTCCCCCGGCGATCGGCGCCTGGTCGCCTACGTCGTCCCCCGCCGCAGGTTGCGGGCCCCCGCCGACACCATGGCACACGTCGACGACTGGGCGAAGGTCTTCGACTCCCAGTACGCGGACGCCGGGGCGACGGGCGGCATCGCCTTCGGCGAGGACTTCACCGGCTGGCACGACACCTACGCCGACGGCGCTCCCCTGCCCCTCCCCCACATGCGGGAGTGGCGCGACGCAACGGTCCGGCGCATCCGCGAACTGCGCCCCCGCAACGTCCTGGAGATCGGCGTGGGAACCGGGCTGCTGCTGTCGCAGCTGGCTCCCGGATGCGTGGAGTACTGGGGAACCGAGATCTCCGCACGGGCGGTCGACGCCCTGCGCCGCGAGACGGCCGCACGGGCCGGTCTGGCCGGGCGGGTCCAGCTCAGCCATCGGGCGGCCCACGACATCGGCACCCTGCCGGCCGGCCACTTCGACGTGGTGGTGCTCAACTCCGTCGTGCAGTACTTCCCCGACGGCGACTACCTGCTCGACGTGCTGGGCAAGGCCTGGAGCCTGCTCCGCCCCGGCGGGGCCCTCTTCGCCGGGGACGTCCGCGACGCCAGGTCCCTGCGCTGCCTCTCCAGCGCCGTGGTCCTGCGTCGCGCGTCCGCGCGGGACGACCGGGCCAGGCTTCGGCAGGCAGTCGAGCGCGCCCTGAGCCTGGAGGCCGAACTCCTCGTCGCCCCGGATTTCTTCCACGCCTTCGCCCGGCGGGAGCCGACGGTGGGCGCGGTGGACGTCCAGGTACGCCGCGGCCGCCACCACAACGAGATGACCCGGTACCGGTACGACGCCGTGCTGCACAAGGCGGGCGCAGCGGTGCCCCCCACCGCGCCGGAGCCCGTCCGGCTGCGCTGGTCCGAGGACGTGGCGTCCGCCGCCGGCCTCGCCTCCCGGCTGCGCGAACAACGCCCCGAGCAGCTGAGGGTGACCGGCGTGCCGAACCGGCGGACGGCCCAGGAGGCCGCGGCCGTCCGCGCCTTCGACCATGGAGCGGACGTCGCCGAGATCCGGGACCTGCTGGCGGCAGCGCCGCACGGGGTCGATCCGGAGGCGCTGTACGCCCTCGGCGCCGAACTGGGCTACCAGGTGGCGGTCGCCCCGTCGGCGACGGCCGTAGACGAGGTGGACGTCCTGTTCTCCAGCGTGGACGGGATGCTCGCCGCATACGAGCCGACCGTCCCCCTGGCGGAACCGGCGATCTACACCAACAGCCCCATGGCGGCACGCGACAGCGCACAGGAGACCCCCCTCCTCCGGGCCCACCTGCGTGAGCGGCTGCCCGACTACATGGTGCCCGCGGCCGTGGTGTACCTGGAGCGGCTGCCGCTGACCGTCAACGGCAAGCTGGACCGCGCGGCGCTGCCCGCGCCGGAGGCGGGAGGAGACGGCACCCTCATCACCCCGCGGTCCCGCGACGAGAAGGCGCTGTGCGAGCTGTTCGCGGAGGCCCTCGGCATCGACCGGATCGGGATCGACGACGGCTTCTTCGACCTCGGCGGCCACTCGTTGCTCGCCGCGAGGCTGGTCGCCGCGATCCGCGCCCAGCTGGACGCGGACCTCGGTGTCCGCGATCTCTTCGAAGCGCCGACCGTCGCCGCTCTGGCGCAGCGGCTGCGGACACCGGCGCAGCGCCGCAGCTTGACCATTTGAGAATCTGCGGCCGCCCGATCGGGCGGCCGCCGCCGGGCGGACCACCGGTACGGCCCGGCGGTGTGAGCACCAGTTTCGTGTTTCGGAAAAGTGAGGGACCGTCATGATGAGCCTTGAACCGGTGGAGGAGCAGGTCTCCGCCACTGATTCCCGATACATCTGGTCCTATCCGGTCGACCAGCCGGCCTCAGAGCCGCGGGCGAAGAAGATCCGGACCATCTGGTACGTGGGGCTTCCTCTCACGTCCGCCCATCGCGGCAGCCACTCCGGCGGAGGAGCCCTCATCGACGAGGCGGGGGACCAGTCCCGCTACGCGAACGAGGGCACGGTCTACCCGCATTCCGCGCTGGTCGAGATGATCACTTACCAGAACGCGTGCTTCCCCCATCTGGACTGGCAGTACCTGGACATGAGCCACCTCGACTGGGACGTCGTGCGGGCGAGGATCCAGGCGGATCCGCCCGACATGGCGGCGTTCACCGTCTACTCCTCGACCGCTATGTGGGCGTACATCGTCGCCGCCGAGATCAAACGGGTGAATCCCGACGCCGTGATCGTCTTCGGCAACGACCACCCCGGGATCCTGCACCGCGAGGTCCTCTCGGGAACGTACGGCTCGAAGATCGTGGACTTCGTCTGCACGGGGAACAACGGCCCGTTCACCATGATGGGACTGCTGTCGTGGCTCGAGGGGAGGATCGACCTCTCGCGGATTCCGTCGCTGGCGTACCGGGGCGGCGCCGGGGAGATCCACAACCAGTCGGCGCCCACGTATCCCCTGTCCGAACGCATGCTCCCGGACTACCGGCTCATCGAGGACCAGCTCAAAGCCCACTACGACGACGCGTTCGAAGTCTGGTACGCGTCGCACTACGACTTGAAACGCATGGTCACCCTGCCACTGGACGGCGGCTGCAACTGGGGCCGGCGCCCCACACGCCGGTGCCTGCACTGCTCGATCCAGGGGCTGACGCCGAAGACGACGGACGTCGGCACGGCCGTCTCCACGCTGGAAGTCCTCGTCGGCCAGCTGAAGTCGAACGTCTACGCCGCGGGCGACTCCACGTTCGGGATGTCGAAGGCCCAGTGGGGCGGGGGTTCCTCGTTCCTCGACGAGCTGGCCGAGGCCTGCGCCGGTTCGGAGATCCTGCGGGGGCAGCGGTTCATGCTCGCCTACGGCCTGGTCTACGAGTTCCTGCAGGCGGCCGAGCTCTGCAAGGGATTCGTGAAGACCTGGAACGTCGGTATCGAGGCCTTCGACCCCAAGCTGCTGAAGGGCAACTCGAAGGGCATCAACAAGGGACCCGACCGGGTGATCGAGGCCTTGCAACTGGCGCAGAGCCTGGACTACAAGATGTACCTCTCGGGGATCCTCGGCCTGCCGGGCACCACCTTGCGGCAGCTCAGGGAGGAAGTGGACAACTGGCTCTCCATAGCGGAGACCTACGCGGGATCCATCACGACGATCTCCGTCGCCGCGCCCGCGATCATCCCCGGCTCCCGCATGTACCGTGACGCCTTCAAACAGCACGCGAGCGTCAGGGAGTGGCACGGCGAGCTGCTGCCCATCAGGAAGCTCTCCGAGCTCTACATCCGGGAGAACACCGAAGTGGAGCTGGCGGACGTCGAAGCGGCACTGGCCGATCTCGGACGGGGCGTCATCGCCTTGGACAACGCCGGCGGCAACGTCAAGTTCGGCGGCTACATGCTGGGCGGGGTGGACCACGAGGAGACATACGAGCGTCGTCTGCTGCACGAGATCTTCGCCGAGCTCCGCTGACCGCCGCCCCGGCCTCCCTCGGTCAGGGCTCGCAGCCCGCACCCACCCGACGACAGCACTGGACCAGCCGTGACGCATCCCTTCGAAGACCCGAGCGCACCCTGCTTCGTACTCTCCAACGAGGAGGGGCAGCACTCCCTTTGGCCGGCCCGCGCCGACGTCCCCGAAGGGTGGGACATCGTCTTCGGGGAGGCGGCGCGTCAGGAATGCCTCGACTACGTCGAACGCTCCTGGGTCGACATGCGCCCCAGGAGTCTGGTCGCGGCGATGGAGGAGAGCCCGGTGTCGGTGGACGGCAAAGAGTAGAAGCAGACCTCGTCGAGATGGCCAGACTTAACGACGGCGACGCACTCGCCGGAGACTGGTTCCGGGTGCTCAAGCGCTCGGCAGAGCCCCGTGCCCGGCTGATCTGCTTCCCCCATGCCGGAGGCGCTGCGAGCTTCTTCCGGGACTGGGCGGACCTGGTCCCCGACCACGTGGACCTTGCCGCAGTCCGGTACCCCGGTCGTGAGGACCGGTTCCTGGATCCCCCGCCCGCGTCCATGGCGGATCTGTCGCGCCCGGTGGCGCGGGCGTGCCTGGCGTCGGACGACGTCCCTCTGCTGTTCTTCGGCCACAGCATGGGAGCGTCCGTCGCCTACGAGGTGGCGCTCCGTATGCAGTCCTCCGGTGGCAGCCAGGTGGCGGAACTGTTCGTCTCCGGTTCCTCGGCACCGGGGCGGAGCTCGAGTTCGCGGGACCCGCTCACCATGACCGACGCCGAGATCCGGAAGGACATCGCCGAGCTCGGGGGTGCGGACGCGAACACCCTCGCCGATCAAGAGCTCTGGGAACTGCTGATCCCGTCGATCCGCGCGGACTACCGGCTGATCGGACGCTACCGGGCCGCGTTCTCCGGGCGGGCCCCGCTCGACGTGCCGGTGGTCGCCTACTACGGCCGCGCGGACAGGGATGTCGATGCGGCCTCGGTTGCCGCCTGGGCCGATGCGACGAGCTCCACCTTCGCCATGAGGTCCTTCGACGGCGGCCACTTCTATCTCAAGGACCATGCCCCTGATCTCGTCGCCGATCTTCTCGGTCGTCGAGCAGCCTTCCGCGCGTGAACGTCCCTGCGCCTGCCCCCGCCGACGCCTGACGCCTCGGTCACCCTGCCGATGCCCGGCCGCGCGGTTCGATCCGCCGCGGCACGTGGTACCGCCCGCACGGATCCGGAACCGGTACGGCACGACCGGGATCCCGCGGGCGAGCGGCGTGCACCCCCGTGGTCCGATCCCGCGGACCGGCCCGTCGCGCTACCCGCGGCGGGCCGGTGTTCGGCAACCGGCGATCCCTCAGCACCGCGACGGGTGCCGTGACCGGCCGCATGCGGGTCCGAAACACAGAGGCGGCGCCGACGACGCGGTCCTCGAGACCCGCCGCCAGGCGGACGATGTCCGCGTTGTCCC